>NZ_JAWMPW010000025.1:0-47654 GCF_033101115.1 Vibrio sp. TH_r3 | reverse complement strand
TTGCTCCAATTAGTAAGACTTGGAGATTATTAGTTAGCAAACAAACAGTTGGTTACCAAAATAAATTAACCCGGATTTAATCTCTTTCAAGTAACTTAATCACATCGCCGATTCTACTCACAATAAAATCTGCGGAGCTGAAATCAACATTTGCATTACCAGTCTCAGGTATAGCGATGGTGGTTATATTGGCAGCGAGCGCAGATTTTACCCCAGTTAAACTATCTTCTAACGCTAATGCATATTCGGTAGAAATGTTCAACCGAGCACAAACGTTTAAATATACATCTGGGGCCGGTTTGCCTCTTTTTACCGAATCGGCGCTCACTGTTACTGCAAATACATCTTCGAGCTGAAGTTTTTGTAGCACAGCGGTGATAATCTCCTTACTCGACGACGTAGCCAACGCGATAACAAATCTATGTTGCTGTAAAAATTCAATTAATGAATAAAGACCTGGATTGGCCTTAGCATTTTGTCGAATCAGACCGGCGGTAGTTTTCAGTAATAAAGTGGCAAAATATTCTGGTTCAACATTCAAAGAAAATTCATCGATCCAAAAAATAGCAATATCATCAATTCGCTTACCCATCGTATTTCGAATACAATCTTCGCTTGAAATTCGCACACCAAATTGATCAAGCAAGTCAATCTGAGCGGCTCGCCAATAGGGCTCCGAATCGAGTAACACGCCATCCATATCGAAAATAAATAGTCGTTTATTTTTCATTGATACATCCACGTTATATTAAGTAGTAACCCGGTAAACCGAATTCAATTCACTGACTCCCAAGCCACTTTTTTTACTCACTTTTAGCTGAACTGGTATACGTTCTTTCATCGCTTCAACGTGGCTAATCACACCAATCATTTTGCCAGAAGCATTTAAGCTATCCAATGCATCTAAGGCTAGGTCTAAGGTCTCTGCATCTAAAGTGCCAAAACCTTCATCTAAAAACAAAGAATCAATACTGGTTTTATGGCTAACTAAATCAGACAAACCAAGAGCTAACGCCAAACTAACCAAAAAACTTTCTCCGCCAGATAAGGTTTTAGTATCCCTTACTACATCACCTTGCCACGTATCGACCACAGACAACTCCAAACCTTCATCTTGCCTACGTTGTAATTGGTAACGACCATGTAAACGACCTAATTGACGGTTCGCCAAATGAACCAAGTTGTCCAAGGTTAACCCTTGTGCAAATTTGCGGAATTTATCACCTTTTTGCGATCCAATAAGCGAATGTAAATACTGAATATCATCATACTCATTGCGCAGCCTTTGTATTTCGTCCAACAAACCTTGCTGTTGCTCTCGTCTACGTTGGTCGGATTGAAGTTCGTTTTGCAACTCCCCTTCTCGCTTAGACGTCTGTGAAATCTGTTCTTTCAGCTGTTGTAATTCTTGCTCAGCTGCGCTTTTATCTTGCTGCTGATATTGGCTGGCATATTGGTGACTTAACAATTCTTCAACTTGTTTGTTAGCGGTATCGGCGACAGCTTGTGCCCGTTCAAAATCAGAGGTTAATCTGGTCTTCAAGTCGATTAAATGCTGCCGTTGTTCATAATCTAACAAAGCGCTTTCAAATAATTCTGTCGAACTAAACGGGCTTTGCTCAAGCAATGTAAACCAATTTTGCTGTTGTTCGTGGTATGTCTGTTGTACCGTCTCTAAGTTGCTGGTTAATAATGTCAATTCACCTTGGGCTGTTTTCAGATCTTGTTCCGCTTGTTGGCTATGTTTCACTGCTTCAAGCTGTATTTCATCGGCCTGTGCTAAATCGCGGCGGCTAGTTTGTCGCTCTTGTTCAACCACTTTTGCACCAAATAGTTCGGTTCGACTTTCAACTAATTGATCGCGTTTATTCTGTTGATCGAGCAAACGCTGATGTTCTTGTTCAAGAATTTGCTCTATTTCTGCAAGACGAGACAAATGTACTTCCAAATTGGACTGTAATGCGGTTCTTTCCGTGTGAAGCTCGGTAAACCGTTGTTCGTTCAGTTGCCAGTTTTGCATATCTTCACGCTTTTGTTCGACCCACACCGATAGGTCGGTATCTGTAGCTAAATCGTAACCACATTCAGTAATGCTCGCTATCAGTTGGGTTTGCTGCAAAGCCAAAGACGAATTCATGTTTTCTAATCGTTGTATTACATCGTGCTTATTTTTTTGTTCATTTTCTCGTTGCTGCTGCTGTAATTTTGTAGCAGATTCCTGCTGAAAATACACTTGTTGAGCCTGTACTACTTGTTCTTTCGCTCGTTGTAATTGCCCATCAATATGACGAAACTTAACCATAAAATCGGCCAAATTGCTGCGTTTTTCTTGTTGCTGCTGAGAAAACTTGCTTAACCAATCGTCAGTAATCCCATGCGAATAAGCGATACTATTCGCCACTTGTTGCCACTGTTCAACAAGCTTATTTTGTTCCTGTTCAAGCCAATTAATACGCTTGAAGGCTTCTTGTAATTGCCCATCAATTAATTCAATATTGCCCCTACATTCCAAACCACGGCTGCGAGTATCATCAAGCGCGATCTTTGCCGAATCTAATTCAGCTTGTTTTGCTGGCACATCGTATTTTTGGTTATGATCAGCTAATGGGTGCTCCGTGGAGCCACACAAAGGACAAGGGCTATTTTGTTCTAATTGGCGACGATAGTTAGCTAAAACTTTTTCTTGCTCTAGCAAGGCTTGTTCTTGTTTTACTTGCTGCTCGAGTGATTTAAACAGATTTTCATGCAATCGATACTGTTCTCTCAAATGAACACGTGTTGTCTCTTCAGTTTGTTTTTTTTGTTCAAGTTGTTTTATCGTTTTTAGTTTTTCTTGCTTTTCTTCATCAAAACCAAACCACTGGGTTTGTAGGTGTTGCAAGTTTTGCAAAGCCGCTAACTGACTATTTAGTGAATCTAATTGGCTTTCTACTTCTGGTAAAGAGTCGGCAATATTAAACGTTGCTTGTAACGTCGATTTATCATTTTCTATTTGAATGACGCGTTGTTTACTTTGCTCTAACTGATTGAAACTTTCTGTTTGCTGCTGCTGAGCTAATTTCTCTTGGCCAACTAATTGGTTTATTTGTTGTTCCAGTTCAGCAAGACTCGTTTTTTGTTGTCGGATATCCTCAGATTGACGCTCTATCTGTTTAAGTTGTTCTTGCCATTTGGCCATATGTTGGCTCAGGGAGGCATCCGCTTGGTGTGTTTGTTTAAATTGACTAATGGTGCTAATCGCCTTGTCAACTTGTTGTAAATCTTTTGTTACCCTCTGTTGCAAGGTTTGAAAGCCAGCGTATTGTTGTTGCTGTTCAGTCAACCGCTTTTGTAATGTTTCGCATTGACTGTTTTCCAGTTTTATCTGGTTATCTAACGGAATGATTTTCTGATTAATTAAATCTTCCAATTGGTTGTTATTCTGTTTAGCGATTCTTTGTTTTTCGGTTACTTGAATGGTGATTAACTCAAGCTGCTTTACCTTATCATCTAACCCTTGAATGGCTTTTTGCTTATCGCTTAACTGAGCTTCTAATCGTTGTCGATGCTGATTGGCTTGCTGCAAAAGCAAATAAGGCGAGCGAATTTTTTCTGCAGGTTCACTCGCCGCGAGTTTTTCTAATTCTGGTTCGGCTTGCTTCAACTGCTGGCTTGCTTGGCTTAACTGTAGCTCGGCCTGTGCCTTCTGGTGAGAGTATTTGTCTAAGCTGCCAAACCAATTGACCTTTTCTTCTAACTTGGACAACTCTGCTTTACGAGCTTGCTGTTGTTTATTTAGCTGTGTTTGTTGTGAAATCAATTCAGTTTTTACTTCTTGACTAAGAAGTTGCACGCCTTTGGCTTGCGCTTCTAAATTGGCCAGGGTGTTTTTCGCTTCACTATAATGCTGGTGTACTTTCTGAGAGATTTGGCTGTAAATCTCTGTTCCGGTCAGTTCTTCTAATAATTCCGCTCGTTCAGATTCTTTCGCATTTAAGAATGCCGCAAACTGCCCTTGAGAAAGCAACATCGATTTGGTGAATCGTCCAAAGTCCAAACCGGTAATGGATTCTATTAAATCATTTTTGATCGTCGCTTTGTTTGCTAACACTTTGCCTGTTTGTACTTCGGCTAATTCGACCGTGGCAGGTTGAAGATTTCCATCCACTTTTCCTCGCGCACGCTTCATACTCCAAAATGCACGATACGCTTTGCCCTTTACTTCAAACTCAACTTCAGACAAGCATTCTGTGCACCCTCTGGTCATCAATTCATTGTTTGAATTGGTAATACCGCCTAGCCTTGGCGTCGAATGATAAAGTCCAACACAAATGGCATCTAAAATAGTAGTTTTACCTGCTCCTGTTGGGCCAGTAATCGCAAATAAACCGTATTCAGAAAAAGGAGGTTGAGTAAAATCTATCTTCCATTCACCTTTTAAAGAATTTAAATTTTGAAACCGTAGACTTAAAATTTTCATTCACTTTGTTCTCCACTTTCTACTTCTGCTACGATTTGCTCAAAACGTGTTGTTATTCTAGTTAACCTTGCTGTTTCATCTTCAGATTGCAACGATTCATGCTCAACTCTTTTTTCGAACACATCGATAGGCGTTAACTCAGAGAGTGTTTCTAACTGTTCTTGTTGTAGACTCTGCTTCTGTTGGCTTCTGGCACGACGCAGTTGTAATACTTCCACATTAAGATCTTCGGTTAAAGATTGAATACGCTGCTGTAAATCAGATAGAAAATCTTGCACTTCTACTTCAACAGCCAACCAAACCGGTGATTGTTCGGTAACATCTCGAAAGGTTTGCAGTTGTTTTTCTATTGATGGTAAATCGCCTTTTAATATTGCCATTCTCTGAAAGGTAGGCACCTCAATAATCTGTATCTTAGTACGTGTCTCATGGTCAAATTCAACTAATACGACTTGTTTAGTGAATTTAAGCTCATCAAAGCTTAGTGGAATCGGTGACCCGCAATAACGAATATGCTCTGACTTAGCGACTATTTGTGGTCGGTGAATATGTCCAAGTGCAATATAATCCGCCGGAGGAAAGCCATCTGCGGCAAAAGCATCTAACGAACCTATATATATGTCGCGTTCAGAATCGGCTTTAGTTACTCCCATCGCAGTTAAATGACCAGTAGTGATAATCGGTACGGCTAAGTTTTTCTGTTCACGTATTGTCTTGGCTTGGTTATATAAAGCAAAATAATGAGCCTTAATAGCATCACCAAGTTGCTTCTGTTTTTGCGTACCAGAAGAACCGGCCATACTATGCATAACATCTCGTGCACGAACAAAAGGCACGGCACATAGCAGGGCCCCTATCTGTCCATTTGATGATAACTCAATAATTTGACTAGAATAATCATCCGATGTGTTCGCTACAACATGGGTATTTAAACATTCCACCAATGGCTTGGATTCATTAAGCATGGATACTGAATCATGATTCCCTCCGAGCACAACTAAGGTACAGTTGATAGCATTCATCTGCACTACAAAGCGGTTATATAATTCACGTGCATAGCTTGGCGGTGTGCCAGAGTCAAAGACATCACCAGCAATAATCACCGCATCAATCTCCTGTTCTTGCACCAAATTAAGCAGCCATTCAATAAAGGCTTGATGTTCATTTTTTCTGCTCTTGGTAAAAAACGACTGTCCAAGATGCCAGTCTGATGTGTGAAGAATTCGCATGGAGATTTTCTTATGTTGTCAGGTAATCTGCTAGTGATTGTCTGATTGTGCCAATTAAGTTACTTTCATACAACGAATAGCCCTTTTATCTCGCTTATTTTTGTTTGATACTGAAAGGGATGTCAAAATAATTAGGAAATGGAAATGGCCAAACGACAAAGGGAAATAACACTTAGATTTTTAGCGGAACCTGGCGATGTGAATTTTGGTGGCAAAGTACACGGCGGAGCCGTAATGAAATGGGTCGATTTAGCCGCTTACGCATGCTCAGCGGGCTGGAGCGGTAAATATTGCATCACCGCTTACGCTGGCGGAATTCGCTTTGTTGCACCGATTCATGTAGGTAACCTCGTCGAAGTGAGTGCCAAAATTATTTATACCGGAACAAGCTCTATGCACGTGGCTATTGATGTGCAAGCCAGCGACCCCAAACAGTTAGACAAAACACTGACCACTCACTGTATTGTTATCATGGTTGCGGTTGATGCCGGCGGAAAACCAACCAAAATACCAGAATGGACCCCAGTAACCGAGGAAGACATCGATCTGCGTGATTCAGCAATAAAGCTAATGAATATGCGCAAACAGATTGGTGAAGAAATGGAAATGCATGTCAAAATGCTAAAATAGACTCATATTCAGTACTATAGCCAATCACAACTCTGCGAAAGTAGGATTGGCTTCTTTCGCAAGGTTAGTAACCAAAACCTTCGGCCACATTTTGTGTTTAATTCATACCATTTGACGTATTTAACGTTACTCTTCTAGCATACTAAAATAAGTATAAACCGTTATTTCGCATCAATTTGTCATTTTTCTTTAATATATTTCTGTTTTAATTCGGGTGGCTAGTTTTCGTATAGCGACGTTTTAATATGTCTGTATTTTGATATAGCTATACCATTAAATAATTAGTTTAACCGCCAATCTCAACCGTCACCTTTACTTCAAAATTAAAACAGTAGGCTTTACATTGATAGAAGATCGCACCCTTATCACATTAAGCGATGATACCATCGCTAACCCACGAGCGGTTGAGTATCAATGGGTACGTACCATGTATGTAGAAGGGTATAAAAGCCAAGATATTAACCATTACATTCAAACTTGTTTCGGTGGCGACAACATATTTGCTGATCTATTTCGAAAAGTTGCGCTGCATGAAGAGAGTATCTACGTATTGATGCAGTACGTTGGCTGCGCGCCTTCAAATAAAGAACTAAATTGAATGGCTACTAACAATTTTTCTAAATAAATAAGCGACCATAATCGGTCGCTTATTTTTTATCTTCTTATCCTTTCACACCACCGGCGGTCAAACCTCCGACTAACCAGCGCTGCGCGAGTAAAAATACGACAGTAATGGGTACGGCTGAAAGCACCGCAGCGGCAGCAAAATCACCCCACAGATAATTTTGAGGATAAAGGTACTGTTGCATTCCTACCGCAAGGGTATATTTGTCGACATCGGAGAGTAATAATGAAGCTACTGGTACTTCACCAACAACTGTAATAAACGACAAAATAAACACCACAGCAAGAATTGGCACCGATAAAGGTAAAAGCACCAAACGGAATGCCTGCCATGGTGTTGCACCATCCAGCGCAGCCGCTTCTTCTAGGGAATTATCTATCGTTTCGAAGTAACCTTTAATTGTCCATACATGTAACGCGATACCACCAAGGTAAGAGAAAATCAAACCACCATGGGTATTTAAGCCTAAAAATGGTATGTATTGCCCCAACTTATCAAACAGAGCGTACATTGCGACTAATGCCAGTACCGCAGGAAACATTTGAAAAATCATCATTGCTTTTAGGATTGTGTTTTTACCAGTGAATCTCATTCGAGCAAACGCGTAAGCAGATGTTGTTGATAACGCGACAATAAACACTGATGAAATAGCAGCTATTTTAACTGAATTCCACAGCCAGGATAAAACAGGAAACGGTGGTGGTGTAATCGAACCATCGGCATTGGTAACAGAAAAGCCTAAAGCTAACTTCCAATGCTCTAACGATGGATTGTCAGGGATCAAGCTGCCTGTAGCAAAATTCCCTTCTCGAAAAGATATCGCAATAATCATTAACATAGGGAAAATAATCATCGATAAAAAAAGCCACAAAGCTATATGCGTTGCCCATACTCGGTATTTTAAATTTTTACTTTGTACTATCGCCATAATATTTCGCCTTAATCCTGTGACAGTTTGGTAAATCGTAAGTTTAGTAAAGCTAAACCACCCACGAGTAAAAATATCAGTGTCGCGATAGCACTCGCCAAACCGAAATCTTGACCACCACCGCCTTCGAAAGCAATGCGGTAGGTATAGCTCACTAACAAATCGGTATAACCTGCAGGCTCGGACGTTCCAATCATATTGGGCCCCCCGCTGGTTAGTAGGTAAATCATCACAAAGTTATTGAAATTAAATGCGAAACACGCTATCAGCAAAGGCGTTAGTGGCTTGATCATCATTGGCAAAGTGATCTGGGTGAAATTTTTAAAAGGACCAGCACCGTCAATCGCTGATGCTTCATATAAATCGTCCGGTATTGCTTTAAGCAACCCCATACAAAGGATCATCATATAAGGAAAGCCTAACCATGTATTCACAATGATCACCATGGTTCGTGCCAAAATAGGATCAGAAAACCAGTTTGGACTAATACCAAACATCGCCTCTAGAACCATATTTATCTCTCCGAAACTCTGGTTAAATAAACCTTTAAAAATAAGGATAGAAATAAACGCAGGAACAGCATAAGGAAGAATCAATAACACGCGATAAATAGCTCGGCCTTTAAGGTATTCCCATTGAACAATGCTGGCCAAAACAAGGCCAATAATCAGTGTCAGACCCACCGTTATCGCGGCAAATGCGACCGTCCAAATAAAAATACTAATGAAAGGTTCTTTTATTCCATCGTCTTGCCAAACGCGTTCAAAATTATCGATACCAATATTAACCACAAATCCTGGAGAGATTGCCGCACCAATAAACTGTCCCGCGTCATCGACTACCTGATAGTATCCACTATCCATATTTGGATATAGATTCTGACCGGTTTTATTATTCGTCATCGACTGACCATCATCAGCCAAGGTATAAAGTGGCATAACAGATGCAAACTTTCTTAACCCACTCATACGAATATCTGCTCCGTTTGGCAAATGCAGATCAACGTTGGCTAAAGCGACTTTATTTTGGATAATGGTCTTTATTTTTTCTTTTTCGCCAACAACTTGATCGATAGCCAATAAATCAAGTTCACTTTTGGCAAACCCTTGTAATATAAACGGCTCAGTGGCGAGCAATTGGTCTGCATCTTTAACCACAAGTCGGTGACCGTCAGCTGTTTTATACAGATAGAATGGATAACTCTCTCCACTTTGATAAGTTTGATCCAATAATACGGCCTGAGCCCGCTCTAAAGATAATTGATTACTGGCGCTGTAATTAGTAAAAGCTAAACCAACGGTATAGGCTAATGGAAACAGAATGAACAAGATCATCCCTGCGATACCGGGATAAATATAGCGATGAGCATACGTCTTTTTGCTTGCAAAAATATACAAGGCTAACGCAGTTAATATTACCGTAAGCAAAGCAAATGCAACCTCACCACGTACATACATAATAATAGTGGCATAACCATTAACAACACCAATCATTGCCAATAAGGCCCATTTGATAACTATTTTCTGATTCGAAGTTATTTTTTTACTAGAAGACCATTCCTCACTAGAAGAAAATGAGGAAGATGTGTCCAGATCTTTATTTTTAGTTGACTGCATATGAAAACCCATTGGCAATGAAAGGGAGAAAAATCAGGAGAGAAATCACTCTCCTATAATGCGACCTAAAATTAATTAGATAATTAACCCATTACTTAACCATCTGTTTTTCAGCATCCTCAAGTGCTTCATCAACGCCTTGACGACCATCGACAATATTAATAATGGCATTTCTAGCCGCAACCCAAAATGCGCCCATTTGTGGAATATTGGGCATAATTTCACCATTCATTGCATTATTCATCGTTGCCGAGATGCGCTTATCACTATTTAGCTCTTTTTGGAAAGAATTCAACGCGACAGCACCAAGTGGCTTGTCATTATTTACCTCGTGTAACGCGTCATTGGTAAGCAAGTAATTTTCAATAAACTCAACCGCTAGATCTTGGTTCGGTGAGGCCGTACTAATCCCAGCAGTTAACACCCCAACAAATGGTTTAGAAGATTGCCCGTTAAATGTTGGCAAAGTCGCGACACCATAATTAATCCCTGACTTTTCGATATTTCCCCATGCCCATGGGCCATTAATGGTCATTGCCGTGTTGCCTTTGTTAAATTCAGATTCAGAAACCGAATAGTCCATATCAGCGGAGATAATGCCTTTATCTACCAGACTCTTAACAAAATGCATCGCTTCTTTCACTCCATCAGTAGCGATACCTGCATCTTTTACATCATAACCTGAACCTGTGTACTTAAACGCATAGCCGCCATCTGCTGCCATTAAAGGCCAAGTAAAATACGGTTCTTTTAGGTTCCACATGATGGCGGTTTTGCCTTGTTGATTAAGTTTTGCACTTAACGCTTCTATCTCTTGCCAACTCGTAGGTGGGGTTGCAACAAGATCTTTGTTATAAATTAATGATAAAGATTCAACAGCAACAGGATAACCAATTAACTTGCCATTATATTGCACTGCGTCCCATGCAAAATCGACGATAGCGTCTTTGATCTCTTGAGATGGATTGATTTCCGCTAATAACCCAGCTTCAGCATAACCACCAAATCGGTCATGAGCCCAAAATACAATATCAGGGCCATCTCCAGTTGCCGCCGTCTGCGGAAATTTATCTTGCAGACCATCTGGATGCGCTACTGTTACTTTAATACCGGTATCTTCCTCAAATTTTTTCCCAACTTGAGTAAGACCGTTATAACCTTTATCACCATTAATCCAAATAGTAAGTTGGCCTTCTTCAATTGCAGCGTTCACATTCAATGAACAAAATGCAGTTAACGTACAAATAGCAACTGTGCTTAGGGCGTTTTTCATATTTATATCCTTTTTGAATAAATTAAGGCGATTCAGTAACAACAACGCGGTGTCAAATTTCTCTGCTCATGATGTAAAAATATTGGCTAAGTATCATCATCCTGCATTCTACGCCCTTGTTGAAAAGAGTCGTTTTCGTGATCAACGTCAGAGTGACTTACTGTTTCAAATCACAAAAAGGATCTTAAATGTGATTTCATTCTCAGTTTGTATAGGTGTTTTTTTGAGCCAGATCTAATTTTGTAATTAGCTCCTTTTTCAACCTCATCCTTAATTACTCCCCCCTAATATCGGCTTGTAGTGGAGGATGTAAAATAGCCAAAAACAACACAAACTAGACCGGTATTCACACTGTTGACTGTCTATTAAAAAACAATCATCAATACATGAATGACTAGCGGTATCAAACCAATCGAGGATAGACCACATGGCAAGTGTCACTTTAAAAAATGTATGTAAAGCGTACGGCGACCTAACAATCTCCAAAAATATTGATTTAGAGATCCAAGAAGGGGAATTTGTCGTTTTTGTTGGACCATCTGGTTGTGGTAAATCTACTTTATTACGTTGTATCGCAGGATTAGAAGACATTACATCTGGTGACTTATATATTGACGGTGAACGAATGAATGACGTTGAGCCCTCTAAACGTGGGGTTGGAATGGTTTTTCAATCTTATGCCCTTTATCCGCACTTAAATCTTTATGACAACATGTCGTTTGGTCTAAAACTCGCTAAAGCAGACAAAACTGAAATAGATAAACGCGTCTCACACGCGGCTGAGATTTTACAACTGGGTCACCTTCTAGAAAGGCAACCAAAAGCATTATCAGGTGGTCAACGTCAACGTGTTGCTATTGGGCGCACTCTGGTTTCTCAACCCAATTTATTTTTACTGGATGAACCGCTTTCTAACTTAGATGCAGCGCTTCGAGTCAACATGCGCAGCGAAATAACCAAGCTTCAACGTCAACTCGGCTGTACCATGATCTATGTTACTCATGATCAAGTAGAAGCCATGACCATGGCAGATAAAATTGTGGTTTTGGACGAGGGGTTTGTATCACAAGTGGGTAAACCGTTAGAACTCTATCATTATCCCAAAAATCGTTTTGTCGCTGGGTTTATTGGTTCGCCAAAAATGAATTTTATCAGTGTTCAGATTGAGCACGTAGAAGAAGAACGCGTTCAAGTTGAACTTTCTAATGGCAATACGCTTTGGATCCCAGTTGAAGGATCAAGTGTCACTAAGGGAGAACGCATGTCCTTAGGTATTCGTCCTGAGCATTTATTGAACGCAGAGCAAGCGGATGCAACTATAGAGGGAAATATTCAAATAGTGGAAAAACTGGGTAATGAAACACAAATATATTTACACCTAGACAGTGCTGATGCGAATGTTATTTATCGTGCTCCCGATACCCTACCGGTAGAAGAGGGCGACAAATTTGCTATTGGCTTGGCAGCGCACCGATGTCACTTATTTCATAACGATGGCCGAGCATGTCGTCGACTTTATCAAGAGAATGGTGTCGACTTTAGCTAAAAATCGAGCAATACACAAAAAACCTTGCGTTAATCAACAAGGTTTTTTATGCAATGTTTAGTAATGCAAAATTATAGATTATCTGGTCTAGATTAACCGCTAAACAAATAAGGATAGAGTTTTTGCTTCTCTTCATTAGTCAAAGATTGAACTCGCTCGATATTTCGTTCTGGTATCAATTCTGGATCAGGGTAATGTTTTAACACTCGTTCCATGCTCTCTTCACGTATTAAATGCAAAATCGGAAACGGAGAACGGTTGGTTAAGTTTTCATCGTCTTCTGGTTCGGTTCCTCCAAAACAGTAATTAGGATGAAAAGTAGCAACTTGATAAATACCTTGGTAGTTTTCTTGCTTTAAAAGCGCATCCACCCAATCTAGAAAAAAATTATATTCCATAAAATCTTCGAGCATATTTGGCACAACAACTAATGTCGTCTCAAGCTCTTTAGGCTCGGTGTTATCCAATTCTTTCAACTGTAGAAGAATAAACCCCAGTAACGCTTCTTCTGTCGTAGCATTTGATAGTGCTATTTTAATCTGCTTATTAATATTCGGCTTATGAGCAAAAGGGCACAGGTTAAGGCCTATAACCACCTGTTCTAGCCATTGTTGAGTTTGAGCAATTATTTGATTATCGGTCACAAATTTTCCTTTTTTATAGAACCAAGCTCGTGAGTTTTGAGTAAATAACACAGAATAAATATCATTACGCAAAATAGGGTTCCACCTGCCATTACCGATTCCCATGCACCATTTTGCCAACAATAGATAAGTATAAAGCCGCCTAAACTACCACCAATATAATAATGCACCAAGTATAAAGCCGTCGCCGTTGCTTTGGCTCTGATCGCTTTTTGACTGACCCATCCATAGGCTAAAGCATGCGTAAAAAAAGCACCACTACTAATCAAAAGTAAACCGACTAACATGGTGCCAATGCCGTCAAGATAAGCGATAAACATGCCGGTTGCGGTAATCACCGTGCCAAGAACCATACCCGAAATAGAATGGTATTTTTGCGCCCAGCGGCCGCTGTATCGAGAGCTTAACGTGCCAGATAAATAACACAAAAAGGTAAGAGAAGTAAGGCTTGATGGTAAGCTATACGGTGCATCTGATAACCGAAAACTAATAACAGAAAAAAGATTAACAAACAGAGCGAAATTAAAGCCACCAATCAACATGGCAAACCAGACTTCTTTATTCCTGAGGTGTTGAACTAATTGACGGTTATGGTGAAAAAATACACCACGTTGTGGCTTGAAGTATTTTTGTTGTGGTAAATTTTTCAAAACCACAGCACCGCCAATAAACGTTGCTACCGAAATGATAATCGCGGCTGCTTGCCAACTAAAGAAGTCAGTCACAACCCCACCAACAATTCGCCCCGTAATTCCACCTAAAGAATTAGCAGCAATATAGCCACCAACCGCTTGAGTAAGCGCAGCAGGAGACATTTCCTCGGCCATATAAGCAACGGCCACAGACGCAAAAGCAGCCAAAGAAATGCCCATGCACGCTCTGGCAATGACCATGCTATAAAAACTCGAATCAGCCAGCATAAATAAGTTGATAATGGGAGGAGAAAATAACCCGATTAACATCACCTTTTTCCGACCAAACGATTCAGACACCAATGCCCAAGGAACTAAAAATAGTGACAGTGTTAATGTCGTGGAGGCAAAGATCCAATTTACTTGAGTAGCACTAATGGCAAGTTCTTTAGCCAACTGCGGAAGAATAGGTTGAAAGAAATAAAGATTACAAAAAATCAAAAACGAACCTAATGCCATCGTAAAGCTGACTTTTTTGTAAGCGGCACTACCATATTCAATCATACAAGGTCATCTATTATTTACGTGAAACATGCGAGAACTAGAAACATCGATAAATGAGAAACGGTAGCAAATAGTAAATAATAACTTACGTGCTACATAGTTATTTATAGAACAATTTTCATCGTTATTGTTTGCCTAATATCACAGAGTTGTTAATACCTTACGGCTAATAATGATTGACGAAAATAATGATCGTTAACACGTTACTATTATCATTTTATTATTAGCAAAGTACTATTATCACAATTGACTAGCTAATCTATCGAAGCTGTCCATTACTTGCTGACATTTCATCACCCTGCCATGCCCCTGCCCTTTTGTTGCAACTAAAGACACGTTTTCGCCCTGCTTAGCAGCCTGCTGAGAAACCGTAAATTTAGTAAACTTATCATCTTCATCATGCACAATTATGGTTGGCGAAATACGTTGCATTAAATGCTGATACGGATCGATTACGTGAATAGGGTAATGGTATTGCTGCTCAACTTCCCCGACCACTTCTTTGAATAATTTAAGCGAATAGCCTGAACGTTCAATACTATCAAACAGATTATCCAAATAATCTAAAACAGGCGCAATTAATAGCATCGGACAGCCAGCTATTTTGCTGTGCTTGCACTCTAGAGCCGATGCTGTCCCCATACTGTGACCAACAAGGCCAGCAACCGGTTGTTCGACACTATCTAATATTTGTTCTAAACAAAAAACAAACGCAGGAATGTGGCCATAGGCGCCGCCACTTTTACCATGTGCAGGTTGATCATAAGCAAAAGCGGTAAAACCTTTAGAGGCAATGTGTTCCATCAGTGGGTAAAACTGGCTCGATGAACCAGACCAACCATGAGTCAAAACCCATAACGGACCACTACCTAATGAGTAGGTTTTTATGCGTCCTTCCGATGTTTCTATATGACCATGGATCAATCCTGCTGGCTCCGTATTAAATGGTTTACTTCTCACCGGAGTAAGAAGAAGTTGCCTAGCTGTTTTTTTAGCATGATTTGGCGCAATAGAATGATGAAAACGAGTTACTAAGTTAACCAGCTGCTTTTTAAGGCTAAATTTTCCTGCAGTATTAAAATATATTTTCTCGCTCACGATTATTCCATTAAGTATGCTATTTTTAGATTAAATGCACTATATCAGTTCAAATAAAAAGTGATAGTAACATTACTGAAACATGACCAACTTTTTGATTAGTTTTCATTTTTAAATTGATGTGACACAATACTCATCAACACGCCTATTTTTCCGACGTGTTGTCTTCGTTATAAGTTAATTTTTATACGATTAACGTATTACTTTGTTTACTCACTTACAGTATTAACTTCATTTAGTTTATTTACTCACCGCCAGAAAAGGAATTTCATGGGCAATTTTATCGACCAGTTGCTATTTTCCGCCTCGATTACAGGGCCAATCTGCTTAATGCTACTATTAGGCGTCATATTAAAACGCATAGGGCTTATCAATGACGAGTTTATTGACGTTGCCTCTAAACTCGTTTTCCAAGTCACCTTACCTGCCCTGCTTTTTTTAAGCATTATTGGTTCTGAGCACGACTTTTCCAATAGCACTGCGTTTATCGGCTATGGTATCGCAGCAAACTTGGTGTTCTTTGTTTTTATCACTATTGTTACCAACAAAATGTTCCCTAACTCTAGCGACAACGGCGTATCGATTCAAGGGAGCTACAGAGCTAATACCGCTATTATCGGCTTAGCATACATTGCCAATGCTTACGGTGACTCTGGTGTTGCGTTGGCTGCAATTTATGTCGCACCAATGACCATCCTTTATAATATTTTAGCCGTTATCGCTTTAAGTCCGAAACAAGAAAAAGGAAGCGGCTTTAAAGCTCTGGGAGTGATAGTCAAGACGATTACTAAAAACCCATTAGTTATTTCGATTATGTTGGGTATCTTATTTTATGCTTTAACTATCCCTGTGCCAGAAATGGTAGCGGATGCTGGTGAGTATTTTGCTCGTATGACATTGCCTCTAGCTTTGCTTTGTACGGGTGGTTCGCTAGATATTAAATCGCTCAAGCACGATAAAAATTCAACTTGGTTTGCCACATTTAATAAACTTATTCTAGCGCCAGTTGCTATTACTTTAATCGCAATCAGTTTTGGATTCAGAGGAATTGAATTAGGAATTATCTTTTTCATGAGTGCGGCACCTACAGCGGCCGCAAGCTACGTGATGGCAAGAGCCATGGGAGGTAATGCCACTTTAGCGGCCAATATTATCGCCCTCACCACCGTAGGCTCTTTATTGAGTTGTACTGCAGGTATATTTATTCTATCTACTTTAGGGCTGATGTAACCAAGTAATATCGGCTAACTACTGTAGTTAATCGAATAATCGCCACTTGTTGCCACTCTTTGTTAAGAGTCATTTTGATGATCACTCTTTCAATAACACAAAAATAGGGCCTGTTACTTTACCAGTAACAGGCCCTGTTTTTGTTATCTAAACTTAAATCATCTACATTTAAGTCAATTTATAATACAAAGTTGATAACGGCGGTAAACTCATTTTCAGAGAATGATCTAAACCTTCACTTGTTACCTTTTCTGTTTTTATCGTCTTCGTGACTTTAAATCCACTTCCAGCGTATTTTTCATCGTCGGTGTTGAGCAACAAGGTATATTTGCCTTTATTTGGTACCCCTAAACGAAATGCTTCATGAGGAACGGGCGTAAAATTGGTTATAACCAGAATTCGCTCTCCTGATTCACTGATCCGTTCATGAGCTAAAACGCTCGCGTTATCCGCATCTTGTAGACGCCATTCAAACCCTTTAGGATCACAATCTTGATCATGCATTGCAGCTTCGTCACGATAAACCGAATTCAAATCACGTGTGAGTGCTTGTACTCCTTGATGACGCTCATATTCAAGTAAATACCACTCTAACTGTTCATCGTGATTCCATTCGCTAGTTTGACCAAACTCCGTACCCATGAAGTTCAATTTCTTGCCTGGTTGACCGTACATATACCCTAAATAAGCTCTCAAGTTAGCGGTTTGCTGCCATTCATCTCCAGGCATTTTACTGTGTATAGAGCGCTTGCCATAAACAACTTCATCATGAGACAGTGACAGAACATAATTTTCACTGTGTGCATAGATAAGTGGGAAGGTAATAGTATTGTGGTGATACTTACGATGAACAGGATCTTCTTGCACATAAGATAAACTGTCGTGCATCCACCCCATATTCCATTTGAAGCCGAAGCCTAAGCCACCCATAAAGGTTGGCGCAGAAACACCCGGGAAAGCGGTCGATTCTTCTGCAATAGTCATGGCATTAGGGAAATGCTTGTAAACTTCTTCATTTACCCATTTAAACATTGCGATAGCATCATAATTCTCATTACCACCGTCTTGGTTTGGCAACCATTGGTCATGACTCCGTGAATAATCTAAATACAACATAGACGCAACCGCATCGACACGAATACCATCAATATGGAATTGTTCAAACCAATAGAGCGCATTAGAGACTAAAAAGCGGCGTACATGTTCTTTACCTACATCATAAATGTAAGAATTCCAATCTTGGTGCCATCCTCGACGAGGATCAGGGTCATGGTACAACGGCGTACCGTCAAAGTTAGCCAAGCCATGGCTATCAGCAGGGTAATGTGCAGGAACCCAGTCTAGTACCACACCAATCCCGGCTTCGTGGCACGCATCGACAAAGAACTTAAAGTCATCTGGAGAACCAAAACGACTGGTTGGGGCAAACAGTCCAACCGGTTGATAGCCCCAAGAACCATAAAACGGATATTCTGAAATAGGCATTAACTCGACATGGGTGTAACCAAGATCACTTAGGTAAGGTACGAGCTCAGCAGCCAATTCACGATAAGTTAAAAAATTACCTTCTTTATCTCTCTTCCACGATCCAACATGCAGTTCATAAAAAGATAAGGCTTCTTTACGCTTCTCCGTTACCTCTCTTTCTTGCCATGCTTTATCTTTCCATTGATACCGATTATGGTTATAGGTTATGGACGCAAAAGAAGGGTGTTGCTCTGCATAAAAACCCCATGGATCGGCTTTATGTGGAAGCCCTTCACCATTTGGACCTTTTATTTCGTACTTATATTGAGTTCCTTCTGGTAAATCCGGAAAAAAAAGTCCCCAGATTCCGTAATCTAATTTTTGCATAGGATTACGGCGACCATCCCATTGATTAAATCCACCAATTAAACTGACCGAAGAAGCATGTGGAGCGTAAACCAAGAAGCGCGTACCACTTATTTGTTGACCATCACGTTCCATCTCAACAAAGTGCGCTCCCATATGATGATACATTTGTATTGGAGTATGCAGTTCTTCAAATTCTTGGTACAAAGCATGGTACTGATAAGGATCATCCATTATTTGTTCAGTACCATCCCAATCGATAGCCAATTTATAATGAGTAAACCTTAAATCTCTTGCTTGTTTTAGTTCGAAACCATCGCCACTAATGCGCTCCAATTCAACTCTAGGCTCATTTCCCACGACAAGTTCGACCTTGCTGGCGCCCGGCAGCCAGACACGTAAGGCGATATCTTCAGCTTGTTGATACGGCCCCAAAAAAGAAAACGGGTCGGAAAATGATGCTTTAGAAAGCAGAGCAAACGTTTGTACTTCTTTAGAAATCTCTGTTTTTTTCAACTGACGTCTCCCTATAAAATTTTTGATTTTCATGCTTTATTACTGATTGGCTTTATTTAATCTTACTAGCATGCTTCTTCATAGCCAGTATTTCAGTCGCTTTCATATTTCGGCGACTAGAACTCCAGAAGCCAAGCAGGAGCGTGAAATGTCCCTAATTATGGAAAACCTAAATAGGGTAAGCGCTAACGACCACAATTAAAACTGACTTACTCAGTAAAAAACACCCGCTAAAAGCGGGTATTAGCTACCTTTCATTCTATAGGACTACGAAAAAATATGGAGTGACTTATCCGATATTTTGTAAGAGAAAATATCCTATCTTTCCGCTTGCTGCCTCACTTCTGTAAGTCTTCTAGCAATTCGGTTCACTTCTTCACGTGAAAAGATGTCATCTAAACTCATGGAAAGTTTGCGTCGCCAGTTAGGGTATTCATCCACAGTACCAGGGATATTGACCGGTTTATCCATTTCTAACCAGTCTTCTAACTGCACGCTAAGTAGCGTTGAAGTACCAGCAGCAAGGTGGAGCTGTAATGCTTCACTTAGATGTTGATCCATTGGAACCATTGTCGCATCTCGACCTACGCATTCAGGTAAAAAACCATGCCACGCAACGCTATTCAATATTTCTTGTTTGCACTTCAATCTATTATCAAAAAGTAGTTTCAATTGCTTTTCGTCAGGATAGAGCCCCAATTCTTTACCCATTTTCAGATCATCACAATGCCAAAAACCACGAAGTGTCGGCATATCATGAGTACATAACGCTGACATGGATTGTTCTGCATAATGTTTTGGTGAATAGTAACCACCATCTTCAGCCACTTCAAAGAAAAAGACTTTGTAAGAATGCACACCTGCGTCTGCCAGAACCTCAACTATTTCATCTGGTACTGTACCAAGATCTTCACCGATAACCGAACATTGATGGCGATGAGATTCCAATGCCAGAATAGCCAACATGTCTTCTACAGGATAATAAATATAAGCACCTTCCGTCGCACCTTCACCTTTTGGGATTAACCAAAGACGTAATAGCCCCAAAATATGATCAATTCGCAAAGACCCACAATGTTTCATGTTTGCACGGAGCAATTTAATATAAGCATCATAGTTTGTCTGTTTCAAAACAAGCGGATTAAGTGGCGGTAAACCCCAATTTTGTCCTAACGGACCTAAAATATCTGGCGGAGCACCAATACTCGCATCATGAACTAATACGTTATCATCCGCCCATGTTTCGGAGCCGGAATCTGCTACCCCCACAGCGAGATCACGATATAGCCCTATCGCCATACCTTTTTCTTCTGCTAGAACTTGAGCTTCATTTATCTGATTGTCTGCTACCCATTGTAAATAGAGGTAGAGTTGCACTAAATCTTGGTTGTCTTCGATAAACTTTTTGACAGCAGGATTTTGAAAACGACGGTACTGTTCTGGGAAAACTGGCCAACCCCAGATCGATGAATCTTCTTTATGAAAAGTGGTATGCATTGCGTCAAACGCAGCTTGATGTAATAAACTGTCACCACCCTGCTCAACAAAATCTAAAAACTCAACCGCTCTATCAGTCATATTCTGTAAATGGCGAATTTTAAATTCTTCGTAAAGTAATGGTAGAACACTCATTTTAAGTTCAGCGACTTCGGTATAGTTCACCCAATGAGAATCACGCACTCTTTGTAATCTATGTTGGAATTCAGCGCTTCCTACCTTCTGTTGAGCTTGTGCACTTAACACAAATTCTGGAACCGAACTAACATCGATATAAAACACGTTTAGCCAACGGCGGGAAGATGGACTGTATGGACTCGCTCCCTCAGGATTGGCAGGAAATAACGAATGTATTGGGTTTAAGCCAACAAAATCCCCACCACGAGAAGCCACTTCAGCAACCAACTGCTTCAAATCACCAAAATCGCCAATACCCCAATTATGTTGAGTGCGAAGTGTATAAAGCTGAACACTTGGCCCCCACATCTTCTTCCCTTTTTCTATTTCCGCTTGCTTAAAGCAAGACTGAGGCGTCACTATAAGGGTCATTTCATAGGGAGTTTTACGCCGCTTACGAGTAATAATAAGCTTATGATAACCCCACGCTAGGTTAGGCAATTGAAAAACTAAATCCCCTCCTACCGAACGATCATCTCTTACGATTTGTGACTGCAAGTATCCTTCAAGAATGTCACCTTGCTCAGTTTCTAAGCGCCAATTAAATTCACTTTCACGCGCGCTAGCACCCAAGTGCAGACTGACTTCGACAGGTTGTTCATTATCACGAACAACAAGGACAGAATCTAAAACTGGCTTTTTATGAATTTTTTCAGCAGACTTGAGCAGTTTTTCATCGCTAGAGGTGTCATAACCTAACGCGGCTAATAGACGACGAATAGTCTCATCTTTCACCGTTGCTGGCTTGCCCCACGCACTAATATAGTTATCTGTAATTCTCGCCATTTCGGCCACTTTTTTCAGTGCTGATTGTTGTTGCATTATTTTCTCCGAAACTGCATGAGTATTTTCATCGATAATTTTTTGTAAACTGGTTAGACAAGGCACTCATGCCTCGCCTAACCTTTAGCTCTTATTCACACATAAATTAACGTTTAACTGCTTTAAGCTTCCAAATATTATTCACGTAATCCCTAATAGAACGGTCAGAACTGAACTTACCAACTAATGCTGTATTAAGAATGGCTTTGTGCGCCCAGCCTTCTTGATCTCGGTATTGTGCATCCATATCTTCATGTGCTTTTACGTAAGAAGCAAAATCCGCAAGACATAAATATGGGTCACCACCATCGAGTAAACTATCAAACGTTGCACGTAATTTTCCTGGTTCACCCGGTGTAAATTCATCACCTAATAGCAAATCCATTGATGCTTTCAATAATGAATCTGAATTGTAGTAATCAAACGGGTTGTAACCGCTGGCACGCAATGTTTCTACTCCATCAACATCGAGTCCAAAAATGTAGATATTTTCATCTCCCACTTCTTCGCGAATCTCGACATTTGCACCATCCATTGTACCAATCGTTAATGCACCATTTAACGCTAACTTCATATTACCCGTACCTGATGCTTCTTTGCCTGCTGTAGAGATTTGTTCTGAAACATCCGCCGCTGGAATAATGATTTCGGCCATGCTGACACGGTAATCGGGAATAAAGACCACTTTAAGCTTGTTATTAACACGTTCATCGTTGTTTATTTTATCAGCTACCTTATTGGTTGCGTAGATGATCTCTTTTGCCAAGTGATAACCTGGCGCAGCTTTAGCAGCAAAAAATACTACTCGAGGAGCCATATCAAACGAAGGGTCATTAAGTAAACGATAATATAACGACAAAATATGTAACAAGTTTAGATGTTGACGCTTATATTCATGTAAACGCTTAATTTGCACATCAAAAATGGCGTTAGTATCTAATTCAATCGCCATATTATCTTTAACCCAATCAGCAAGACGCTGTTTGTTTTGTTTTTTAACCGCCATATATTGTTGTTGAAATTCTTTATCATCGGCAAATTTGGCGATTTGAGTTAATTGATCGAGGTCGGCAGGCCAGTCTGTCCCAATTTTTTCTGAAATTAGATTAGAAAGCCCTGGATTACAGAATTTCAACCAACGACGCGGCGTTACACCATTGGTGACGTTCTGTAGTTTGTTTGGATATAACTCGTTAAATTCAGGGAATAAATCACGTTTAACTAATTCAGAATGTAGGGCCGCAACACCATTAACTGCATATGAACCCACTACGCATAAATTAGCCATACGCACCATACGATGGAAGCCTTCTTGAATAATAGAGAGCTTACGCTGCTTATCTACATCACCTGGCCATTTAGCTCGTACTTCAATCAAAAATAAATGGTTAATGTGATAGATAATTTCCATATGACGAGGTAGTAAACGTTGAATCAGAGATTCACTCCACGTTTCTAAGGCTTCAGGCAGCAAGGTATGATTGGTATAGGCGAAGGTTTTAGAACAAATCCCCCATGCGTCATCCCACGAAAGACCACGTTCATCAATCAGAATGCGCATCAATTCAGGAATTGAAACCGTTGGATGAGTATCGTTAAGTTGGATTGTTTCGTATTTTGGTAAATCCCTTATGTCATGCCCTGCCGCGTCATGACGACGGAGAATATCGCCAATAGAAGCCGCACTATGAAAATACTGCTGCATTAGACGAAGTGTTTTACCTTTTTCATGGTTGTCATTTGGGTAAAGTACTTTTGTAATATTCCCCGAGTCGATAAGAGCATGTTGAGCTTCAAAGTAATCACCATTGTTGAAACTTTCTAATGAGAAAGGGGCAATGGCTCGACATTCCCATAAGCGCAATGGATAAACTGTGTCACTTTCATAACCAACAATCGGTAGATCCCATGGCATACCTTGTACTTGCATTCCTGGAACCCATCGACGTTTCTCAACGCCGTCAACATATTCAGATTCTACATGACCATAAAAACCAATTTGCTGTGCATATTCTGGACGAGCAATTTCCCACGGATACCCCTCTACACCGCGCCATGCGTCTGGTGCTTCTTTTTGGTGCCCGTGTTCAAAAGACTGCTTAAAAAGACCATATTCATAATGCAACCCATAACCAATCGTCGGATACTCTTGTGCTGCACAAGAATCCATAAAACAAGCAGCTAAACGACCTAAGCCACCATTACCCAACGATGGATCGCGTTCTTCTTCTAGCAAATCAGAAAGGCTTTGACCTAACTCACTCATCGCATCTGTAATTTGGCCATACAACCCCATACTAATTAAATTGTTGCCAGTTAAACGCCCAATCAAAAATTCAAGCGACAAATAGTTAACACTTTTGGCATTTTTAATTGCTGGATCATTTTCTGTTTCAAGTAGATCAAATGTGGTTAACTCTGCTAACGCACGCCCCATTGCTAAATACCATGCTCGTGAATCAGCGTTCTCCACTGTTGTTGCGTAAGTTGCGGTTAAGTGCTTTTTAACATTAGCCTGAAATGAGGCTTTATCGAATTTAGCTTGTTGAGTTGGTTTCATAACGACATCTCTTAGTTTTCATTCATCTTTTGCTCATCCTGCATTGAATTATCAAGCAGAACATCCTCCCATGATTCAGGAGAAGGAGGAGGAGTATCTAGGGCGTAGAAAGTCGTCCTCCGCATAATTAAAGATCAAAATCACATTATTGAAGCCGACAAGGCGAACGTAAGTGACAAAGATCACGCGTGCATCTTTTTTACCTAAATTAATCTCGAAAGACTAAAAGTAACCTGAAAACAAAATACTCTCAAAAAAGTAAATCTGGTCACAAAATAATTAAAGCTCAGAATTGTTTCAGTGACACTAATATGTACAAGTAACATCGTTAATTATATCCCCCACTTACACAATATGTGACCAATGACTCAATTTTAGGGCGTAGATGATCAGTAATTTGCGCCATGTCATACATATTTGAGAATGGGAATGTACGCTAGGGCAACGCTTAGCGTAGGATAGCTTCTATGTTGTCTCTTTGTCGTCTAAATGACATTCCTAGAAGCTTATGCGACTTTTTTATCGTCAAATTTCACAATGTACACACAAAGATAGTGACTGAAAAATCACACAATAACTAATTGAAATGACTTATGTTGATACCATCAAAATTAACCAGACCAAGCCGATTGCACAACGCAATAATGAGACCAAGAGTACTCGATTTATTGCAACAAGCCCCTTTTTATAAACTGGTTCTTTTTCGATCCCCTGCTGGCTATGGGAAAACAACCATGGCAACCCAATGGCTTGCAAATAAAAGCGCTGTAGGGTGGTTTAGCATAGATAATAGTGACAATGATTCTAACCGCTTCGCTGACTATTTTATTCACGCTATCAATAAGGCAACTAACAATAAGTGTCCTATTTCTGAAACACTAGCTAAAAGGCGACAGTTTTCTTCGCTTACCTCTCTATTTGAAGAAATTTTTGTAGAGCTATCTAATTATTTTGATGAGTTTTATGTCGCACTCGACGACTACCATCTTATAAACTCAGACGAGATCCACGAAGCTATGCGGTTCTTCATAAAAAACATGCCGGATAATATGACGTTAGTAGTTACCAGTAGAAGTTCCCCTCCCTTGGGTACAGCTAATCTGCGTGTACGAGATTTAATGCTCGAGATAGATAATCAGGCATTAGCATTCGACACAGAAGAAACTACACGCTTTTTCAATCAACGTGTTGCCGACGGAATCGATGATACCACGGCATATAATTTACAATCTTATGTAGAGGGTTGGCCTTCTGCCTTACAACTAATTGCCTTACAAGCCCAGTACCAACAAAAAACTTTAGTTCAATCGGCTGAATCGGTCGCAAAATTTAATCATGCGCATCTTTGGGATTATTTAATAGAAGAAGTCTTTGACATACTCGATTCAGAGACCAAAAACTTTTTAATGCGTTGTTCTATATTAGAAACATTTAACGACACTTTAGTTAATAATATCACCAACCGAACCGATTCATTGGCGATGATAGAATCTCTTAATCGATTTGGGTTGTTTATCTATCGCTTGGAAGGAGAACAAAACTGGTATCGTTTTCATCATCTATTCGCCGAGTTTCTCACTCACCAAAGAAAAACCAACATCAATGATGAAGAAGTTAGTTTACATCGCCAAGCGGCTGAAACTTGGCTGAAATTGGGTGTACCGTACCAAGCACTTTTTCACGCTCAAAACGCTCAAGATAGTACGCTAATGAGCAAAATAATCCTTGATTCCGGTTGGAAAATGTTTAATCGAGGTGATCTAAAGGTACTGGATAATGCACTAAATAAACTTGATAGTGATTTACTATACAGCGACATGAAATTGCCGCTATTGCGAGCATGGTTATCTCAAAGTCAACATAGATACAATGAAGTAGAAGATATGTTAACCGAATCGCTAATTAAAATGGAGCAACAAAAACTCAAATTAACCACTACTGACCAAGGTCAAGTCAATGCATTGCTGGCACAAATTTCCATCAATAAAAATGATCCACAACGAGCACTAGAATACGCCGAACTCGCCTTAAGCCAATTAGATACCACGATATATCATAGCCGTATTGTCGCGATATCAATCGTTGGTGAAGTGAACCATGTTTTGGGGCAACTAGAGCGTGCATTACCTCTTATGCAACAGACTGAAAAATTAGCTCGTCAACATCAACTTTATCATCAAGCACTTTGGGCTATTTTGCAACAAAGCGAAATTCTGGTTGCGCAAGGCTTTATCCAAGCCGCATTTGAAATGCTAGATCATGCTTTCAAATTAATTGAAGATCAAAAATTGCAACAACTTCCGTTACATGAGTTTGCATTGCGATTAAAAACCCAAATTTTATGGTGTTGGAATCGATTAGATGAAGCTGAACACCATGCATACACAGGTATTGAAGTATTGGGGGTAACCGATCAAAGCAAGCATTTACATAGTTATTCTATGCTAGCTCGCATTGCTGTTGGCAGAGGCGAATTGGATAAGGCAACTAAATTTATTACAAAAATAGAACAGTTACTGACACAATCAAGCTATCATCTAGATTGGACTGCTAATGCTTCCCTTTCCCTCATTCTTTATTGGCAAGCGCGCAACGATATAGAATCAATGCAACAATGGTTAGCATCAGCTATTAAACCAACCGACGCTAAAAACCATTTCTTACAACTGCAATGGCGCAACATTATTAGAGTACAGATCTATCTTGGTGAATACGAAGATGCCGATACCAGCTTATCCTTCCTTACTAAACAAGCTGCTGACTCAAATTTAATTTCTGATATAAACCGAAACCTAGTCATGCAAGCGATATTGGCTATTAAACAGCAAGATGACAAAAGCGCGAGAGAAAAACTTGAACAAGCACTAATAATGACCAATCAAACAAGTATCTTAGGAGACTTTCTTATAGATGGCGGATTGCTTCTTCCGGTATTGCAAAAATTAATAAACCGGTCAGCCTTGGGTGAACTAGAAAAACATCGAGCGCAGCAATTAATCAATGATATCTCAGACAAGCAACGCAGCCGATCGATACATTTTGATGAAGAGTTTATTCATCAGTTACTTCATCAGCCTAATGTTCCTGAATTAGTCAGAACCAGCCCGTTAACACAAAGAGAGTGGCAAGTACTTGGTTTGATTTATTCTGGTTTTAGTAACGAACAAATAGCGCAAGAACTCGATGTAGCAGGGACAACAATCAAAACACACATTCGAAACCTTTATCAAAAACTAAATATAACTAATAGAAAAAATGCTATTGAGATGGCAGAAAATTTAATTAATTTAATTAATTAGATATTATAACCAAACTACTTGGAATGGTAGGTAACATTGCAGCTTCAATTAGCAAGAGTATACAATTAAGCTACGAATAATATGAGATAACAGCGTAGGAACAGGAACAGGAACAGGAACAGGGTATTACAAGCCAATATAATGCGTGTATTCAATAAAAAAAACCAACCGCAAAATTGCGATTGGTTAATAGATAGTGTGAACAATATTTATTCACTAACAACGTCAGTTGGCTAGGTGACCCTCGGCTTTAAGAAGGGTCGAATATAATAATGCAGTATGTGTGCCAACTTTTATTATTGGTTTTTTCTATATAAAGAGCCAAATATAAGCCAAATTTCAATTTTCAATTCATATTTTTTGCATATTGCTATTCGCAAATTGCAAATTGCAAAAACTAAAATATGCTAATAATTGCATTGCACGAATTTCATTCTTTTCTCTAATTACCAATTTCTTGTATACTCAGCGCTAAACCAACCAACACGTGTATTCATGAATTACTTAATCACATTTCTAAAAGGTCTCGCGATGGGGGCAGCCGATGTTGTACCTGGAGTCTCCGGCGGAACCATTGCTTTTATTACCGGAATATACGATACACTTCTTCAAAGTATTCAACGTATAAATCCATCCCTATTCAGTTTGTGGAAAAAAAACGGATTTAAAGCTGCTTTTACTCACATTAATGGGTTATTTTTAATTAGCCTTTTTGCCGGTATCATTACCAGTGTCCTCACTTTAGCAAAAATCATTTCATGGCTGCTAATCACTCACCCTATTCCGCTTTGGTCATTTTTCTTTGGATTAATTGTTGTCTCAGTAGTTCATATCAGTAAACAAGTTGAACACAAGGATGTAATTAGAGGGGTTTGTATGATTTTAGGGATCGCTTTTGCCTACGTCATCACCGTTTTACAACCGTTGGAAATGGGTGCAACCACCATCAACTTCGTCATTGCAGGAGCCATAGCGATCTGCGCAATGATTTTACCGGGTATTTCTGGCAGTTTTATTCTTCTGTTGCTGGGGATGTATGCGCCAATATTAGCTGCGGCTAAAGCAATACAAATTGATGTCCTTTTACTATTTGCTGGTGGTTGCGTCTTAGGCTTACTGACTTTCTCTCATCTATTGTCTTGGTTACTAAAATCCTTTAGAGATTCAACACTCATGTTTTTAACCGGATTGATGATTGGCACATTACCAAAAATCTGGCCTTGGAAAGAAACCATAAGTTGGAGAATCAATTCTCACGGAGAACAAGTACCGTTAATTCAACACAATTTAACGCCTTTTCAGTATGAAGCCCTTACGTCACAACCACATCAATTATTGCTGTCAATAACAATGGCAGTACTGGCTATCGGTGGGGTACTACTGCTTGAAAAACACTCAACCAAAAGTAATTGAGAAGACAGGACACACATCACTATAGTTAGCTTTTAGAGTGACAAAATTCAAACTAAAAAACGATTTTTTGTCGCTCTAACCACTTATTTATCAACAACCTTAATCGTTTGTTGACCAACCATGCTCTCTTCTATATCGGCTGTTATTGCACTCGCCTCAAATCGATGGTGGATCAAAAAGTACCCCCCACTCGATACAATAAGAAGACTGCCGACCATGGTCATCCAATCTGGCGTCTCACCAAAAACCACCATGCCAATAATGATAGCAAAAACAAGCCGAGTATAGCGAAATGGCGACACTACTGACACCTCACCTGTTCTCATTGCTATTGTTAATGAATAGTACGCAATTACACCAATAACAGTTGCACAGGCAATTTGCACTGCAGCACTAAAATTAATAATAAAAGCATCGCCATGATAAAACATCAAACTTAACCCTGCTGGTATCAATACAAAAAAACCATACACGCCTAATTGTACGTGAGATAACGCCATTGGGGCAGCTCGTGTCGCGAGATCTCGACCAGCAAAGCCAAGTGTTGCAATCACAGCAAATAATGACATTACATCAAATCCATCCACGCTTGGTCGGATAATAAATACTACGCCAACAAAACCAATCGTAATGGCTATCCAACGCTTTATTCCAACACGTTCTTTAAAAAATACAGCGGCTCCAACTGCCACTACTAATGGCGTGGCTTGCAAAATAGCAGAGGCACTTGATAGTGCAGTTAGTGTGATAGCCAAAGCAAAAGTTAATCGTCCGACAATTTCACAACTAGCACGAATTAAAATTGGACGAGAAAATAAAGCAGGATGGAATACCTGCTCATTCTTTTTCCAAGTGAGTAAAACGAATAACGTTGTTCCACCTAAACCAAATAGAACCAATACCAATCCAATCGGTACCGTTTGAGCTGCGGCTTTTATGAACATATCTTCAACAGCAAAAGTAACCATTGAGAACATCATAAACAGGCTACCTTTCAAATTGTTAGACATCATGGTCTCACTTCATCCGTGGGTTATATATCAATAATTAACGTGTGACCCAGTCACAGTATGCTAAATTGATATCAATTACTAAAAAAAACTGATCCAGATTGACTAATTATGTGACTAATCATGATTTAAAATGTATTCTCTTAATAACATATTGTAATGTCATGCAATGACTATTGAAGGACTTCGATGACGGTTTCAGTTTTAATTTGTGATGATTCAAATATTGCTAGAAAGCAATTGAAAAAAAACTTGCCTGATACATGGCAAAGTGATGTCACTTTTGTTGCAAATGGGGAAGACGCTTTAGCAGCGCTTAAAAACAGTAACTTTGATGTATTATTCTTAGATTTAACCATGCCTGTACTAGATGGTTTCGAAGTATTAACACGTATGCAATCTGAAGGAATTACCGTCAAAACATTCGTCGTCTCTGCTGACCTTCAAGCAGAAGCAAAACGCAGGGTTGAAGCCAATGGAGCTCTAGATTTCATTACTAAACCAGCTTCAGCAACAACAATACTCGACGTTTTAAATAAACATAGCTTATTATGATAAATAGTTTACATTTCACAGAAGATCAACGCGATTATTTACAAGAAATCTGTAATATTGGCATGGGCCAAGCAGGAAAATCACTCTCTGTACTGTTTGAGCAATACGTAACTTTATCCATACCTGCAATCGAAGTTATTCATTCAAATGACCTAGTTTCCGCATTGCGTAAATTAATTCCAGAAAATGAAGTTTCTGCCGTTCGACAAGGCTTCTCTGCCAACGCTAATAAAGCAAAATTTAGTGGCGAATCACTGACTATTTTTAGCAATACAAGTTTTAATGACTTAGCGCAGCTATTAGCTTTTGATGAAGAAATTACGCCTTCTTTTGAGCAAGAAACATTATTAGAGATTTCGAATATAATTAATGGCGCATGCTTAAATGGCATCGCTGAGCAGCTCTCTGAACAGTTTTTTCACACGCCGCCGTCTCTTATTGGACAGTCTATTTCTGTCGAAAATTTACTAGATAAACAACAAGTTTCTTGGGAACATGCATTATCTATAAAAATTGAATATCGTGTCGAGAAATACGCTTTTCAATGTGCGCTACTATTATTATTACCGGATACTTCAATTACATACTTGCAAATTATTTTAGATAAACTTCTTGATGAACTCTAACGTCCCTCGTAGAGAAGCCTTCTCATATAACACTAATGTAATCGACTGCCTAGACAGTGGAGTTTTTGTCATAGATAAAAATTTTACCGTTCACTTATGGAATCGATTTATGGCTATTCATAGTGATTATTCTGAGACTGACATTATTGGTTCTAATCTCCTTGAACATTTTAGCGAGTTAGCTAGTACTTGGTTTAAACGAAAAGTTAACAGCGTTTTTTTACTTAATCATCAATCCTATACTTCTTGGGAACATAGACCTTATCTATTTAAATTTTCTAATGGTCGTTCTGTCACTGGTGGTTTAGATCACATGTACCAGAATTGCTGTTTCACTCCCATCTGTGATGAAAACAATAACGTACAATACGTTTGCATTACCATTAAAGATGTTACTGATACTGCAATGTCGACCATGCGTCTTAAAAAAGCATACGCTGAGTTAGAACGAATTAGTAATATCGATGGCTTAACGCAACTATTTAGCAGGACCTATTGGGAACAACGCTTTGTTAGTGAAGTCGAACGCATCAATCGTTATGGTGGAGATGTATCCGTCATCATATTTGATATCGACCACTTCAAACAAATCAACGATCAACATGGCCATTTATGCGGAGATGAAGTACTACGACAAGTCTCTAAACGATGTTCAAGCGCTCTACGTTCTGTAGATGTAATTGGTCGCTATGGTGGCGAAGAGTTTACTATTTTCCTACCAGAAACATCTATCGAACTGACCAAGATAGTTGCAGAAAAACTACGAAAAATAATCTGTGATCAACCCTTTTACTACGATTCAAAAGAACTATTTATTTCAATCAGTGTTGGGCTTAGCTGCTCATCAGATAGCAGAAAGAATCATTTTGAAAAACTATTAAATCAAGCAGATATGGCACTATACGAAGCCAAAATAAATGGTCGTAACCAATGCATTAGTTACTTTGATTCCGCACTTGATCGTTCAGAGTAACTCAATAATTCACCAGACAAACCGCCGCGAATCTCACTCAATTCCAACCCAATACCACTTCGAATAATCATTCTTATAGATGCGACAGCAAATTTAAATGTATTTGTTGCATATAAATCATCAAAAATGTTGCTATGATGTAAATGTATCGTGAGATTTTATTATTCTTAAATATTTATTGTTCTTGAATAAGAGTTTAATTAAATACAAGTAAATAAAACACGACACAAATTAATAGATACCCATTCGTGGTAAATCAACAACGGAATTTTATTCAAGGATCTAGATATGAGAAAAAGTATTGCCTTCCTGATAACAATAGCCACTTCAGCTAACGCTATGGCAATTGATGCAAAACCTGCAACACAAGCGACAATAGATGCAAATAAAGAAGTACTCGCCTCACTCCCTTTTAATGATAAAAAAGATTTTGAGGATGCTCAACGTGGTCTTATCGCGTCACAAGATACGGTAACGATCAAAAATGCCAATGGTGATGTCATTTGGGATTTAGAGTCTTACAAGCAATACATTGCGTTAGATAAAGAATCTCCTGATAGCGTCAACCCAAGTCTTTGGCGAAATGCTCAGTTAAATATGATCAACGGTTTGTTTAAAGTTACCGATGGAATTTATCAAGTACGTGGATATGATTTATCCAATATTACATTCATAGAAGGAGAAACAGGTTGGATAGTTTTCGACCCGCTTATAACTAAAGAAGTCGCGAGTGCCGCGTTAGAATTTGTTAATCAAGAGCTAGGTGAACGTCCTGTCAAAGCGGTTATCTATAGTCATAGCCACATAGATCACTTTGGTGGTGTTAGAGGACTTATCGACGAAAAAGATGTCCTTTCTGGCGATGTACAAATTATTGCATCCAATGGTTTCGTTGAACATGCTGTATCTGAAAATGTCATTGCTGGTAACGCAATGGGTCGAAGAGCGATTTATATGTATGGAGCAATGTTACCGCGAAACGAATTTGGTGGTATCAATGGTGGATTGGGTCAAACCACTTCCACAGGTGAGCCAACTCTAATCGCTCCAACAGATACAATTACCAAAACTGGAGATGAGAGAACGGTAGATGGAATTAAAATGGTCTTCCAATATACGCCAGGAACTGAAGCGCCAACTGAAATGAATACGTGGTTCCCAGACAAAAAAGCATTGTGGATGGCAGAAAACACCACTAACACCATGCATAACATTCTAACCCTTCGCGGTGCACAAGTCCGAGATGCATTAAAATGGTCAACTTATTTGAATGAAACCATAGAAATGTGGGGCGGCGATGTAGAAGTTAAATTTCAAAGTCACCACTGGCCACTTTGGGGTCAACAAGACATCGTAACTTATTTTAAAAAACAACGTGATATTTACAAGTTTACTCATGACCAATCTGTACGTCTAATGAACCAAGGATATACAGGCGAAGAGATTTCTGAAATTATCACCCTCCCTCCTGAATTAGAAAACAACTGGGCAACTCGAGGCTACTACGGTACGTTGCGTCATAATAGCCGAGCTGTTTATCAACGTTATATGGGATGGTACACAGGTAACCCTTCTGATCTAAATAATCTACCACCCACTAATGCTGCGATTAAATACGTAGAGTATATGGGCGGTGAAAAGGCAGTATTAGACCGAGCAAGAGAAGATTTCGCTCAAGGTCACTACCGCTGGGTTGCTGAAGTATTAAAACATGTGGTGTTTGCCAACCCAAATACCAAAGGTAAAGAACTGTTAGCGGATGCATACGAGCAATTAGGTTATCAAGCCGAATCAGGGCCTTGGCGTTCTGTCTACTTACAAGGCGCGTTTGAACTTCGTAACGGTGTTGCTGCGTCAGGTGGACTCGCTACCGCCTCAGCAGACATTATTAAAAATATGCCTCCAGAAATGTTGTTCGACTATCTATCAGTAAAAATCCTGCCAGAAAAAGCGGCAGGAATGGCGTTTTCAATGAATATTGATTTCACCGATTTAGATGAGCAATACACTCTCTATATTGAAAACTCGGTATTAAATTACTCTAAAGTTCTAACAGATGAACCAAGTGTCAGCCTTAAGATGTCTAAAGCAACGCTGGACGATATTCAAATTGGTACCAATACGCTAGAAAAAGCTATTGCCAATGGCGACATAATCATTGATGGCGATGCGAGTAAATTTAAAGACTTTATCGGCATGTTAGATACGTTCGAGTTCTGGTTCAACATTGTCACACCTTAAAGGAAATTAACATGAAGATATTAAAGTCGACGTTAATTGCCTTTTTGATTATCGGAGCAAACCCTAGCTGGGCTTGCTCTTATGAAGGGCAAGTTGTTAATCCATTTATGGAAAGTTATCCGGGCTCTCTTGATGTCGTAATTGCCACGCAAAAAGCCGTATTAAATCAACACATCAACAAACCTGAAGTATTAGAAGGCCCGCAAGGGCTTCAACGTGCAGTTTGGTGGCTAAAATTATTCGTCAAACAAAATAAACAATATTTACCACAAGATGGTTATATTTATTTGGCAGATAGTCATTTATGGAGCAGCTTCTCTGAATCTGGAGAATTAAAGGTACACTCTCTTATGCCTGAGAATAATGAACGGGTATTGGTAACGTCTGAGTTTGCATTAAGCAACGTAATTTCAGAGAAAATCTCATACCAACAATCTCAACAGTTAGGCATGATACTGGTACAGTAGCCGTAAAGCATTCAGTGCTTATATGGTTTCTTTAACGTTACTTTGCAGTAAACTTTGGCTCTGTCGAATACAAATGTCTAGGTAACTGTAGGTATCCCAAAATACAATGCCGTTCATGCAATGAACGGCATTTCTATTCTATTTGGCGTTTGAGCGTTTTCTAACAACTAAGCCAGTTCTGGCCATTTATCAAATTGTTGTTTGCTAAACACCATTTCACCGTTATCTCCTTTCTGAATATTGATCCAAGCTTGCCAATTTTCATAGTCTACTTCTGGGTAATCTAAACGATAGTGGCTGCATCGGCTCTCAGTTCTCATCATGGAAGCCTTAAGTTTCATCTCAGCAGTAATGATCATATTTTTAGTTTCATGCGCTAAGCGCAACTGATGACGATCTTCTGCTAGCAGAATTTCTGCATGGTGTTCTTTTAACTCTTCCACATAAGCTAAAGCACCTTGCATCATGCGATCTTTCTTAATATAAAGTACAAAATTAGGGATCATGACACCTTGCAGAACCTGAGTAACCCACGCAGGACTATAACCATGAGTTCGCTTCAATGGCGCTAATATCTCTTGTTGAATCTGTTCCTGTGTAGACGTGTTAACCTGTATCATCGCTACCAATTTACTGGCTTTCGCTGCAGCTTCTCCAGCAAACGCGCCTTGAACACAAGAGCCCGCAGCTGAACCACCGATCTGAGTATAAATGCCACCCGACATATATGAACCTAAAGCATCACCCGCTGCATACAAGCCAGGTATAGAACTTAGGCCTGTTTCATCAATTGGAACAATACCTTCTGATTTATGAATAGCCATTCCTGCAGTTGAACCACCAACTTGCTCTCCTCCCATACCAGGAGGACCTGAATGACCTTTACTGCTAAAGAGAGAAAATATACCTCTGTCTTGATCAGGTTTTGGTGGCATATCAGTTTGCCTAAATGCTTCGGGTACATAAGGTCCTCCCGATATGTTTTTCTCACTGCCCTCCTTACTCTGACCGGGACCCGGTGGAGGGCCCATGGTGACAGGTCCGCCTTGAGTATAAGCTTTATAGTTTAAGTCGACACCAAGGTGATGATTAACCATGATGCCATTAACCGATGGCTTTTCTTCGATTTGCCCATGCCAGTTATCATAACAAGAGCCTGAGTTTACTGCAGAGCCTGGATGTCCATCATTCCATTCTTTACCGGTCACAACCGCACCAATATCATAGGCCATGATAGTCCCGTCATGTGTTACGTCACACATTGGAAAACCATTAGGTTTGAAACCGCCAGAACCCGTGCAAAGCACAACGGTTTTGGCGTTAAAAAACACAACTTTATTTTCATTAAGACTAAAACCAGCCGCTCCGACGACACGGCCATCTTCTTTCATTAAATGCGTCACCATTACTCGCTCATGCAATGGAATATTGCGTTGTTCCATCGGACGCATAAAAGATTTATTACACAAAGGCGAATCAAAAAAACCCCAAGATTTAAGCTCTTCGACTCGATCATAGGAATGTTCTGCTAATTGACGAGTAAATACTGGGTTATTGGTTCCGATAGCCGATTCTGATACCTTCGCGACGAACTCATCGATGCTCATTGATGCATTATTTTTATCGTAACTAAAAACACCCTTAGCAAATGGCGTCAATCCTGAACTGCCTAAGCGTCCTTTCGACACCATCATCACTTTAGCACCAGCATCATGCGCTTTTACCGCAGCAAACAAACCAGCAAATCCTGATCCAATAACCAGCACATCGGTCTCATAAGACTCTTGGGTGAATTCATCTGCATCAATTTTCGGCTTATTCTCTATTGGAGCTTCAGCACCAAAAGCGGCAGAAGCGAACATAGATGCACCAATTACTCCTCCGGCGACACCAATAAATTGACGTCTAGATAGATCTATCTTCTTACTCATAATGACTACCTCCAAGAAACCATAACAGGTAATGTTTTTTCAGGCGTAATGGTTATCGCCCCAACAGGGCAGTAAAGCCGACATAAATGGCAGATCTGACAATCCTCTGGATAAGTAATCACCGCTTTCTGTTTTTTTTCATCAAACTGAATCACATCGGTCGGACAACTCTCAATACAAGCCTTACAGCCTATACAACCGGATATTTGACTTATTGGCATACGTTTACCTCTAAAACTTGTCGTTAAAATGAAATTTGTTCGTAATAGATATCTGATGAAGCAATATTGAGTGACTTGAGACTCATTTTTACCGAAGAAATCATCCCTTGGGGGCCACATAGATAAACATTGCAATGACTCGCATTCATATGCTGCAAAACATTCTCAATACAATTTTTGTCGATAACGCCTTGTCGAACGTCAGCTTCATTACTTGGATTTATACAAACCAATTGCTGACGAAAATCCGGCATGTTCTTTTCTAATTGCTTAATCTCCGTTTGCAACACCATCTGTTGGTAATCACCATTGCCATAAATTAATCGCACCGGACGCTTATCATTTTGTACAGCTAATTCTCTCAATAGACTCAGCATTGGACCAATACCAGCACCACCAGCAATAAGAACAACCGATTCAGCATTTTTACTACTGTCTAAACTCATACTTCCATATGGCCCATCAACAAATACCTTCTGACCAATTGAAAGTTTATCGAGTTGTGAGGTGTAATCGCCTAATTCTCGAATCAACAGCGAGAAACGTGGAAGATCATCGGTGCAAGAAGCGATAGAAAATGGGTGCTCGTTCATACTAAAGACAGATTTATCCGTATTTAGCCACACAAACTGGCCGGCTTTAAAAACAAAGTCATCGTGGCTATTTTTTTCCAACGTTACCTGCCAATCTCGGCTACTCACTTTTTTTACCTCGACTAAGGTAAATGGCTTAGCTTTCATAACCCATTTCTTAGCCAGATAATTGTAAGCAACCATCAGAACAGACGCAGTACAAAGCGCCCACCATCCTGTATTGAACTCTGCTTCAAACTGACCGTGGCTTCCCACGCTAGTAATATGCAGGGTGGCTAATATCGCTATAATGACAAACCCAACGACATGAGTCAGACGCCACATCTCGTAACTAAGTTTGAGTCTATTCTTAAACACCGCCATTAAGGTCCAAACAATCATCGCTACCCAAGCAGTTAAACCTGTCAACATTTGTGGGGCGGTAATGACATTAATTACACTTCGAATACCATCATCGAATGATTGGATAAATTTTGGCGCCAGAATAAAAATCGGATGGAGCAGAAAAAAGAAACCAATCCACTGGCCTATTTTCTTATGTTTAGAAATACTCCAGTCAATATTGACAAATAGCGGAACTTGTTTTACGCGGCTGCCAAGTGGAAATTGAACAAAAAATGCCATCATAGCAATGACATTAAAAATACTTAACAAACTAAAATAAAGCCCTTTGTTATCCATATTTAACGTTTGTGCCGCTATAAACGGTAAGCTTAATAAAACCGCATAACCGGCCAAAAGCTTACCATTCCTAATATGCCACTTAGAACGCCGTAAGTTTTTTGTATTCTGAACCAAAGACATTGTTTCAGTATTCATAGTTAGCTTCCAATTAATAATTGTTAAAAAATTCTTGGTGAGATAGTCAAAATCTCAATAGCAAAAATTCATCTTTGCTCTGATAAAGCAAATGATACTAACCATGCGGTTAAGGAAGGGTTAAGGAATACAAAAAAGAAATGAATTACAAAAAAGGAAAGAAAAGACTTACTTTGAACTAACATTCTTCATGTGACAACGGTCAGTGTTTAAATGACACATCCGATATACTAACCGTTAAGTCCTCATTGATACGTAGTCAAAATTTCTCCATTGCCTATTTATATAAGGGCGAACATGTTACCAATCTTTACTGATTTAGCCTGTTTTCTATTAAAGAAATATTTAATTACTAAATGGGTAAAGTTATTTCAAATACGTTGAAGCTATCAAATTATCCTTATCGATGCGTTAACCAAGCATCAAGCAAACCAAGCATCAAGCATTTAACTGCGATGCAAAATAATCTTATTTAAATATTGTCGCTTTTCAAAACAACGTGAGCGTCAGGTTTAGTAAACTTACGTAGGAAATGAGTAATTCTCCATATATAGCTTAGCAAGACAGCGTAAATAATAAACAATAGATAGCTCTATAAACATAATGTGTTCAATTATTTTAACGGTGCAGAGCAACGTTGGAGTTATAATGAAATAATTAATATATAATTAAATTATATTAATACTTGAAATGACACTAATTAGCGACCAAATGTCATTACAATTAATTTAATTACTTATAGAACATATTTCTATAACATTTTAATAATCACTGGACGAGCTTCACAATCAAAAACAAATAATAATCATATGTATAATATTATTAGATCAGGATCAATTTTTCACTAAATATACCAATATGCCTTTGCAAAAAAACATTAGTTAATAATAAAAACAAAAATACAATATTACACACTGATTGGTTCACACATAGATAGCATGCCGGAAGGTGGTAATTATGATGGGGCGGCAGGAATCGTTTCAGGAATTCGCGGTAATATCCGCTATCAATCCATCCATTGTATTGGCGAAGCGGGTCATTCAGGCGCAGTGCCAAGAGAGTATCGTCATGATTCAGTTTTCTCGGTCGCAAATTTATTAGTGCGATTAGATGACCACTGGAGAACATTAAATGACCATAATTCCGATCTAGTATTAACCAGTGGCATTATGTCAACGAATCAACACGAACATGCCATATCCCGGATTCCCGGTGATGTTTCTTTTAGCTTTGAAGCGAGAAGTGAGTATCCTGATGTTCTTGAGACGGTTGAGAGTATTTTGAAATCAGAAGCTCAATCAATAGAACGTGAACGAAATGTTAAATTTGAATTTGGCTCTCAGATTTCATCTAAACCTGCGTTGCTAGACAAGAATATTATCAAAGGATTCCAGCACTCGGCTGAAAAATGTGGCTTAGATCCATTTTTAACACCAAGTGGTGCAGGTCATGACGCTGCGATATTTGCTAATGAAGGTATTTCTACTGGTATGCTTTTTATCAGAAATCAGCACGGTTCTCATAACCCTCAAGAAGCAATGGAACTAGATGACATGATCGTAGCAATCGACGTGTTATATCACTACTTACAAAACCATTAAGACAGACACTTGATCTAACTAATCACTTTGTTTGACTAACCAACCGCATCATTGCACCGTTTTAAGGAACCAGTTTATGCAAGCCATTATCGACATTTTGCAGAAATTAATCGCGTTTAAAACCATAAGCTTGCAGTCAAACTTAGAGCTCATTGATTATATAGAATCTTATCTGAATAGTTTTGGGATTACATCAAAACGTGTCTATAGCGAAGACCGATTGCAGGCTAATTTGTTTGCCACAATAGGAAACCCAGAAAAAGGTGGCATTTGTTTTTCTGGTCACTCTGATGTAGTACCTGTCGTCAATCAACCGTGGAGTAGTGATCCATTTAGTTTACACAAGATGGGCGATAAATATTATGGTCGTGGAACCGCCGATATGAAAGGCTACTTAGCGTGTGTTCTCGCATTAGTACCCGAATTTATTGCCGCAACTCGTTCTAACAATGCCACTCCAATACACATTGCCATTAGTTATGATGAAGAAGTGGGATGTGTTGGCGTAAGACGTTTAATTGATCAGCTTGCCGAACAAGAAAACAAGCCCATTGCTTGCATCATAGGTAAACCGACCATGATGCAAGTCGCAACCGCTCATAAAGGAAAAAGCGCATGGCGTTGCTCTGTTCATGGTGTCGCGGCTCATTCTTCTCAACCACATTTAGGCATTAACGCTATTGAATACACTGCTGAACTTGTCACTTTTTTGCAAAAAAGTGCTCGTGAATGGCAAACTACGGAAAATGATAATCGCTATTCACCGCCTTTTTCAACTATACAGGTTGGTACAATAAAAGGCGGAACAGCGGTAAACGTAGTGCCTGATTATTGCCAATTTGACTTTGAAGTTCGTCCGTTACCTACCACCTCAAGTGAAATACTATTACGACCTTTTAATTCTCTAGTCAATCACACATTAAAACCAGCCATCCAAAACCAAAATCCCCAGTCAGACATCAAACTGAAAGAACGAGTGAATTATCCTGGTTTAGTCGATGATGACAGTCTTGCAGAGCTAAAAACGATTTGTTCAAACGCGATCGGCACTACCTCATTTTGTTCTTTATCATTTGGCACTGAAGCTGGCTTATTTCAGCAAGCTGGAATACCTACTGTAGTCTGCGGTCCTGGCTCAATCGACGTAGCACACAAAGCAAATGAATATGTAGAACATCAACAACTAGAGCAATGTACAACATTTTTAAGGAAAATCGTCGCTTCAGTTTGTACAAACTCAACGCAGTAAAATTGTTCGACTTTAATTATCACTCACACCAGTCATCTGTGTGATATTTAACAAAACATCAAGGGCTGTATTAGCTAGACAACTCGTTCATAAGAGATTACGTACAGCTCATTAGCATTGGGGTAGATACTTCGAATGACTTCACGTAATTCCGATAAGGTCATGTTCTCTTGGTTGGCATGAAACTCACTGAGTTCATCAAACTGGATAGGTGCGACTGACTTAATCATTAAATCACAAAACCATCGACCAGTTTCGAAGGTAGAAACTTGAACCACCGCTCCTGGCCGGTAATCCTTTTCTGCTTCATCTCGAATAGTAATTACCTTTTTCCCCGATAAAATATCCGCTTCAAATCGTTCAAAAAACGTCATTTTAGTCAAATTCATAACCAACAACCTTCAGTGTTAAATTTATTTATCTTGTATTCGGTGAAGTGTAGAGCGTTATATACGTTAAAGCTAATTGAAATAAAAAGACAAGTTTTATAGTCAAGTTTAATTACCCGCTGAAAACGCACAGCACTCGTGCAAATTAGCCTACATTCAGTGCATTGTTAGGTTAACTATGATAAAGCTGTCACCATAAACTAACCGTTAACTTATTGGTTATTGTTAGTAATTGGCCATATTGTTGCTTTCGGCATGATTCTCGCTTCTTATTACGATAAAGTTGCCTAGTTAGGTACCATATAAATGGGTAATAATATGACCTATGACACCACAAGTTACAATTGCACTATACTGCCTAATCCGACAGAACTGATCACTCTTTCGACCGATATAGATGGACATACTCACGACTATTTACAAATAGTAATTGGTTTACAAGGCACGGTTGAATTTGAAATCAATGGCAGTGGAAACCTTATGATCCCCGGCCAAGGTTGTATCATAACAGAATCTTCTGAGCATGCATTTGGTGGCGTCAATACCCCTTCAGATATTGTTGTACTTAATCTCTTCGCCGATACAGAAATCAATCAACTTATTCTCAACCAAATTAATGAACTCGCTTGGAAGGGCTATTATTTCCAATTAGATAGCCAGATGCGACAACTAATCAATATGCTCGCCATCGAGATTAAATCTAATCCTTCTGATCTTCTATTAAGTCAAAGTTGTAACAACACCATAATTGCACTACTAAACAAGCATATCGAAGCTTTTCAAGTTCATAAGCGGCCCTGTAGGTTAGATATTGCTACGCTCGACAAGTATATAGAAACGCATATTAACCAAAAAATATCGGTTGCTGAATTAGCCGGAAGCGTGTTCTTGAGTGAAAGTCAGTTCCATAATTTATTCAAGCAACATATGAAAATCACGCCCCATCAATACGTTTTATCTAAACGAGTTGAATTTGCAAAAACCTTAATTGAAAAAGGCAGCTACAATTTAGCGCACATTGCTGATCTAACAGGATTTTCTGGCCACAGTACCTTTAGTCATGCTTTTTCTAAACAGCTAGGAATGTCACCCGCTCAATATAGAAAAAATCGCTTATCTTGAGTGGTTAGTTCATTTGCCTGCACCATTAAGGAAAATTAGGTATCTCTGACGATAGTGATTTGTCTAGCCATCGATAATGTTTTTTATACATAGATATTAAGAGCTTTTAATCAATAGATAAGAGCTTTCAGCAAGTTTATTCTCCTGTCAAAAATACACTGATAATACTGTTGCTAAGGTAGGCAATATTATTGGAATACATCGTTTAGGTATACGGACAAGGATGACATAACACATGTTGAACACAAAGGAACTATTCGGCCCTGATCTCTTCGAGAAATCACTCGATGAACTAAAAGTAATGATTTCATCCCTATATATGGTCGATGAAACTCAGCTATTAAACCAACTGTTGCCTCTTGCTACTGCAACATTAGCAGAGAACGAACAGATTGAACGTGAAGCTAATGAGCTGATCAAAGCAATTCGAGCTGACAAGAATTCGATTCAGATGATTGATGCTTTACTACTCGAATATAGCCTAGACACACAAGAAGGAATTTTGCTCATGTGTCTGGCTGAAGCCTTGATGCGCATTCCTGATGCCGCTACAGCAAATGCTTTAATCCGAGACAAACTCACCGTAGCCGACTGGGGTTCTCACCTTAAAGGTAACAATTCGGTATTTGTTAATGCATCTACTTGGGGATTAATGCTTACGGGGAAAGTTTGTGGGCTAGAAGACGCTCCATCTTCAACACCAATAAAAGCTATTTCACGATTAGTTAATAAACTATCCGAGCCGATTATTCGTCAAGCGATGAATCAAGCAATGGCCATTCTTGGTCGCCAATTTGTACTTGGGCGAGATATAAAAGAAGCACAGAAAAATGGCCATCCACAACAAGATATGGGCTACGACTTTTCCTTTGATATGCTCGGTGAAGCAGCACTAACAGCCAAAGATGCACGCAAATATTGTCACGACTATATGTCAGCAATTGAAACAATAGGCAAACAAACTCAATCGCAGAATAAATCCACTCCATCTTTGTCAATGAAGCTTTCCGCGCTACATCCGCGTTATGATGTCGCCAATAAAGAACGAGTAATGGATGAACTGTTTACCACACTAATTACATTAGCCAAACGAGCAAGAGAATTAGATGTGGCACTGACAATAGATGCAGAAGAAATGGACCGCTTAGAACTGTCTCTCCAATTGTTTGAAAAACTATATCGTGACCCAGAGATTAAAGGTTGGGGTAAATTTGGTTTAGTAGTACAGACTTACTCTAAGCGAGCACTACCAGTATTTGCATGGTTGAATCAATTAGCGAAAGAACAAGGTGATGTGATCCCAGTCAGGTTAGTAAAAGGTGCATACTGGGATAGTGAAATAAAATTAGCTCAACAAAATGGCTTTCTCAATTATCCTGTATTTACTCGCAAAGAGGCAACCGATGTTTCATATCTCGCTTGTGCCCGCTTTGTGTTAAGTGAACAGGTCAACCGCAACCTGTACCCGCAATTTGCTAGCCACAACGCTCAAACAGTTACCGCTATCGCAGTGATGGGAAACCAACGTCAGTACGAATTCCAACGTCTACACGGTATGGGCGAAGCCTTGTATAACCATGTTCTAAAAAAATATCAGGCCAATATTCGCATTTATGCTCCAGTTGGTAGCCATAAAGACCTGCTTCCATATCTAGTCCGTCGTCTTTTAGAAAACGGTGCGAACAGTTCGTTTGTCCATAGATTAGTAGATGCAACCTGCCCTCCAGAACAACTTACTCAACATCCTGTGAATCAATTATTGGCTGCTACTTCTTTCGATAATAAAGCCATTCCACTCCCCCCGAACCTTTTCCCTAATAGAATGAATTCTTGGGGCGTTAACCTCAATGTAGACAGTGAAAGAAAACCATTTGAAGAGGGTGTCTCGCAATATATGCACAAACTGTGGACTGCTTGCCCAGTGATTAACGGTCAACCATTGTATGATATAACGCAAAACTCAGAAACGAATACTATTTCAGTAAAAGCCCCTTATGATGTAAACCTTGAAGTTGGCAACGTTATTTATGCTCAACCAGAACAGATAGAATTAGCCATTAAATCAGCCTACAAAGCTTATCCAGAATGGCGCGACAAGCATTCATCATTCAAAGCGTCATGTTTAAATAATCTCGCTGATTTGCTTGAAGCTAATATGAGTGAGTTAATCGCTATTTGTCACCAAGAAGCAGGTAAAACTATTCATGATTCAATCGATGAAGTTCGTGAAGCTGTTGATTTTTGTCGGTTTTACGCAACACAAGAGCATGTTTTTTCAGCCCAAAACCTCAACATTTTTGACGATGAAACCTGTTTCGTTGGCCGTGAAGGTCGTGGGGTGTTCGTTTGTATTAGTCCATGGAATTTCCCTTTAGCGATTTTCTTGGGTCAGATCACAGCCGCCCTGATGGCAGGAAACACTGTTATCGCTAAGCCAGCAGAACAAACTTCTCTCATTGCTGCTAAAACCATGACATTAATGAACCAAGCAGGATTTCCAACCGGTGTTATTCAATTTTTACCTGGTCGTGGGATCGAAATCGGAGATGCGTTAACTTCTCATCCATTAATTGCCGGTATTGCTTTTACCGGTTCAACTCAAACAGCAATGCGAATTAATCAATCATTAGCTAATCAATCTTTGTCCAATCAAATCATTTCCACTTCAGAAAATGACGCAGACTCTCGATCAGAAACATTGCGTGAACTTCCTGTGCTAATAGCCGAAACGGGAGGACAGAACGCGATGATTGTCGATAGTACCGCGCTTCCAGAACAAGTCGTTAAAGACGTATTGCGTTCTGCATTTGCCTCAGCAGGTCAACGCTGCTCTGCTCTGCGAGTACTCTGTGTTCAGGAGGATATTGCCGATCATATTATTGACGTTATTTCTGGAGCCATGACTGAATTATCTGTTGGTATGCCTTATCTACACAAAACCGATGTAGGTCCAGTCATCGATCATAACGCCAAGAAAAAACTGCAAAAACACATTGAAAAAATGACCAATACGCAACAATTAATTAAGCAACTGGCACTGGATGAATCGTGTAATAAAGGTCATTTTGTTGCACCCGTCGCTTTTGAAATCTCTGATATTTCTATTCTAAAAGAAGAGCATTTCGGTCCAATTCTACACATCATTCGTTTTAAATCTGGTCAGTTAGATAAGTTAATAGAGGCGATCAATTCCACTGGGTATGGACTAACGCTAGGAATTCATAGCCGCAACGAAACCACTTATCAATGGATAGAGAAACGAGCCAAAGTGGGCAACAGTTATATAAATCGAGACCAAGTCGGCGCAGTAGTCGGAGTACAACCGTTTGGCGGTCAAGGCTTATCAGGTACAGGCCCCAAGGCTGGTGGACCACATTATTTATACCGTTTTACTCAAGTAACATATCAAGATGCTGTTCAAACAACCGATCAATAAGGAATGATAAAATGGAAACCGCTTTAGATAAATTTACAATCGCATTGGCTGCCTTTGAACAGTGGAATCACACCGGAATTTGTTACAAAAAGCAGCAAGTAGAAACAATATCCACTCAACTTACCAAAGAACTAAACCATGCTTTCTACTACCAATTAATTCAATCAAGCATTGTAGTCGCCAAAACTATATCATTGACCAGTCCTACCGGTGAAACCAATGAACTTTACACTCAAGGAAAAGGGGTTAGCCTGCTGGTAGAAAACGCAGTCGAAAATAACAGTATCAAAGCGCTAGTAGCGATGCTCGCCGCCATGCTTATTGCTGGTAATAGTGTGATAATTTGTAGCGACAGTACGGCGATAAAGGAACTAGTAACCAACATCAACACCAAGTTAAACTTCCCTAAAGGACTGTTACAACAAATAGATACAAATTGTTATCAATCGCTTATAGAACAAGATATTCGCAATTTAGCCTTTATTGGTAAGCCAACCGAAGCAGCTAAAATTAATCAAATTCTCTCGATTCGACCTAATGCCATAGTCTGCCTAGTTGCAGAGACTGACCTAACTACATTGCCGAACAGTAGAGATCCTATGCTGGTACTTCGTTTTATTACCGAAAAAGTCCGAACCGTCAATATTACCGCAATCGGCGGCAATGCCATGTTATTAGAATTAGGTAATACCGCTTCGCTTTGAAATTAAGTTTAAGAGGTCAGGTTAACCACCGTAGGTTAGACAATGTAGAACACATTCTAATGGTTACCTGATCATTTTTTCTAAACGTGAATCATAGAAATAGTCGCGTGATTCCACCACTTTAATTTTTGCAACATCTTGATGGCAAGGATTGAGTACAAAATTATACTCTTCGGCAACAATCGCACTGGGAATTTGCATAAGAAGCGACTCACCTCTAGTAAAAAATTCCTGACCAAGTGGTCGCGAAATTCCTGCGTCTGGAATCGTATCCCACCCTTTGGGTAATTGATCGATAGAATATCGTTCAATGCTAACGTCATCTGGAATCCAGATGGTCAACATCACAAGGTTAGGCATGTCTGACAGAGATTCATGCACCATTCGCTCTAAAACCGCTAACGATCTGGTGGAGGCCAAATAACAAGCTAAGGCACCTCGTTCATGCCAGCGGCCAGCGCCATATAAGCCACCAACTCCGGACAAATCAGCATAACCAGCATGGCAGAGCCTAAATATCTCCATTGTTATGCTGTTAGCCCGTATTTCATTTTGTTAATCTCTTCCATCGCCATATTGATGCCGGTCACTGTGTCACAAACAGACAACGGAGAAGTATTGGCGAAAGCCAACGTAGGACGATTCAACCATCTTAATGTTGCTTCTCTATCATTAAAATATTCATCTGCAACTCTCACTAACTCAGCAAGCATTAAGGCATGTTCACTGGATGTTGGGCTAAGTTTGCCACTGGTTCGCTGTTTTCGCTGAATACTTCGCAAATTCGCCCCAATCAACTGAGCGTACTCAGTTTTATTTACACCAAGTAATTCTGTACCATTATCAAGGATAGAAACGGGTAATCCCGAACGAATAATAGACAAAATTTCTGGTGCAGAACCTATTTTTACTTTTGTGCCACTAAGCATTTGATAAGCATTTGCATACATAATGCAGCCCTTTATTGTAAATAGCACTTCAATTTTAGGCGACATATGACGCTTTATCAAGCGACAATTGTTAGTAATTTTGGTAATAGTAAACCGAATGATTTCGTTGTTATGTTTCGCAGAACGCAATAAGCATGTTTTGGTAGAACAAATAAAAAAGAAGAGCATCCTTGCTC
>NZ_JAWMPW010000024.1:0-49914 GCF_033101115.1 Vibrio sp. TH_r3 | reverse complement strand
TAAGGCCTCACGGATACTGCGCACCCAACCATTTTTCGGCGGTTTAGGCACAGATAAATTGAGTAAAGCGCTGATTTTTGCTTTGACTTGCTTGAGTGCAACGGCATAGACACCGGATTTTTTCATAACTCTGTATCTCTAATTAAATACATCACAACGTTAATAGTATCTAATTTTGCATACATTATAAAGATTGTTATATCTAGTTTTTAATACATAGTGAAGGTAAATGTATCGATAGTAAAATACAATTCTTATTTGGCTATCTGTTTACTGGACAATGGTCGTTGTTTTGGGAAAAACACAATCCAGACTTCTGCTCTGAATGATTACTGCCCCAAACCTTGTTTCAGGGTTAACTTTCATTATGGCTAGCTACTCGATATGCTATAAATTATCTAATGTCATTGTCGAAGCGAGAAGTAAGCTATGAATAAAAAACGGTTGTCAGAAAAAGAGCTTTTGGAAGGATTAACAAGTCATACTGGACACTCTGATGAACTCGCGACTACAAGTGAACAAGATTGGGGATCTTATTCGGAAGATATGGATAAAGCGGATAGCGATTTTCTAGTTCAACGAGGCGATATTTTTGACTCTTGCCGAATTGAATTTGAGGAAGATGAACAAGACCGAGAACTAGTTAAACAAAGAGAAAACTCTCCAGAAATTGACGTTGATATAGAAGATCTGTGAGCCATTATTTCTGTGTTACAGAATTAATCGACTAAATTAAAAATGCCCCTTTTCAAGCTGGCGAGAATTTTAGCCGATAGATTTCGTCCCTACCTTCCCGCCGTCCTCGCCTGAAAGTAAGCCGAGATGCGAGTGGAAGGTTTCTCCCATTTCCTTCCAAGTGTCGGGTTTCAGAATAGGCTTTCAAATATGCATCACTATGCAATGCACTGTAAGCAACAAGCTCAATATGCCCAGAGAACATATTGAGCTTTCAGGACTCAGCTGGTTAGCAGTAATTATTTCATGGCGTGGTAAGCCTTAGATACCGCGTAGCTGTCTTCAAACCAGTTCCAGTTTTTCACTTTGCCATCTTCAACCTGAACACGTACTGCCCAGCTGAATTTGCCAGTGTCTACACCAGATTCGTTAGCAATTGCACTCATACTGCCCATAAATACTGCTTGGTCACCGTTTGCAAAGCTATAGTCTGTAGACCAGCTTGTTACTTTCAAACCTGCACCAAAGCGAGGCAGGAAGGTGTTTAGTACTTTTTCTTTTGAATCCCAGTTACCGATCCACGGGATGCTTACGTCACCTTCGTTGTGCCAGACAAAATCGTCTGTCATCAGTGCCTCAAGTTTTTCCATATCACCAGAGCCTGCTGCCCATAGGAATGCTTGAGCCGTTTCTAGTGTCTTAGCTGGGTCAACTGCTTCCGTATCATCCGCTAGTGCTGGGGTTAGTTGGAAGAAAGCCAGAAGGCTAGTAAGACCGATTAGTAGATATTTCTTAAACATTATCTTTCTCCTGATTGTCAAATTGTGAAGTTCAACGCTTGAGAGATAAGAACCGCTATCTATATATGCCTTGATCTTCAATTTTATTCATTGCGTTGATGTGATAACTATACCTGTGTTAAATTTTTGGTAAATTCACTAATTAGACACATTTGGTATGCAAAAATGCACAACATACGATGGGGTGACCTACAATATGTCCTGACGGTGGCGAATGAAGGATCACTATCTGCTGCTGCCAGATCACTTGGTGTGAATCACAGTACTGTGTTGCGTCGTCTTGATGCTTTTGAACACCGACATAAATTACAGCTCTTTCATAAACTTTCTACCGGATACAAGTTAACGGTTGAAGGGCAAATGCTGCTGGAGTCCGCACTCAATATAGAAACCACAGTGAAAGAGTTAGAGCGAAAAATTTTCGGACAGGAAATGAAGCTGGAAGGTGTGCTGCGGTTGACGACAACAGACGCGCTGTCTCGTCTGATTCTGAGTACTCATTTGGCTGCTTTTCATCAACTTTATCCAAGAATTCAGTTGGAGCTCAGTCTAACCTCTCGTCGATTGGATATTTCAAACTTAGATGCGGATGTTGCGATCCGTCCTACCAGTGAGTTACCGGAGTCTTTTGTTGGGACTAAGTTGTGCAAAATGGCCTTTGGTGTTTATGGAGAACCAAATTACATTAAAGGTCTCCAAGGCAAGCATCCTCTTGAGTCTGCATCTTGGTTAGTTATGGATCAAGGCAGCGCTTCGCTACAAGTCTCAGAACTGATTTCGGAAGAAAAGATAGTTATGAAAACAGATTCTTTCGAACCTCTGATAATGGCGGCTGAGAATAAGATGGGGCTTGCTTATCTACCTTGTTTCATTGGTGACAGTTCTGGAACTCTGCATAAAGTGGATATGGAAGTGAAACACCAGAGTACATACCTTTGGATGATGACTCACCACGATCTGGAAAACTCTGCCAGAGTGAAGGCGTTTTTCAACTTTATGGAAGAGGCTATAAAGCCAGATCACAATCAATTAGCGGGTTTCGGTAATTAGCGCTTATTGCCTCTTATTTTGATGGTTCAATAAGAGGCTAATTAACCAGGCTAGCCGCATGAGTATTTAGCTTTTTGCCTTGACTACAGCCAGCATTTAAGACAACTTCTACCATTAAAATGCCCCAAGACAAGCTACTCGATTTAATCCCTCATTCTGCAACGTAGCAATTTGACTTACTTTTTCTCATGTGAATATGATTGTCAAAGTCGCAGCAAATGGAATCATCTACGATGGCAAGACCTAAGACAAAGGAAGAACTAATCTCGCAAGCCAATGATAGCTTCTTAAAACTAATTATGCATATCGAGTCAATGTCTGAAACTGAGCTGATGACCGAATTTGACTTCTCGATGGAGGCTAGCAAAAAGGAAGCTCACTGGAGTCGTGACCGAAACCTGAGAGATGTTCTAGTACATCTATACGAGTGGCATCAGCTACTGTTAAATTGGATTAATTCTAATATGGCAGGTAAAAAGAGCAGTTTTCTACCTGAGCCATACAACTGGAAAACCTATGGCCAAATGAACATCGAGTTCTTTGAAAAACACCAAGGAACGAAGCTCTCTTTGGCAAAAGAATTGGTTAAAGAAAGCCATGAAGCCGCTCTTGATCTGACTACAAAGTTTTCCAATGAGGAGCTTTTCACTAAGAAGCATTTTGATTGGACAGGGACAACGACGTTGGGCAGCTATTGCGTTTCGGCCATGCCAAGTCACTATGAGTGGGCAATCAAAAAGCTCAAAGCTCATACAAAACGCTTCCCTATTTGATCCTAGAGTGGTTATTTTATGCACCATACCTTAACAAAGGGCTATGGTGTCAAATTACTTCTTTTAATCTATCTTGGATGAGTGAGTGCGCTTGCACTAATAATTTTTTGTCCATTTTCTTCTGACTACAACCCTGTCCCACTTCCAAAGTCAACTAGACTATTGTTTGATGGAAAATTTATCTGTTTGATTTTGTTAGCAGTAGCCTCTGAACGAGCTACTTTTTCTGGGTTGTTGTCCCATGTGCTGGCTAAAGCATCAAAATAGTTAGTCAAGTTACGCTCCATATCATTGAAAATACTATGCGGAAAATCATCTAAAGTAATGATGGCAGAATAACAAATATTGGTACAGTCTAACTATATTGGCACAGTTTAACTATATTGGTACAGCTTAACTATATTCGGTACATATGATAAGCGAGTGTTGAACATCCCTATGTATATCGCGTGCTCCCTACCCCATGAAATCGTTTCACCTAATAAGGACAAGCTGTAATAACAATCACGATTCAAATCAATAGTCCATCCCAGTTATTCAAAACGTTACGTGCACACAGTCTGCTGTTTCATTTTATTTTTTAATACCCTCCTACGATACGAGGAGGATGTATGCAAAAGCAGATATCACTGTTACTGATAGGATTAACCAGTGGGCTGTCAACAGCCTACGCAGATGAAATGATTCGCAATGGCACGTTTAACGATGGAATTGATGGTTGGTGGACAGCAGGAGCCAGTGTCACAACAGACAATAACCAAGCCTGTATGGATATAGCCAACCCTGGTGCCAACCCTTGGAATGTTATCCTTGGTCACGCGGGTGTAGGCCTTGAACAAGGCGAAACGTATCAACTCAGTTTTGACGCATACGCTAATATAGACACTCAAGTTAAAACATTAATTCAGCATGAAGGCGCTCCGTATACCCATCACTTTGTGACAGATACCTTGATTACACCAAACAAAGCGTCTTTCGAGTATCAATTTGTTCAACAAGGCGAAAGTGATGCTGGGGCTGAATTTCAATTCCAAATGGGCGCTCAGAAAGCGGCGATAATTTGTGTTTCGAATATCTCTCTGCTCGGAAAACCTTATCTTGAAAGCGCAAATATATCGCCAATACGAGCCAATCAGGTAGGCTATTACCCTCAAGCAGATAAATTTGTTTATCTTGCCAGTGACTCTGAGCAAGCCGTGCGTTGGACGATGCAAAATGCTCAAGGCATTAATATAGATATGGGACGTACTGAGCCGATTGGCTTAAACAAAGCGTCAGGTGAAAAGCTGCATCGCATCGATTTATCTCACTACCGCAATGAAATGCAAGACCTAACGATTACCGTGAACGAAGATAAAAGTTTGCCATTTGATATCAGCAACAACGTATTCAGCACGCTGAAATATGATGCCCTATCCTATTTTTATCAAAATCGGAGTGGTATTAAAATCGAAGAGCAGTATGTACAACGAGCGGATCTTGCTCGTCCTGCTGGGCACACAAGTGACAATGTCACATGCTTTGATAAAAAAGACGCATGGGGTAATGATTGGCCCGGGTGCAATTTCACTATTGATGCAACCGGCGGTTGGTATGATGCAGGTGATCACGGCAAATATGTGGTTAATAGTGGCATCTCAACATGGACATTACTCAATCTCTACGAACGAGGAAAATGGTTAAATAACGCTAGTATCCCTTTTGCTCATGGTCCAAAAGTGAAAATCCCTGAAGCTGACAACGGTATTAACCCAGTGCTTTCTGAGGCAAGATGGAATATCGAATTTATGCTGTCGATGCAAATTCCGAAAGGTAATCATGTAGCCGCGCCGATTGGTGATCAATCAAGCGATAAAAAACTCACTCTTACAGAAATTGATGGCTCTTATCTCGCGATGCATAAAATAGCCGATGAGGCGTGGACAGGCATGCCACTGCCTCCGCATAAAGACACGCAAAAACGCTATGTTGGTCAGCCGAGTACCGCGGCAACGCTCAATTTGGCCGCTATTGGTGCTCAATGTGCGCGAATTTGGCAGACGCTGGACAAAGACTTTTCCCAACGCTGCTTAACCGCTGCAGAAAATGCATGGCAAGCCGCCAATCAGCACCCAGACCTATACGCCTATGACAACTTTACTGGTTCAGGACCATATGATGATCTAAAATTGGATGATGAGTTTTATTGGGCTTCAGCAGAACTTTTCATCACTACTGGCAAAGAAAAATACCGAAAACAGCTTGAAAACTCACCTCACTATTTAGAATCACCAAAAGGTAACTTATCGAGTGAGGGCGATATTTTTTGGCAATACACCGCCCCACTTGGCACCATCAGTCTTGCTGTTGTACCCAATTCATTAACCAAAGCCGAAACAGATAAAGCTAAACAAGCCATTATCAATACAGCGTCAAACTATCAAGATCAAATAGCTAATGAAGGTTATCGTATTCCTTATACGGTTGAAGAATACTCATGGGGATCAAATTCCAACTTAGTTAACCGCTCGATCTTCCTAATTTATGCCAATGATTTTACTCAAGATATTGAGTACTTAAAAAGTGCTGCCAGCGCAATGGATTATTTGTTAGGTGCTAACCCAATGAACATCTCTTATATCACTGGTTATGGTACTCGCGCTGCGCAAAATCCACATCATCGCTTCTGGGCTCATGCAGCCAATGAAAACTCGCCACTTCCTGCACCCGGTGCATTAATTGGTGGACCGAACTCTGTAAGCTTTAGTGATCCAATTGCGGCAACAATGAAAGGAAAATGTACCGGACAAACCTGTTACCGAGACAATATCGGCGCATGGACGTTGAACGAAATAACCATTAATTGGAATGCTCCGCTCGTATGGGTAGCGTCAGCACTAGATGAAGGCAAGCTAAAATAGTGATCCACCTCACACTCAACCAAAACCGGTTTTGGTTGAGTGTGAAAAGTGAGAAGTAGCGCAATATATCGACAATAAAAGTTGTACTAGACTAAATAACATTCAATGAGTTCTATTCTAAGGAAGTATCGAGATTATTATCTCGTTTTTTTAAAACTAAACCCAAAACCGGTTTTGTTATTAAAATGTTTCATAGTAGAGAACTAAAAATAAATTAAACATTGACCATCTGTTAGCTAACGATATCGAAGCTAGCCGTTTCAAAACTAAACATTGTGTGGAATGACGCCAAATGACTGTAGAAATAAATAAACTGAACAACCTAAGCAAAGATCTGCAACAGATTCTTGCTGGCGTTTATTCGCCAGAACAACTTTCACAACTTATTCCCCAACTAGTCAAATTAGCGTCCGAATCTCAAATGCCGATCAACGATAAGTTATGGGTTGACCAAACCGATATCATGCTCATCACCTATGGCGACTCGATCATACGAAAAGGCGAAGCACCACTTAACACACTACATAATTTTCTCAATCAACAAGCAAATAACGTACTTTCTGCTGTGCACCTTTTACCTTGTTATCCCTATACTTCCGATGATGGCTTTTCAGTTACCGATTATTGGCAAATTAACTCGGATCTTGGCGATTGGAGTGATGTTAAAGCGCTAGCCAACGATTACGATTTAATGTTTGATGGGGTTATCAATCATATTTCTCAAGCAAGTGAATGGTTTCAAGGTTATTTAAAAGGTAATGAGAAATATAAACACTATTTTGTCGAAGCCAACCCAGACAGAGATTATAGCTCGGTTACTCGGCCAAGAGCATTGCCGCTGCTCACACCGTTTGAAACGGCTTACGGCAGCAAGCATATTTGGACAACCTTTAGTGAAGATCAGATAGACCTTAATTTCCGCACTCCAGAAGTGTTTCAAAAAATAGTCGAACTACTGATATTTTATGCCAAACAAGGCGCGACATTTATCCGTTTAGATGCAATTGGTTTTATGTGGAAAGAACTCGATACCGCCTGTATTCATTTGCCACAAACTCATGCGTTGATCCAAGCAATGCGTGTTGTTTTAGATTATACAGCGCCACATTTAAAACTGATTACAGAAACGAACGTTCCTCATAAAGATAACATCAGTTACTTTGGTAACGGTGAAAATGAAGCGCACTTGGTGTACCAATTCCCATTACCACCATTGACCCTGCATACTCTGCAAACCGGCAACAGCGATAAAATTGTAGACTGGATTGAAGGCTTAGAACCATGCTCTAACAACACTACATTCTTCAATTTCCTTGCCTCACATGATGGAATTGGTGTTCGCCCAGTTGAAGGCATACTAAGTAAAGATCAAGTACAAGATTTAGTTAATGGAGTAGAACAAAACGGTGGTCGCGTCTCTTATAAAGATAATGGTGACGGCACACAAAGCCCTTATGAATTAAACATCAACTATTTTGATGCCATCCGAGACAATAGCGCCGACGAGCAAACTAACTTAAAACGCTTTATGGCTGCCCAATCCATATTACTCGCAATGGCCGGTGTGCCGGGTATCTATATTCACAGCTTATTAGGGTCAAAAAACGATCTCGAAGGGCTAGAAAAACTCGGCTACAACCGAGCGATCAATCGAGAAAAATTAGACGCCGATAGCGTAATTAAAGAATTAAGCGATCCTGGAACAAGACGTTATCAAGTACTAAAACGATTTGAACACTTATTAACGTTACGTAAAAAGCAACCGGCCTTTATGCCGAATGCTTCGCAACGAATTGTAAAAACCGATTCTCGACTACTGACATTAATACGCGATGAACAGATTGCAGTCGTCATCAATATTAGTAACCAAATAGTAGAACTTAATACCAGTATATTATTAGACCATTTAAATACCGACCTGATAACTGGGCAAAAAATAACCACAACCACTACGCTTGCACCTTACCAAGTTATGTGGCTATGCGCTAAATAACAAGAATGTCGACATTGTAAATACGACTTCAATAACTAAGAACATCAAATAAGGATAGGACGATGAAACTTAAGACCCTCACCCTCGGACTCGCGACAGCTGGTTTAATATTACCAAGTTTGGCGAATGCAACTACTGTAGAGTACTGGACAACACAAACTCAATCAGACCGAATCCAAACCATCGAGATTATGGCTGATGTATTTGAAGCACTTAACCCCGGAATCGATGTAAAGATCATTGGTGTAGATGAAAACGATATGCCAAAACAAATCGCTGCCGCAGCCGCTTCAAATACGTTACCAGATTTAATCGAGGTGGGCTCTAATCTATCATTGGCTTTCGCTGAAGAAGGCATTATTGATACTGCAGCAAACACTGATGTCATTAACACCCTTGGCAAATCACGTTTTTACGACGGCGCACTCACTCTAGTGGAAAACCCAGATCTGAAACAACATGTTGCGGTTCCTTATCGTGGTTGGGTTCAGGGTATTTGGTATCGTGCCGACTGGTTTAAAGAAGCGGGACTTGAGCCACCAACAACGTGGGACGCCATTGAAAAAGCAGCCAAGCATTTTTATAAACCTGAAGACAATCAATATGGCATATTAATTGGTACCAAAGCCGATAGCTATGCTGAGCAATGTTATACGCAGTTCGCTTTATCAAATGATGCCGGCCAGTTTAATAAAGACGGCGATCTTATCTTCAACTCAAAAGCGCAAGCTGAAGTGTTAGATTTTTATAAAACCTTGTCTCAATATAACCCTCCGGGCCCACAAACATGGCGTGCTCGCGACTACTATTTACAAGGTAAATTGGCCATGTTTTTCTATTCATCTTATATCCTAGATGATATCGCGTTGGCCGAAGCGGCCGCCAGTTCATTAAGCTCTGAAAACTTTAAAGATCTCAAAGGTGCAGCTTTTGATCCAAATTTAGCCAAAAACACGCGTTTAGCCACCACTATCACTAAAACATCGCCTTCATCGTTTGGTACTTTAGTTGGCTTTTCTATAATGAAGAACGACAACCAAGACGAAATCGATGCAACTAAAACATTCATAGAATATATGAATGAAAAAGATCAAGTGGTTGCATATTCACATATGGCGGTAGGTGGTCATTTACCAATGCTACGAGATATTGCCGAAACTGATGAGTTCTTAGACGATCCTAAAGGCATCTTCGCGCAATATGGTAAAGAGTCTATCAAAGAGATTGTTGCTGGCTTTGACAACATCAAAAACTTCTCTGTTGTAGATGGAAAAGCCTTCCCTGCTTCTGGTGAGATTTTTGCGAAACAAATTATTCCTCGAATGATATACAGCGCAACTATTGAGAATAAGGATACTCAAGAATCGTTAGATTGGGCAGATGAACAAATGCAACAAGTGGTTGCGAAGTAAGTTCAAAACTAGTTATGAAAGAAGCGTTGTATAGCTAAATCATTATCATAGAACTAAATCATCATTGTAGAAAAGAGAACGGGGCGTTCTGTCGCCCCCTTCTTCTTACAAGGGACACTCATGACTCCATTAGAAAGAGCTGAAGCAAGATTCGGTTGGAAGCTTGTTGCTCCAACAATCATTATTCTTAGCTTACTCATTCTTTACCCTCTTGTGTATAACATTTACCTGAGCTTTTTTGATGTTCAGCTAAATGGTGACAAAACATTTGTCGGGTTAGGAAATTACACAAAATTGTTATCAAATGCCGACTATTATGCCGCCATTGGTACCACAGGTTTGTACCTCTTTGGTACTGTTGTAGGCACAACTCTACTTGGCTTAGCGATGGCTTTGCTATTGCGTGAGCCATTTAAAGGAAGAGGATTAGTCAACGCGGCCATCATGCTTCCTTACGTTGCACCTGTTATCTCAGTAGTTTTTGGGTGGCAATTTTTATTCGACCCTATCTCCGGTGTGGTGAACTACATCATGGTCGATGTTTTACATCTGTGGGCCGAACGTACCAATCTTATTGGCGACCCAGATTCCGCCTTGTGGGTTGTGGTTATTTTCGATATTTGGAAACATGCGCCTATTGCTTATATGTTGATTTTGTCCAAATTGGTATCAATTTCACGCGATCAATATGAAGCGGCATCATTGGATGGCTACGGGCCAATCGGACGCTTTTTCCACGTAACACTACCAGAATTGCATTTTGTTTTAGCAACCGTGGTCTTGCTACGACTTATTTGGAACTTAAATAGATTTGAAGATGTGTATTTACTTGCACCTAACGTGCAAACCTTGCCTATCTTTACCTATTACCAAGCCTTTACAGGTGTTATAGATCAAGGCCTAGCGGCCGCAACATCAGTGATTCAACTTGGTGTTCTGTGTATATTTATCTGGTTCTACATCAAAAAAATCATGAAGTGGTAATTAATAATGCTAGCAAAAAAAACATTAAAAGGACGGTTAGGGTTCGTTTTAGCGGTGGGATTATTAGTCAGCTTTAGCTTACTACCCTTCGCACAAATCTTATCGACGTCACTCAAACATCAATTTGATTGGGGTAACCCATCACTTATTCCTCAAGTGATCAACCTTGACGCGTACAAAGAATTGCTCGGATTAACCGAACCGCAAGAAGTTGAAATACCGGCAGCCATTCAGAAGATTTTGGCTAATCCTAAGTTATCAGAGGAAAAAAAAGCGGCTATTTCGGCTAAATTCACGTCTAACGACAACCTATTTCCGTTTGGCAAATACATGTTCAACAGCGTGATATTCTCGGTAGGTGCCGCCACCTTTTCGCTTATTTTTGCGGTAATGGGGGCCTACTCTATTAGCCGGCTAAGGTTTAAAGGCAAAGTCGTTATACAACGCTCGGTATTATTTGTTTATATGGTGGGTGGGGTGTTATTGATGGTGCCACTGTATCAAATGGCCATGAATATCGGATTAGCTTCTTCGATGTGGGGCAGCGTATTTAGTTTATTTCTCATCTATATCGTACAAACCCTGCCTGTTGGTATGTACATGTTGGGTAACTATTTTCGCGGCATACCAATGGCACTAGAAGAAGCGGCAATGATGGACGGATGTTCCAGAACCGAAGCGATAATTAAAGTGGTACTTCCTCTCTCTTTGCCAATGTTAGCTACGGTATTTATTTACTGTTTTATTATTGGTTGGAACGAATATTTATTTGCCTCGGTATTTCTAAAACAATACCCAGAGTTTCACACTCTACCACTGGCTCTACAAGAGCTGTTTGTTTCTAAAAACGCAATTTGGGACCGTATAATGGCAGCCTCTATGCTGACTCTTGCTCCAATTGTAGTTTGTTTCTTATTTGCTTCTCGCTTTATGAAAGGCGGAAAAACTGAAGGCGGGGTTAAAGGTTAATCATGGCAGCTATAAAACTTAAAAATATCGTTAAGAATTACGACCAAACTAAAGTCGTAAAAGGGATAGATCTCGACATTGAAGACGGCGAATTTGTGGTACTTGTTGGCCCTTCAGGTTGCGGAAAATCAACCACTTTACGCATGATAGCCGGCTTAGAGCAAGCAACCTCTGGTGAAATTTCCATTGGTGATAGGGTGGTTAACGACATTGAACCTCAACATCGAAATATTGCCATGGTTTTTCAAAACTATGCGTTATATCCGCACAAATCGGTCAAAGAAAACATCGTCTTCGCACTACGTCGTTTGAAAGTGGAAGAAAGCGAAATTCAAAGTCGACTGGTAGAAGTGTCTGAAATGCTACAACTAGAAGAGCTACTGGAAAGAAAGCCGGCCGATTTATCTGGCGGTCAACGTCAACGAGTTGCAATGGGGCGTGCAATTATCCGTGATGCAGATGTGTTCTTATTTGATGAACCGCTTTCTAACCTTGATGCTAAGCTTCGTGGGCACATGCGTACTGAAATAGGCAAAATTCATAACAAATTTGGTCGCACAAGTGTTTATGTGACTCACGATCAAGTAGAAGCCATGACATTAGCCGATAAAGTTGTTGTACTTCATGATGGTCACATAGCACAAGCCGGAACACCGATGGAGATATATCTTAATCCCGTCAATATCTTTGTCGCCCAATTCATCGGTTCTCCTTCTATGAATATCATGCCCGGCACGTTATATAATGATTTTTTACAAATTGGTCATTATCAACTGCCACGCACAAAGCTCTCAAGTGTCACGTACAATCAAGCGATCCCTGAACAAGGTTTAGCGGTAAAAGTGGGAATTCGTCCTGACTTTTTTAACGATAAAAACTTTTTCGCAGAAGATGGAGAAAGCTTCACATTCGATAACATAACCGTCGATCTTATTGAGCCAATGGGCTTTGACAAAGAAGTGTTATTTACCCTTGGTGGTGAAAATGTTAAAGCTCGTCTAGATCTACGTTCAGAATTAGCCAGAGGCGAAAAAGTGGATCTATTAGTTGATCTTTCTCGCGTGTTATTATTTGACCAAGAAACAGAAAATCGTCTGTAAATTGATATAAATTAGGGGCCAAACTCTGGCCCCCTTGATACGATTTCCAAATATTAAATATAGAGTAATTTATGTCTATCAAGAAACTTGCTGAGCATCTGGGGATATCAAAATCCACCGTTTCCAGAGCATTAAATGGTTATACTGATGTGAACGCAGAGACTCGGAAAAAAATCCTGCTCGCGGCACAGGAAATGGGCTATAAAGCCAACCCGACAGCAAAACGACTAGCGTCAGGTAAGTCACGTAATGTCGGTATTATATTACCTGCTAGTTCTCGGATGTTTGTATCACCCGCTTTCTCTAAAGTTCTCGCCGGAGCGTCAGCGTTTTTAGCCAAGCACGAATATCAACTCATCGTAACCACCATATCTGAATGGCAAAATGAACAGCAGGTTTATTTAGATTTTATTACTAGCGGATTGGTTGACGGCTTATTTATTGTACGAACGCGCAGTAATGACGAGCGAATCGAGATGTTGGAAAAACACCAATTTCCGTACGTTTGCCACGGTTTTGATGCTAGCTATGCCATTGATAGCTTCGTCGATGTTGATAATAAAAAGGCATTTTATGAGCTAACCAAAAGACAAATATCACTCGGTCATTCTCGTATTGCTTTCCTTGATGCGCCCATTGAATTGACCTTATCTCAAGCCCGTCAACAAGGCTATATACAAGCCATGAAAGAAGCCAATCTGAGTATTGATAAACGTTGGCTTTTAAACGGTGATCTTAATGAAGGTGCGGCAATGACTATGACCAAAGAAGTGATGTCACTTGCCAAACGCCCTACTTCGATTTTGTGTGCCGATGACACCATGGCACTGGGTACAATAGCCGCTTGTGAAGAGCTCGGGTACCAACCTGGAGTTAACGTTGCTATTGCTGGTTATGGCGATTACGAACATAGCCGTTACTCCAAACCGTCCATTACCTCACTAAAATACGCAACCCATGATGTCGGTGAAGCGATGGCAAAACTTATGCTCAACAAACTAGAAAATAAGAAGTTCCAAGTTCAAAACTGGTATCTAGCCGAAATTATTGCTCGCCAGTCAGACGCTCAAGTGAATGTGAACTCATAAATACTCAATATAACAATATATAGGTTCAGATCTATCTAGACCTGAACCAGTTTGTGTTTATCTCTTTAAACATTAAAATGTTTAATCATTACTCCTCAATTGGTTGCACCAAAATATCCACCGAACTGCTATTGATCAATTGACGTGAAGTAGAAATAATATGGCTCCAAAAATCGTGATGGTGACCACATATCAACAGATCAACGTTATATTGTTCAATAATATCCGGCAGCTTGTTAGCAATATTTCCTGTTCCGACCAGCGCATACTCAATAGGTATTTGAGCACTCTGTATAAACTGCTGGAAATAACGATTGGTTTTATCATTTACATTTGATTTTTCTTCCGGCTTTGTCAAATCAAAAATCTCACTGTATATCTCACCGTGGCTACTATCAATGTGAACCAGTGACACATCAGCACCGAATTTTTCAGCGTAAACCGTCGCTTTATCTATCAGCGCTTTACTCTCTTCAGAAAGCTCAACTGCGACTAAAATATGTTTATACATAACGGTTACCCCCTCAAACTATAGTGACGAAAAACATAACGCTCTTAACAAGAATAGCACCACAAAACGACCTATTTTGCTCGTCTATTCTCATTTTTCAAAGCCCACAAATATCACCTTCGCATCATTACATAAAATTATTAAAATAATTAAATATAATAATTTTATGTGATTATTTGTTCGCCCTATAATCTCTTCATCGAGACCAATAAGCACAAAGACAATAATAGAGAGAACAAAATGAAAATGAATCACGTAGGTATAATGGTAAGTAATATGGATAAAGCGGTTGAGTTTTATACCAAAGCTTTAGGCTTAACCGTCATCATGGAAAAATCTGAAATAATAGAAGAAAAAGAGACCGCGATTGGCGCCATGTGTATCGCTGTATTTGGCGAAGGGTTTAAAGGATTTAATATTGCACACCTTGTAAGCAAAGATGGCATTGGCTTTGAACTTTTCGAAATGAAAGAGAGAGAAGAAAAACATAAAGTCGACTTTTCAAAAATCGGCCTATTCCACTTTTGTTTAGAAACCGACGATTTTGAGGGCGTAATTGACAAAGTTGAACAATATGGCGGCAAAGTACGAATGGATATCATGAGATATCATCCGGAAGATGACAATAGACCGTATAAGATGGTCTATTTACAAGACCCGTTTGGCACACTTTTCGAACTGTATTCGCATCCGTATGCGGAAACCTATTCTTCAGAGTACGAATAAATAGCGCCATTAACCTATAAGCTAATTAAGCTAATTAAGCTAATTAAGCTAATTTTAAACACGTAGGCCATTACGCTTATCAAAACACTTAGCCTTTCAAGGGTAAAGTCTGACTTTACCCTTTATTTACAGTTTAAGTATTATAGTTCCTTGAGCGTTATAGTCACTTTGTCTACAATGAGCTACTTTTTATTGGTGATAGACAGAGAATATGAACGATACAACCGCAAAACCCGAGTTACCAGATCGCCTTTCAGGCAATCCACGTAGCCCACATCATCTAGAAGCTTGCTTTGCTCATCAGATAGGAATTCGCTTAAATGGCAAAGAACGTTTCGACGTTGAAGAATACTGCATTAGTGAAGGTTGGGTTAAAATTCCATCACCTAAAGCACTAGACCGTCGTGGGCAACCCATATTGATCACGTTAAAAGGCATAGTCGAAGCATTTTATCGTTAATCACCTATCTTGAATCAATCATGAAGAGTCAAGCCTAGATGAAAATTGACTCCTTATGATTGTGATTTTATTTCTGAAACTCGTGAATAAACGCGGTCGTATCATTATATGGGATAGGTTTTGAATAGTAGTAACCTTGTACGATATCGCAGCCATTATCCACTAAAAAATCCACCTGCTTTTTAGTTTCTGCTCCCTCCGCAACTAATTTTAAATCCAACGCCTTTCCAAAATTAATAATAGCTCGGACAATTGCTTTATCACTAGGGTCGACAAAAATGTCTCGCACGAAACTCTGATCGATCTTTATTGTATCGATAGGAAATTTTTTGATATAAGTAAAGCTTGAGTAACCCGTACCAAAATCATCAATAGAAATCTTGATCCCCATTTTTTTCAAAATCATCAGTTTCTGGCGAGTTTTCTCGATGCTCTTAGCCAATACACCTTCAGTGATTTCGAACTCGATCAAATTCAAATTTAGATTTGAATATTTTTCAAATATATTTTTAACGCTCGACATAAAATCATCGTCGTTAAACTGTAAGGTGGAAATATTTAAACTAACAATATGCATTAAACCATCAGCTTGCCATTGGTTCGCATCTTTACACACTTGCTCCAGAACAAAGGCGCCAAGTTGTACAATCAGGCCACATTCTTCTGCTATTGGAATAAATAAACCCGGGGGTATAGGCTCGCCTTGGGCACTTTTTAATCTTAATAAAGCTTCCACCCCGACCACTGCATGATTAGATACATCCACTTTAGGTTGATAGTGCACTTCAAATAACGATTCTTGTAACGCATAACGTAAATATTTTTCTATTTCATGACGTTGCGACATTTGTTCAGCCATCTCGCCAGAAAAAAAGTGCCAACCATTTTTACCCTTTGCTTTGGCTAAGTTCATGGCGGTATCGGAATGTTTATATAGTTCTTCAACATTTTGTGCATCATCAGGGAAAATACTGACTCCAATACTACAACTTACCTCATAACGTTCCCCATCTAAAATAAAGGCGTCACTGAGCGTTTGTTTGATCTTATTTAAGTAATTAATAATCGCTGCTTGACTATCTATTTGAGTCAAAATAACGGTAAATTCATCGCCTCCCTGACGACTTAACGTATCAACATTTCGCGTTATGTTTCCTAAACGATCGGCTACATATTTTAGAATAGTATCACCAACAGCATGCCCCATTGCATCGTTTATGTGTTTGAAGTTATCGACATCCAATATTAACATTGCGACCAGTTGTTCATTGTCTTTTGCACTATCAATCGCATACCTAGCTCTGTCTTGTAACAACATTCTATTTGGCAGACCTGTTAATGCATCATGATTAGCAAGATGCGTCATTTTTAAAGACATCGCTCTTGCTTCACTCACATCATGAAAAACGATAATCCCGCCCAATACTTGGTCATTAGTATCAAGAATAGGAGCCGCTGAATCTTCCACTTCATAAATGGTGTTATCGGTACCAACTAATGTGGTATTAAACGCCATACCTACTACCCTTTTTTCACCCATGGCAGTATAAATAGGGTTGTTTAACTCAAAATTTCGGCTTGCATCTTTTAATGGCATAACTCGTTCAATTGATTGAGTCAACGCGGCCTCATTACTCCAACCTGTTAGTGATTCAGCAATCGGATTCATAAATGTGATCTTACCCGTGATATCGGTAGTAATAACCGCATCACCAATAGAATTTAACGTGACGCGCAATAACTCTTTGTCTTGGTGTAAATCAACTTGCAGTGCTTTTAGCGGCGTTATATCGTTGAGCAACATAACAAACCCTTTAAAAACACCGTCAACTAGTGTGGGGACGAGTGAAGCTGTAACAAAGATTTCGTTGTTAACATCTTGATAAGATTTTGAATTATCTGCAGTTTTAGTTAGCGTAAAGTCGATATCAAGTGGTGTTCCTAATGGAAGAGCCTCTACAGCTAAGCTTAGTGATTCAACCGTATTTTGGTTTAATCCTTCACAACCCTGAATCACTTGCATGAAATTTTTCTTTAGCAACTCTTCGGTATCTAAACCAAACCAATATCCGTCATAATCATTGCTAAATACATTTTGTGCATGTTCATCCCAATAAGAGACAAAAACAGGTAAATGATAAATGATGGTATCAAGAGTACTTCGCGCTAACTTCAGATTACGCTGTTCTTCTTTTAGAGCGAGTTGAGTTTTGACTCGAGCTCGAGCAATCTTTTGATTAATCGGCTTTTGGATAAAATCGACTGCTCCCATTTCGAGCGCTTTTAGTTCACTTTGGCTGTCACCTTGAGAGGTGATAAACATAATAGAAGTATATTTTAGTTCAGAGTTGTCTTTCAGTACGTTGTACACCTGATAACCATCTAAATCTGGCATTTGAATATCTAAAAGTACTAAATCTGGCTTAATCGTAGCTGCAAGCTGAATAGCTTCACTACCATTGGTAGCAAAATAGAGCTTCCCTAACTCACGCATAGACTGTTTAAGTATATGTATGACGGAAGGATCATCATCAACAATTAAAATTTTATTTTCATGTACTTTCGACTCATTCGCCATGCAATTCACTTACTATTATTCTACTTAACCTTACTTAAGTATACTTAAGTCGTAGCAGTAGTAAATGAATACCATATAATCTATTCATTTAAATTATAAGAAGTTTTTATGTAATTATTATATTAGTTTTCCCTATTTGGCTAATGTAGATGCTCTACTTTTTGAGGTCATTACACTTATGCAAAATAAATCATATTCATAAGTGTAAAGACACAATAGATTAACAAACAAACATAATTAACAATAAGCCTCTTCAATAGTTATTTGATATTGCTTTGAATCAACTTCAGCGGCTTCGACAATATTCGGCTCTATTTGACCGATTTGGAGCATATGGTCAATTAACTTCTGTCTTAGTACCGAAACAACATGCTTATGACTCCTAAAACCAATGATATTATTTAACTCCCACGGGTCAGCCATCAAATCATATAGAAAATCTTCAACATAGGTATTGTCTTCTACTAGTCGAATGCTGTATTTCCAACGGCGAGTTCGAATACAACGCCCAACGTGAGATTCACTAATCTCTGCATAAACATAATTTCTAAACTGGCAATCAACTCGATTAACTAAAGGTAAAATGGACTGCCCACTCATATAATCTGGAACCGGAATATCACAGGCATCCAATAACGTTGGAGGTACATCGATTAAGCTAATTGTGTTCGGCAACCGTCCTCCTCTAGCAAACTGAGCACCCGACCAAACCATCGGCACTTTGAGCGAAGAATCATGACAAGAGCGCTTATATTCAGTGTTTCTTGTTTTGAAATGACACCCATGATCACTCGTGAATAAAACAATAGTATCATCCAGTAAATTTAAACTTCTTAGTGCATCTTTTAATCGACCATACGCTTCATCTATACGCTTCACCATTCCATAATAGCCTGGAAGATGCTGTGCAGACGTGCCTGATAAGGCTCTAAGATCGGGTGGAGTCCATGCATCAATATATCGTGATTGATAGCCTGTAGGTGCGGGATAATCATCTCTGGTATTTTGCATATGTGGTTCAAGTAACGATACCATCATAAAGAATGGAGAGTCTTTGTTTTCATCAATATAGCGAATTGCACGGTCAACCGTTGCATCAACTCGATAACCAGGAAGACGCACTTCATTGCCCTCTTCATCATACAAAACCGTTTCATAAGCGTCCGAAATCGACTCTAAAATATTGGCTGCGCACCAAGTTTTATAGCCTCCTTGTGGTTGTGAAAAAGGCGCAGTATCACAAGCATGCAAATGCCACTTACCAAAATAGGCAGTATTGTAGCCAGCATCATTAAAATAATGGGCTAAAGTTAATTCGTCGGTCGGTAAAATATCATCATTAGTATTACATTGAATTTCAGACGCATATTTACCGGTCTGTAAGCATGCTCTGGAAGGCAAACACACGGGTTGTGCAGTAAACGCATTTTCACAATGCGTACCATTCAATGCATCGTAATCCAAGTTAGGAGTAAGATCTAAAGGATTGCCATGCACACCCAATGTGTCCGCTCTTTGCTGATCAGTAAAAAAGATCAAAACATTTTTCTTTTTCCCCATTTCATCTTCTCCTAATAGTTAATAAATAAAATCCTAGCGAATTTAACTCTAGTATTGTACAAGAAAAAAGCATGGACAATACTATTAAACTAGCAGTTTGACAAACTTCACATTTTTCTCTAAAAAATGAATAACCAGTTAAATTATTTGATCTAAATCTCTTTATTTTAGTGGTTTTTATCTATTATTGGCCGTGTTGATAACATTTTATTAATAATTCCACTGTGAAACATTAACGATTACAAACCTACAACAATATGGATAATACAACTATAACGGAGCGAGTCATGAAGAAATTAGTCAAAAAGATAAGCGCAATACTATCGCTAGGATTGATAGCATTCTCGGCACAATCAGCCACTGAAAATTGGCCGACTAAACCGATTACAACGGTTGTTCCATGGGCTGTAGGTGGACTTGCCGACCAAGTAAACAGAGCGATGGCGCAATTTGGTGCCGATGAATTTGGCCAACCTATTGTCCCAACAAATAGATTAGGTGCTGGAGGTGTGGTTGCTTTAACTGAATATCTGCGTGAAAGACCGAATACCACTAAAATTATTTATGGTAGTGAAGGTAACTTCTCAATTAGTCCAAAAACAAATAAAGTCGCTTACAAATGGGAAGACTTTACTCCTATTATGAACATTTATACGTCTTCGTTTGTACTGGTGGCTAACCCTGAGTCTGGTATTGAGAACTTTGAAGACTTAAAAAATTACGGTAAAAATAAAAAAGTGCTGTTTGGTGTCAATGGCCTTAACGGAACTGAATTTTTAATCATTTCAGCTCTACTGTCTGAAATGGGCATTGATTATGAAGCGGTCGGCTTTAATGGCGCAAATGAAGCAATGAATGCCACTATATCTGGCGATGTAGTATTAGCCGTAACGCATGGTTCATTAGCTAAAGAGTATGTTAAAGCGGATGAACTTGAAGCTATTTTAGTGTTTGATGAAAAACCACTTAAAACGGATGTATACGATCTGCCTCCTGTAACAGAATTTGGATACGACACTTGGATAGTAAATCGCATGATGATGTTAACTCGCAAAGGGACAGACCCACAATTAGTACAAGAAATACGTAATCATTTCCTTAATATTTTGCAGAACCCTAAATTCCAAGAAGTCGCGGATAACCTAGGGGTAAATATCGATCCGATTGATGGTGATGGACTGAATCAGCATGTAGAAACCACAATAGAAAAAGTAAATCGTTTCTGGGAAATTGCTAAAAAATAATCAATCAAAAGGTATCAAAATGAAAATAACCACCAACATCATAGGTAGTGCCCTTTTTATAGGACTGTCATTATTTATTTTATATGCAATACCAGAACAAATATTGGCTAGTTCGAATGTAGGGATTAATGCTCAATCTTTCCCTCGTTGGATCACTATCTTGATGTTGGTGAGTAGTATTTTCCTTTTCATTAATGAAGTACGGTTACAAATCAAACAACAAACGGAAGAGAAAGCATTCAAAATTGAACTTAACACTGAGATGCGATCACTACTATTTATTGTATTAATTGTCGCTTACGCTTTAGCCACCCCTAAAATAGGCTTCTTATTTTCCTCAATCGCATTCAGTATTCTTTCTCTGATTTTTTTTAGAATCACCAATATGAAATATACGTTATTTCTCGTTGCCTGCTGTTTGTTGGTCAATTATGTATTCAAAAATTTGTTATTAGTACAGCTGCCATAGGAATGAATAATGGATAGTTTATTTGCAGATGGATTCATTGCTTTTTTCACCGCATCGAGTTTCATTTATTTAAATATTGGTTTGTTACTCGGCTTGGTATTTGGCTCTATTCCCGGCCTCACTGTTATGTTGTGTTTGGTTTTATTTATGCCATTCACATACACTATGGATGCTATTTCCTCATTTATGTTTCTGCTCGGTATTTACTGTTCGGGAAGCTACGGTGGTTCAATTTCTGCGATCTTAATAAAAACACCAGGGACACCTCACGCAGCAGCAACAATGCTAGACGGTTACCCGATGGCTCAAGCAGGCAAACCTAATAAAGCCTTGTTGACAGCTTTATATGCCTCTGGTTTTGGTGGAATATTTAGCGCGTTAGTCTTATTGTTTGCAGCACCATTAGTGGCCAATATTGCTTTAAACTTTGGACCTCCCGAATACTTTATTTTATGCATTTTCGGCTTACTCATTATTTCTGGTGTCAGCAGCGGAAATTTAGTAAAAGGAATAATGGCGGGTTGTCTTGGATTATTATTATCGACAGTAGGAATGGACAGTATTAGTGGTGTTTTCCGTTTCACCTTTGATGATTTCAATCTGTATGGTGGGTTAAATTTGGTTATAGTTCTTATTGGTTTATTTGCTATTTCGGAAACGATATCTAATGCCAGTAAGTATAATAAAACGCGCCAATCTGAACGCCTGTCCACAACCAAAGACACGCAAGATACGCTGTCACTGAAAGAGTTTTTTGCCTCATATTTAGTACTTTTCCGCTCATCGGTTATTGGTACTATCATTGGTTGCATTCCGGGGACAGGCGCCTCAATGGCCTCTTTTCTTAGCTATGATACTGCTCGTAGAAACTCAAAAAATAAACAGCAATTTGGTAAAGGATCAATAGAAGGTATTTCGGCGGCAGAGTCAGCCAACAACGCGGTTACTGGGGCAACACTCATTCCTTTACTCACTTTAGGAATACCTGGAGATGCGGCAGTAGCGATACTACTGGGCACATTGATGATAAACGGATTAACTCCCGGACCCAATTTGTTTCAAGAACATGGTGTAGAAGTTTATGCGGTTATGATTGGTCTCATATTCATCAATATTTTTATGTTAATTCAAGGTCGTTTGTTGATGCCTTTTTTTGCCAAAATCACCAAAATTGACTTCGCATTATTAACGCCGCTCATCGTTATATTCTGTTTTGCAGGAACATTTTCAATTAATAACACCATGTACGATATTTACGTTTCAATTATATTTGGTGTTATTGCTTACATATTGATCAAACTTGAATTTTCGCCTATACCAATTTTACTGGGCTTAGTGCTTGGTAATTTAACTGAAATGAACCTAAGACGAACAATTACCATGGCTCAAGGCGATTGGTTCATATTTTTTGGTCGCCCAGCCTCACTGGTTCTTATTGCTATATTTATTAGTTTACTAGTTTGGTTTGCTTATTCTCGTATAAAACAAGTTCGCACAGTAAACAAAGAAATACAACAACAGACATAATATAATAATAGGTGCTTTATTCTTATTTAAGAATGAATTTATTTTTATTACTTGTTATGAATATTTATTAAAAAAGAAAATAGCATTAGCTATTTTCTTTTTTAAATTGATTTGGGCTTCTACCAACATTTTTCTTAAACACTCTTGAAAAATAAAGCGGATCATTGTATCCAACTAACTTTGCAATGTCGCTAATAGAATCGCCAGTGTTTGCTAGCATGTTTTTTGCACAAGAGATGCGCTGTTCATCTCGCCACTTTATAATACTCATATACACTTGATTTTTAAATAAATTCATTAATCGAGACTCAGACAAATTAACTTGTTCTGCTAGGTATTCAATCGAATAATCTTTATCTAAGTTACGCGAGATAATATCAATAACCTTTAAAACACGCTCATCATAACGATTACCATAAATACTAGGCTGTAATGACTTACATTGAATAATCAGCTTCTCCAAAATCGCATAGGCAATTTCTGTACTCAAAGGCAAATCACTCTTAATATTTTTCTCAATTTTTATAAAGTTTCTATTTAATACATCAATATCTTTTTGATTAATGATATGTGATGTATATATGCTACCTATTTTTTTGTCCCAAGATAACCATTCTTGCCAATGTTCTCTTGGGCGAAAATACACCCAACGTCTTTCCCATGACTCAAAATCTGGATTTCTAAAATAATAATGCGGTACAGATGGTGGCAATAGCAATATGTCATTCTCTTTCACTACAAAGGTTTCATTATCACTCACAAGCAAACCACTGCCTTTGGTCGTGATATTTAATGTAAATCCTTTCATACCATTTGGTCTATTGACTAAAAAATCTCTATTATTATCTTTTTCACTGTAGGTACGACCTGACATTAAATCATTACCAAATTGATAATCTGGTTTGGAAGGGTCTGTTTCCACATTAAGTCCTTTCTATTTATACTAAGAGAACATAAAAAATATCATTAAAGTATACACTGTTTATTCATTGCTGTAAGTTTCACTTTAACCCACTCTATATTTATAGCAAGGCTATATTATCAAACCATACCATCATTAAATATACTCTGAAATTTATGCCTAAGATCATACTTATTAATAAGGATATAAAGTAAAGTACCACTATTAATAAAAATTAATAACCTTATTAGAAAGCTGAAATTATTTTTTCTATGTCGCTAAACTAAAACGAAGACACTTTTTTCATCCCGAAGCAATGTTTACTATTTATTCGTTGTACTCGCTTGAACAGCCATTCTAATACTGGGTTTAATATGCTTCAAGACAAGGAATAACAATGACCTCAACTATCGGTTGCCATGTAATGGCAAAACCTTCCGGTTCAGTCTGCAATATAGATTGTGAATACTGTTTTTATTTAGAGAAAGAGATGCTCTACCCTGAGCGGCAAGCTAATTGGCGCATGTCAGACGAAACATTACAAGTCTTCATTAAGCAACATATCGAAGCACAACCTAACAATACAGTCGAATTTGCGTGGCAAGGCGGCGAGCCAACTCTACTCGGCATAGAGTTTTACCAAAAGGTTGTCTACTTGTGCGAAAAATACCGTGGTAATAAAACCATTAACCATGCGTTCCAAACTAATGGCATACTTTTGAATGACCAATGGTGTCAATTCTTTAAAAAACATCACTTTCTTATTGGCATATCCATTGATGGGCCAGAAGATTTACATGACCGCTATCGAGTAACACGTAGTAAAAAAGGCACACACGCAAACGTGCTGGCGGCGGTTAATTTACTTAAAAAACATAACATCGAGTTTAATACTCTCACTGTTGTTAACGCAGAGAATGTAAAGCATCCTTTGCGCGTTTATCAGTTCTTAAAATCCATTGGCTCGACTTTTTTACAGTTTATTCCCTTAGTAGAACGCAGTACTCAAACCTCACATAATGATACACACCTCCTTGCTGGGCCGTCCGACTCACTTGCAAAAATGACACCTTGGTCGGTAGATCCAAAAGAATATGGGCAATTCTTAACTACGATTTTCGACTATTGGGTTCGCCACGATGTTGGTTCTACCTTTGTACAAATGTTTGATTCGACATTAGCCAGTTGGACTGGTAACGCAAGTGGAATCTGCATTTTCTCCAAACAATGTGGCCATGTTTTGACACTAGAGGCGAATGGCGATTTGTATCAATGTGACCATTATGTTTACCCAGAATACAAACTCGGAAATATTCATAACACAGATATTTCTACGCTAAACAACAGTGACAAGGCGATACAATTTAGTGTCGATAAATTCACTACCCTAAACAAGAAATGCCGAGAGTGCCGTTACCAATTCGCCTGCTTTGGTGGCTGCCCAAAGCATAGATTTAAACAAGGGCCATCCGGTAAACCCGATCATAACTATTTGTGCAGTGGTTACTTTGATTTTTTTCGCCATAGTGAGAAAGCTATGCAAGTAATGGCTCAATTGCTCAGGCAACGTCGACCCGCTGCAGAAATCATGGCCTATTATGCCATACAAGATAACGACACCGGAAAGCCCGAGCCTTCTATTCGTATAGGCAGAAATGAACCGTGTCCATGCGGCAGTGGAAAAAAATTCAAAAAATGTTGTGGTTAGCTAATAAAACAAAACCTCAAGCTGCCCTTTTCTATCTTGTGATATAGCAACGTTGTTTGTTCACAAACCGTGATCAAAGACACTAAATTACAAATCAATAACCGAAATTTTTTGTAATGCGATTTAGTTCCCAAATGAGCGTCTATTTGTATTATAAGATGACATTGTGATTTCAAATCAATGTGAGCAATTATTCTTTTGTACTACTAAATATTACAAAATTGCAGTTCATTGATTAGCTATAAATTACTTAAATTTGGATTTGAAAGTTTAGTATTTAACACTTTAGCATATAAAAACAAGGATTTCGTGAATGAAAAAGACTCTGATATCGCTAGTTGCAGCTTCTGTACTAGCCACTTTTACGGTTAATGCCAAAACACTTACCCTAGGCCACGCAATGAACCTAAACAGTGCGGCTCACCAAGGTATGGTTTACTTTGCAGATAAAGTAAAAGAAAAATCAGGCGGCGATCTAGACGTTAAGATTTTTCCAAACGGCATGCTAGGTTCAGAACGTGACCAAGCTGAACAAGTTGTTACTGGTGCATTGGACATGGCTAAAATCAATGGCTCTTTAGCCGAGTCGTTCGAGCCAACATACAAAGCTATCTCAATTCCTTATCTATTCCGTAACGCTGAACACATGCACGACTTTATGCGTAGTGAAGCGGCTGAGAAACTGCTTGCTTCAAGTAAAGGTAAAGGTTTTGTCGGTGTAACATTATACGACTCAGGTTCTCGTAGTTTTTATAGTGCTAAGCCAATTAACACACCAGAAGATCTAGCCGGTTTGAAAATTCGCGTTCCTGAATCTCCAACTATGATGGAAATGGTTCGTCTACTTGGTGCACGTGCGACGCCAGTACCATTTACTGAAGTTTATACGGCTCTTCAACAAGGCGTTATTGACGCAGCTGAAAACAACATTTCTAGCTTGGTAGAAATGAGACACTCAGAAGTAGCGAAGTTCTACGCGATGGATCAACATATGATGACCCCTGATCTTATCATGATTTCTGAAGCTACTTGGGGCAGCTTAGACGCGGACGAACAAAAAATCGTTAAAGAAGCGGCACTAGAATCTATGGAAGAAGAGATCAAAATTTGGGCGGCTACTGACGCTAAAAACATGAAGATTGCTAAAGAATCTGGCGTTACCTTTATCGAGGTAGATACAAGTAAATTCCGTGAAAAAGTGCTGCCTATGATTGAAGAAGCGAAACAAGATGAAACGTTAAAAAGCTACATAGAAGCAATTGAAGCTCTATAAGCTAACTTCTACATTTAACTACTTGCCCTCCCTATTTGGAGGGCTTATTTTCTGATATTGATTTGGAGTGAAGATGTACTCAATTTTACGTCAATTTAAAACTTTTCTAGATAAAGCTATTCTCACATTTTGTGGTTTCGCTATTGTCACTCTAGTCATAACCGTTACCTGGCAAGTATTTAGTCGTTATGTTCTCAACAACCCAAGTTCGTTCACCGATGAACTGGCAAGATACACTATGATCTGGTTTGGTCTTGCAGGAGCCAGTTATTTATTCGGCAAAAATGGCCACTTAGCCATTACATTGTTCATCGACTCAATCAAAGTAACCCACCGTAAATATTTTCATTTGTTAATTAATTTAGTTTCTATTGTCTTCATCAGTTTAGCCATGGTCAAAGGTGGTCTACAGCTAATGGGCAGAACAATGATGCAATTTTCGCCTGCATTACAAATCCCAATGGCTTACGTTTATTTCATCTTACCTCTTGCTGGGGTGCTTATGTTGATCTATCTCGCTCTAAATACCGTTGAAGTATTTGCTCCTAACCAATCAATTAAGGAAGACAAATAATATGGATATCTCAGTTGGTTTTTGGCTGTTATGCCTATTCCTTTTTCTAATCGCATTTAGCGTACCTATCGCCATTGCTATCGCCATGTCTTCATTGGTGATCATGTGCTCTATTCTTCCTATGGACGTCGCCTTTATGACGGCGGGACAGAAAATCGTTACCGGTATCGACAGTTTCAGTTTGCTTGCCATACCCTTCTTTATTTTAGCTGGTAACATAATGAACCGTGGTGGTATCGCCACTCGCTTAGTGCAATTCGCCAAAATAATAGTAGGCCGAATGCCTGGTGCACTCTCTCACGTAAATGTGTTAGCGAACATGTTATTTGGTTCTGTGTCTGGGTCTGCGGTTGCCGCCGCAGCAGCAGTTGGTAAAACACTTGAACCTGAATTAGAAAAAGAGGGATATGATAAATCGTATTCAACAGCAGTAAACGTTGCTTCATGTCCTGCTGGATTGCTTATTCCACCAAGTAACTCTTTGATCGTTTTTTCAGTTGTAAGTGGCGGTACATCAATCGCAGCTTTGTTTATAGCAGGTTATGTTCCAGGCATTTTAATGGGGCTCAGCTGTATGGTTGTAGCGTACATTATTGCCAAGAAAAAAGGTTATAAGAGTGCTGCTATTGAACTGACTATTCGCGAAAAGCTGGTTATTACATGGCGTGCGATACCAAGTTTGGGGTTAGTTGTAGTAGTAATTGGTGGCATAATCGGTGGTATATTTACCGCGACAGAAGGGGCTTGTATAGCGGTATTGTACTCGTTTGGGTTATCGCTCTGTTATCGAACCCTTGGTCTCAAAGAGCTACGAATGATCTGTGTCGAAACAGCAGAGATTACCGGTATTATGCTGTTTTTGATTGGCGCATCGACCATCATGTCTTGGGCAATGGCGTTTACTGGCTTGCCAAGTATGATAAGCGAATGGATGCTATCTATTTCTGATAATCCAATTATTATCTTCATTCTGATGAACATAATCTTGCTTATTGTTGGTATGTTTATGGATTTAACGCCAGCGGTACTGATATTTACGCCAATATTCATGCCTATTGCAACACAACTAGGTATGCATCCAATCCACTTCGCTATGATGATGATATTCAACTTGTGTATTGGTATTGCCACCCCTCCAGTGGGAACGGCATTGTTTGTGGGTTGCAGTGTAAGTGGGGCCAAAATTGAAAGCGTAATACGATCAATACTGCCATTCTGTGCGGTACTTATTGTCACGCTGTTACTGATTACGTTCATCCCATCAATCAGTCTAGCTTTACCAAGAGCGTTTGGTTTAATTAACTAATTTTACCAATTGCGACTAAAAAGGGGCGGGAGATTAATCACCTGCCCCTTTTTAGTCGCTAAAAGAAAACAGTGACTAAATGAAAAGCTAAAGAATAAGAAAATTAAGCAAAAAAAGTAACGGGTTGGTTATCTTTTCGCTGTTGTGCGTCACCTGTAGTTGGCCAAGGACCATTCATCGTCGTTACTTTGTGCTCTGCGCGTATAAAAAGACTAAATTCGTAAGCAACAAATAGCACCGTCAATACAAATGCCAACCAAACCATATATATTATTGATAACCCAAACTCAGTCATAATCTAATTCTCATCTAACAGTCACTAATTAAAATTGTGCAGTACGCCAAGATTGACTTCATATTAATGTCGTCTAAGTTGTTACCCTACAAGCTTTGTTTACCCATCCTGATTACAACTTCTGCCTACAGCCTTTATGCTATGTGTACAATTATCAACCAGAACAAAGCTAAGTAAAAATTGGCAATCTCTATTATATCGATAGATGATCTCTATTAGACAGGGATTAGCGATGAGAAATACCGCTCAAAACCGGCTAATTTAAAATACATATAATATGACCTCCGATGTTTAATTGTGACATTAGTTCAATAAATATGTCAGATTACTTTACACCTATCATCATACAAAAATTTAAATTACTTTAAAATCAATAAGATAACAAATGGCATGTATATTGCTTAAATTTAGGTGGTATTGAAATATAAATAAGATTTAGTGTCTATTTAGCTCAAAAAATAAAAAATCACTATTAATTGGAGGTGTTATGCCTAGTTTTAAAAGGTATTTAAAGGTTGTTTCTATAGGATTGGTTTCGGCAATAATGTCTTTGTCCGCTAACGCAGCGCTTATTGTTGAACAGTATAATGATTATTGGAGTACAGATCTTAGCGCGTTAGAGTATTACGCTGCTAATAATACAGCAAATACAATTACCGAGTGGGATTACATTGATTTTACTGATGACCCGGCAGGTTTTGCTGGTGATATTGCAGGTAGTAACCCTTGGCCTTCAGCTTCTCAAGCTGGGGTAACAGGTGGCTCAGCAAGTCTTAACGACCAGTTCTTTGTTCGAATTACAGGTGATTTTTCAGTTGCAAGTGATGCGAACTACTTTTTCCAAACGTATAGCGATGATGGCATCTTCCTATATATTGATGGTGAGCTGATTATTGATGATCCAAACCTTCATGCAGAGCAACGACGCTCTGGTCAAAAAGATTTAACTTCAGGTATCCACAGTATGGAACTGTATTTCTTTGAAAATGCAGGGGAGGCTTCACTAGAATTAAGCATAGCTTCCGAGTATTCAACTGCTTATACTCATTTCAACGATGTAAATAGTGTAGCAACAGTAGTAGACATTCCAGAACCCGCTTCTTCTCTTCTATTTGCTATGGGCTTAATAGGTTTGGCTTCTCGACGTCTATTTCGCAACACCGTAAAATAGTGTCAGAACCAATAGTTTTACAATAAAGGGGCCTCAATGGCCCCTTTTTGTCAGCTTTTTTTACAATCCAAAATCACTCTTGTATTAATTTCAAATCCATTGAATAGTAAATTTTAATGTTGAAGAGTCACTACCGCTGGTACAATTTCCGGGAGTTGTCCATCTAGCGGTAATATCATTCATTAAATTATTCGCGTCCACTGCATGTGCATCGGCACTTAACCATTGCGTACCATCATTTAGATATAATGATAAACTGGCACCAGAGCAAGAAGGCGAGGATAAACTATAATAATATGCACTGGCTAAGCCGGAAGGAATGGTTACAGATTGACCATCGATTACTGGTGTTAAAGTGAAATCTTTCTCTACGCTGCTCGTTAAACCTGCTTGAACCAAATCTCCAAAATTCACTTCATTCTCTGTTTGTAAGTTGATCGTGGTATGTGCCCTAACGCGCCTTAGATAAAGAGTATACCCGGGACCACTTCCGACGCTTCTCGCAGTTTGACCATCATACAAAACATACGAAATAGAGCCCGTATTAAAATTATAGCTATCGTAAACATCAGGCATTAGCGTATTAAAATCAAGATTAGCCCACACAACCTCAAACCCTAAACTGCCATTATTACAAGTTAACCCCTTTCTATTAGATATATTCGTATACAGAGTACAGTTATTAGGTACTGTCAAAGATGTTAAGGCAGGTATCAACGCCCCGTTAGGTGCGATTAGTGAATAAGAATCAGGTTGAGGAGAAGGCTCATAAATGTCAGTGCTAGATTGTAGATAAAAACCTATTGGCCACGTGTACAAACTAATGAAACGACCTCCATCAACATAATTCCCCGTTTCAAGACTTTCGGCTCGAAAGGTTACAGTTGATGTACTCGAGTCATAAGAATAATTTGGACTAGTATAACCAGCACCTGTGTTTATTCCACCTACTTGAGTCACCTGTATAATTTCTGTGTATCCTGGTGTCTCGTACGTCTTAATTATATCGGACACACTCAAATAATCATCGGCAACTGTTTCAAACGTTGATAATGAACACAACATCGTAGTACCAATAAGTATTTTACGCAGTCGTACTTTTTTAATCATAACTATAATCCTTCGCTATCAAAAGCAAACTAACACTGAAATAGCCACTCAACCAACATTAGCTGTAAAAAACATATTTTGCACTTGATACTCAATACAAACCCTTGTCATCCTGCTTTACAACAAACTTACTCTAGCTATTTAATAGTGAAGGCATCAACACGTTGGCCATAAGAGATAGATTGTCGTTTATTTGATGGTGATGAGTACTCACCCACTCCCTTAGCAGAGATCCGATTCACATCAATTCCTTTTTGTTGTAAATAACTGGCGACTGCTTGAGCACGGCGTTCCGATAGTTTTTGGTTATATACTGTTGAACCTATTGGGCTTGCGTACCCCTCAAGACGCACCGATAACGTTTGATTGTTGTTTAATGTTTCAACCAAAGTAGTTAATTGTTGTGGATCACGTAACTCTATAGAATCAAAATTGAATAAAATATGCGTTCGATATATCTGATCACCATCTTGCGCTTGTATGACCACTGGGCTCTCTTCAACTGGCTTTTCAACTGGTCTAACGATGCTCGTCGTATCGACTGGCGTTGCAGATATCATGCGTATTTCTGTTGTTGGTTGCGCTTCTTTACCGCCAAACGACCAGATTAACTCGAGTAAAGTAGCGCTATGATCCATTTTATAATCGTTACCGACCGAATCAATATACTGATAAGTTAAGCCTATACTGAACGTTTCATTAGGATGATAATGAATGCCACCGCCGATGAGTTGAGATATTCCTTGTTCAAAATGATCATTTTCGGTTCCAAACCATGCAGCTGCCCCCAGCTTCAGAGACACATCCAATTGAGGCATTGCAGGGTAAATTATCCGGCCACTAACAATGGCTTGTTGGAAATCATATTCATACAGACCTGAATCAATTTTAACGTGCTTATCTCCCAAATATTGATAGTCTAACTGAGTGGCAAAATAGTCGTTATAACGATAACCCACCAACAAACCACCTATGAATTCGTCACTATCCGAAAATACATCATTTTGATACCCGCCATATCCAAGTTGTAATCCCGTATAAAATGCAGGTGCGGTTTGAGCGTAAACAACAGGTGAACTCAAAGCCGTAACAAGCACGACAACAACGGGATTGAGCCTAATTATCGGTTTCATTATTGTTCCTTATTTAGATCTGATTACTTAATGATGGTGGAAGGTTGAGCTAGTACTTTAATATGTATAATTATAGATAAGCTAAAGTAAATACTATCGGAACAGTAAACGCCCCTGCACTAGCAGTAGGAGTAACGGTTGCGTCAACTTCTAAGGAGCAGGTTCGACTCAATGTATTTTGTTGCGACAGACAAAAAGCACTATTATTATCAAACACCACTTCTGTGCCATTGTCTTTTAATGTCATCCATGCTCCCGACGTTAATTTTACCTTGCGATTGTCGCCAGTAATTAAATGAGAAGTACTCGCCGTTAACGCATTGGTAAATCCGGTATTGCTACATTCAAGCTCTATGTCAATATTTCCGATTGTAGTAGACGAGTTAATCAACAAATGCCCTAGTTCATAACTTGCAGGTGCATTTACATTACAGGTAACTTTTATATAATTTATCTTGAATTCTATATAAACCGATGGACCAGTAGTCATGGCTGACATCGCTTGTGGAATATTAGCTGCACCAAACAAGAAGCACATCACACCTAAGTAATATCTAAGCTTCCTCAAATTGGTAAGTTGAACTGTACTTATACGCTTACCATATTGTTTGCGGATTGGCATACAAAAAAAACAACCACATTTGTACATCGGCAGTACCTCCCACGTAAGTAAAGATAAAAGTAGACGTACCATAAAATTCATCATTCCGTCTCTTTTAGCCACAAGCACTGATTTTGATTTTTAGTGACATCACACGAATACTGACGTACTCCACCAAAATCATCGATGGCCGAAAACTTCACATTTTTGGTGCTAACACTAGTATTGGGTAATACTATTTGAGTTTGACTAAAAGGCGCCATCCGATTTAACGCCTTAGTGGCGAGAGATGGGTCATTATTAATGGACATAAAAGCGAAATAATAAGGGGTTGGATTTTTAAATACCCATGCCTCTCCTTGCCTCTTAATGTTGACCTGTTCTTCTGCTCGGTCGCGACCATCTTCAATGGATTTAGGGCGATACATCATTTTTACAATAATGCGCGATGCCATAACTAGTACATTACCACTTAAACTGTCATCTTCAGGCACAGGTGGTATTTCTTGCACATTAATAGTAAATAATGATTCTCTGTCTTTTTTAAAGGAATCGTCATCTAATTTTGATACTTGTACCACTTGTTTTCCGCCATTCGGTTTGATGGTAAATACACTCGGTGTGACAGAAAAAGGGATAGTGGCCGTATCTTCAGTATTTTCTATCCAGAACTGCGCACCATAAGCGGTATCTGCATAGTTTTGTACCGCAACCGGAATGGCTCTATCACTTTCGTTATATATAAATCTTGTCCCCATTAGCACTAACGCACTGTGCGCCGAAAAACTCACGCTTATTGTTAAACCTAATAAAATTAATACAATTGGTCTGTTTTTATTCACATATCACCTCAAAAATCTTGGATAAATTTGGTTCAATAGCACTTAAATTAACGTGGCATTGCCCATTTTTTTGTTGTACGGAAACAAGCTGAACAGGTTTGTCTTGTAATGCGATAGTAATCATTCCTGTAGGTGCAATACTTCCTAAATAGTATTCTTGATAGGCAACATCGCCACTGTCTAGTTTTTGTCCTTGGGTATCTTGTATTAGTAATGTAAAACGATAGATTTTCCGATTTTTAACAACGTGATGTAAAATAGCACCTTCAACAGGTTTAACATTATGAGAAGAGGTATCCATTTCTGCCCAAATAGGCACAGATCCCACATCAGTACTCAGGCTGTTTTCTTGATAAGGACGTAAATTGACTAATCCGAAGCCATTTGAATTAGTGAGAGCACCATTGACTCTCACATCATCCAATCCATTCGTATCAATTATCGCAATCGTGTCGTTGTTACTACGCGAAAATAACAAACCGCTAGGCTGAGTCCATACCATCGCACCACTTGCTCCTAATGAGAAAGATGAGTAACCGTCATAATAATTGACGCTCGCATTAAATTGTGAGTTGTCATGCATATAGCTAAGATTACTACTCAAGCCATAGTCCCCTACATTGGCACTGTAGCTCAACCGGTTATTAACTTGCCCATTAACAGAAGCGGTCATAGCAAAGTCACTATTAGTGCTTACCGACGCTGACGTACTAACGTAATGAAAGTTCTTGTCAAAATTAAGTGGCAATGAAAACATTAAGTTGCTGGATACATCGTGATGACCGTTATTGTCTGAGTAGCCTACAGAAAGATTACTCCCTACTCGTCCCCATAACGTACTGCTCATTGAAAGCGACGCTCCAAGGTCACTTCTATCTACATTCCAGTAGGTCTGTTGCCACCCCATTAGGTTAAAATTGACTTTCCCTAATTTAGAACTGACTACCGTCTGAAAACGATGTTTTTGTTGTTGTCGGGCACTATCTGATTGTTCTGGATAAAATGAAGAGTAAGTGACGTAATCTTTATCTCGGTAACGATAAGCTGCCAACTGTAAGTGGATCTTTTCAGAAAATTGATATGCGTACTCGGTACCAAAGGTTAGCCCAGTTAAATGTTCACCATTGTCGTACTCTGCTGACGATATCCCACCTTTAAGAGATAGAGAACCATACGACCCTAAATACAATGTAGAACCAAAACCAAGATTCTGATATTTTTCGTCTAGAATCATTCCAAGACCGGCAGTAAAGGAGGAAAAGCCATAGCGACCTTCAGCAAATAAGAAGTTACGATCTGAATCAAATAAATGAGCGATACCTGCTTCTTGATGACGCTTACCAACGGCAACACTGTAGTCGAAATATTCTTCACGTAGCAATGAAGGCATGGACACTAAAGGGTAAATTTTATTTTCTACGTTACCGTTAATATCTTCAATTTCCACCTCAAGATCACCTGATCCATAAACAGTGAAATTGGTGATTTTATATGGCCCTGGAGCGACCACTTCAGAATAAACGATCCTGCCATGTTGTCGTATAGTAATTCGTGAATTACTGTTAGCGATACCAGAGATATCAGGTATAAAACTGGCTGTAGAATCTGACATTAAACGGTTAGAGGTTAAACCAATACCACCAAATGAAACACCATCGACAAAATAACCTGAAGTGTAGCCTTTACCAATCACTACGTCGGCGTTAATACTGGTTAACGGACGTGTAGCGTAAAGGTTAGAAAGGTTGTGTTCTATACTTGATGACTTACTCCATCGACTAGAAAAGTCGGCATGAGTTACCCAATCGAATAAATTCAGTTGAGCATTAAATGAACCGAAACCAGATTGGTAACCCAAACTGTCGAAACTAGTATTAAAATTATAACCTAGTTTTAAACCGTTAATTCCGTGTACAGATTCGTTTATTACTGCCGATTGATCGATATATCGTTGAGGAATTGTAATATTAAGCGAAGGAGCAGAAAGATCAAATTCAACCGTCGCAAAGTCTATCAGGCTTAAATCGATGCATTGTTGTTCTGTTAATATCTGAGAGTACGCTTGCTGAGTTATTTTGATGGATAAACCATTAAAGAATGTTGGACTCAAACAAAATTTGTCTGCATTTTCTTCTTCTGAACTAATAACTAATTCATGCCGCCCCATCGATTTATTATTGACAGTAATCATCGCAAAATAACGGCCCGCAATAATGCCACTAGCAGAACGAAGTGCTTTCGGGTTTTGATTCGAACCTTGTAGAAATGACGTATTAAATTGATATGCGTATGTTTCCTCTGCATACGCAGCCGCACTAAAAGACTCGAGAAACAACGATAATAAAGTAAAAATTAGCGTCACTGATAAGTTCAATTTTGCCGGCTTAATAAGTAGATTGAAGTTTACAAGCATGGTTCGCCTTACCCGTGATTCATTACCTTAGATATTGCAATTATCATTAATAACTTATAACAATATGTGCCTAAAAGTTGACAACTCAAACCTCTACCAAACGGTAGAGGTTTGAAATAGCTATTAAAGATATGCGACGCTATAAGTCGCTGTTGTGTTAAATTGACCAGGTGTAGTGCTAGACGTCATTTTTGCTTCAAATGGCATACCCGTACCTACTTCTGTTGAAGTAAATGGTACAACTGTAGTAGTTGATGTTATTGCTACATCTCCAGTTGCTGGTTTGCCTGTTAAGGTCATTGTGGTTCCAGTCGCTGTAGCCGACGCACTATTATCAAAGCCAGTTGCTGTCATAGTAGGACCTGACCAAGTTACTTCTGCACCTTTTGTAGCCGCACATTCTCCGCCTGTGGTAGCTTCAGATATAATAGTAAATTCAACTGCCGAACCAGTTGAACTTGTTGCAATAGTACCTAAATCAACAATATTACTTGGTGTATCAACGCCACCAACTTCAATAGACACATCACAAGTAACACTAGTAACTACACCAACAAAATTTACTGTGTCACTTGATGCGTGAGCTACTGTTATTGACGAAGCCACTAATGCCGCAGCGAGAGTAATTTTATTTAATTTCATACGTTTTCCTTTCCTATTAAAAAATATTTGACTCAGAAATACATTAGATTCACGAGTAACAAACACATTGATTGAGTATTCACTTAGTTGATATTTATGAAGTCAAAAAAACAGCCAAATAACATCTACACCTATAAACCACGGCATATCCATCCTGTGAACCAAGGCACTATATTGATTTTTTTGAGTTATTTGATTATCACTTGCTCAAGGGAAAATTTTCGGTTCTGCTAAAACCTTAAAATTATGCATATTATTTAATAAGTTATATAAGCTCATATGAGCGATTATTACCCTACATATGAGCTCAGTTTGTAAAAATGGGATAAATCTAAGCCTATAAGACCAAGGAATTATGAGGACACACACATTAATCAGTACCACCAGTTTTTTGTTCTTATTGAGGTAAAATTTGCCCAACGTAAGTGCAGTTAAGCCACATTTCGCACACAAATGAATAATAAAGTATGCTATTCTAAATTGAGAACAAATTATCAAGGTAATAAAAAGCCATCATGAACAATAACTTACAACTATTCAAAAACATAGCGTCCTTTTTGGCACAACAAATGCAAGATTGTGAATTCGTAATACATGATTTGAGCAACCTAGAGCGTTCAATTGTATTTATTGGTAATGGGCATATTAGTGGGCGAACTGTTGGCGATTCTGCGACAGATTTAGTATTGAGGGTGCTCAAAGATAAAGAGTTCTTGACCAAAGATTACACCGATATCTATAAAAGTGTATCGTCCACTGGTAAAGCATTTAATTCATCGACATTTTTTATAAAAGATAACAATGAGTTAGTTGGGTTACTTTGTATTAATCAAGATTTAACTAATTATCAAAATATGTTTGATGCTTTGGGAGGGATATTAAGGACATCTAATCCTGCTAGACCTGCTGCGGTATCTGAGCGATTGGTTCCGTCTGTTTCTAGCTTGCCAACCAATGTGATTGAAGAGGTATTTAACAAAAAAGTGTCTAACGTGACACGATTGACCAAAGAAGAAAGAATGGAAGTTATTAAGGAATTGGATAAAAAAGGCATCTTCCTTCTCAAAGGCTCTATTAGCGAAGTAGCGAAAACGTTAAAAGTTTCAGACGCAACTATGTATCGCTACTTACAAAAAATTAAGTAAAATTTTTTACCAAAAATTGATAAATTTTTATCAGGAAGATTTTTTATTATTATCTATAGGGATATTATGGAATTTATTAATACTACCGAAGCTCCTGCACCAATAGGTGCTTATGCTCAAGCTACTGCATATAATGGCGTGATTTATGTTTCCGGGCAATTGCCTATAGACAGTAAGGGAGAAATGGCAAAAGACGTGCGAACGCAGACCAAGCAAAGTTTAAACAATATATTGGCTATCTTGCAGTCTCAGGGTTCAAAAAAAGAAAATATCCTCAAGGTTCAAGTGTTTACTACTGATCTCAATTCTTTCACAGAAATAAATGAAGAATATCAATCGTTTTTCGGAGAACACACTCCTGCCAGAGCGGTAGTTGAGGTTAGCGCACTGCCTAAAGGCGCAATGGTTGAAATTGACACCATTGCGATAGAGGGAGAATAACTATGAATAAACATATGAAGGATGCGTTTGCCTCTGTCTCAGGTGGGCTATTCGACGAAGTAATCAAAGCAGATGTGGGTGAAGGCGCCGGTAAAATTCTTGAATCTGGTGGGACAATTCTAGCGTGGGCCGATCCTGATTTCCCTGACCCAGCGATGCCAAAAAGTGTCCAAAATGCGCTAATGGAAAGTGTCCAATTGGGAATTTCATCACACTATGTTATGCCAATAGGACCGCGTGAATTACGTGTTGCTATTGCCAATAAAATACAGAGCCAAACCGGCTTAAATCTCGATCCTAGTCGTAATATTATTGTTACTCCTGGGTCTGATTCAGGGTTATTTTATGCCATGTATCCTTTTTTAGAAAAGGGGGACGAAGTCCTAATCCCTACGCCAACGTATCCAAACAATCTTGTTAACGTGTCGTTGATGGGTGCCAACGCAGTGCAAGTGCCTACATCACCACAAGATAATTACCAAATACGTCGAGCAGATTTAGAAAAACACCTCACGCCAAAAACCAAAATGTTAGCAATTTGTCATCCAAACAACCCAACGTCGGTTGTTTATCGTGAAGATTCGATAATGGAGATTTGTGAATTTGTTATCGAAAACGATCTTATTCTTGTATGTGATCAGGCATTTGAGGACATCATTTTTGACGGTATTAAATTTGTCAGCCCAGCAGCTATTGAAGGAATGCTAGAAAGAACCGTGACCGTATGTTCTCTATCAAAAGGCTATGGTTTAAGCGGTCTTCGTATTGGATACATTTACACCAGCGACAAACTTATCGACAAATATTACGGTGCAGCGGTCAACATACTCGGCGCACCTTCTCATTTATCGTGTGCCGGTGCATTAGCCGCACTAAACGACCACTCTATTATCGCAGAACGAACAACTCGGTTAGAAAAACGTCGAGACATGATTACCGATATATTTAATAGCATTCCGGGAGTTGAATGTAAAAAACCAGAAAGTGGTATTTTGCAGTGGCTTGACGTGAATGCTGTTGGAGATGGTGAGGAGATCACTCAATTTGTACTTAAAGACCAAAATGTTTTGGTCAATCCTGGTGGCCAATATGGAAAAGGATTTGAAGGCCACCTTCGCCTGATTTACGGATGTTTCCGTGATGATGAGAAAATAATCGAAGCTTGTGAGAGGGTAAAAGATGGGATCATTAACTTTAAATAACGTGACAAACAGTTCGGTAAAGGAATTACCAATGTTTAACAATCAAGCAATCGCCTTGCTTCCGTTAAGCTTCTTTTTTATTTCCTGTATTGTGCTTTTTTCTCACTATATGACGTACGATATGCATGTTCTAGCGGGAGCCGCATTTATCGGGCTGATGTTGACTAGCCTGGTGGCATCAAATAGAACCGCTTATTGGGATTCAGTTCTAAAAGGGATAGCAAGTAAAGAAAGCGTCACTATTTTCTTATTATTGCTGCTAATAGGAATGTTTTCGCAAATGATTAAAGTCAGCGGTTTATCTAATGGCTTGATTTGGTTTGCACAATCTTTCGAATTTTCATCAGGTGGATTTGTTGCATTCTCGTTTATTGCCGTATGTATCGTTGCAACCGCCACTGGTTCTTCAATCGGGACCATGTTTGCTGCGTTTCCTGTCTTTTATCAAACCGGTATTGCTCTAGGTGTCGATGAAGCGGTTTTGGCAGGCGCAATTGCTTCGGGTTGTATTTTTGGCGATAACCTTGCACCAATTTCCGATACAACCATTGCTTCTGCATCAACCCAAATCGTCAAGAAAACTGGACAATCGGCAGATATTGGTGGCGTAGTGCGTTCACGATTCAAATACGCCGCCGTTGCCGCGGTGTTGACTACCATATTATATTTAGTGATAGCCCCTGAAACCACACTAACTTATACCAGTGAGGCGTTAGAGTTCTCGCCTTATAATTTGTTAATGTTAATTCCCGTTATCGTGCTATTAGTTGTTTCTAAGCTAACCCATAATATTTTTATTGCAACAAGTGTGGCGCTAGTCTTCGGTTGCGTATTAGGGCTTGTTACTGGGATTTTCGACGGCTCTCAACTTTTCCATTCCGATGGTTCTTTAGGTAACCATGCTTCTGGTTTTTTAGCCGACGGTATTAAGGGAATGATGGGCACGGCGATTCTTGTTGTATCTATTTTCGGTATTATGGGTGTGATTAAAAATGCAGGTATCATCGAAAGTCTTACCAAGACTCTGATGTCTTCATCACTATGTAAAACACCGAAAGGTTTTGAAATCGTCAGCGCCATTGTTATTAATATCGTAACCATGTTGTTTGGCGGAGTAACTAGTGCAACGATTCTATCTGTTGGCCCTATAATTAATGAAGCAGGACAACAACTAAATATTCACCCATACCGCAGAGCAAATCTTTTGGATGGTTTTTCTAACTCCTTGGCATTAGTCATTCCATTCTTTAGTGTGTTCGTCTTTATTGCCGCAGCATTAAGTGGTGTCGAACCAAACGCGGTAGCGGCTGCCTTCTTATATCCTGTTATGCTGTTCATCGTATTATTTGGTTCAGTTATAACTGGAATAGGTTTCAAAAAAGAATCATAGCGATAAGTAAATATCAGGCGATGTCTTGCTTGTATACCAAGACATCGCCTATGTTAATCGCAACTTTGATACAGGGACACACACCTTATAACTGGAAGCTAAACTAATATTTTAAAGGTGCCTGTCCCCTTATAAGAGGAAGCTAAACCAACACTTTAAAGGTGCCTGTCCCCTTATCTACCCTTATCTATCAGTTGAAACAAACACCTTGTTTGACAATTGATGGTGCGCGCTCCACTAACACTTCTCCGTTGCGCACAGACCACAGAACATCAGCTTGTTCACGAATGACAGTTGCATCATCTTGGCCTTGTAAAATAATAAAGTTGGCTGGTTTACCAATTTCTATTCCGTATTTATCGGTAATGTTCATCACTTGGGCGCCATTATCGGTAATAAAATCGAGCGCTGTTTTGAAATCATCGTATCCCATCATATGGCAAGCGTGCAGTGCAAAGTCCACCTGACGAAGTAACTTGCCGTTACCTAAGCTATACCAAGGGTCTTGAATTGAATCTTGAGCTAGTGCGACATTTATTCCTGCATCACGTAACTCTTTAACTCGGGTGATTCCGCGTCGTTTCGGGAAGGTATCAAAACGACCTTGTAAGTGAGTGTTTTCTGTCGGACACGAAACAAAATTAATACCAGACATTTTTAATAATCGAAATAATTTCGAACAGTAGGCATTATTATATGAGTGCATAGCCACTGTATGGCTGGCGGTTACTTTGCCTTTCATGCCAGTTTCTAACGCTGCGGTTGCAAGGACTTCCAAAAACCGGGAACTGCCGTCATCAATTTCATCGCAATGTACATCAACAAGCTTATTGTGTTTTTTAGCTAAATCCATCACCCAACGCATTGACTCTACGCCATATTCTCTGGTGAATTCAAAGTGTGGAATACCACCAACAACATCGGCACCGATGTGTAACGCCTGTTCCATTAACGCTTTACCATTAGGGAAAGACAAAATGCCTTCTTGTGGAAAGGCGACTATTTGTAAATCCAAGTAAGGCGCTAACGTCTTTTTTAACGGTACGATTGCCTTGAGAGCTGCTAAATCGGGGTCTGTCACATCTACATGGGTGCGTATATATTGAACACCATGACTAATTAATAATTCAGCCGCTTTTAGTACTCGGCTCTGTACGTCTTGTTCATTGAGCATCGGTTTTCTTTCCGCCCAACATTCTATCCCTTCAAACAAGGTTCCACTTTTATTCCATCGTGGTTCACCAGCCGTTAACACAGCATCTAAGTGGATATGTGGCTCAACCAAAGGAGCACAAATCAATTGTTGTTGAGCATCAATATCACAAGGCTCTTCACTGACACCTTGTTGTTGAGTAATTTGAGTAAAATAACCATTAATACATTCAATTGTATATAAACAGGTTTGATGTCTCATACGGGCGTTGATGATTTTCATAAGGCTCCTTGATGGGATTCTGTTTGCGGCAAAATAAAGGACTCGATAACGAGTGCGTTTTGTATCGCTAATCGATTGCCTGCATCGTCTAGTGAGAGATGTGTTCTTTGTTCAAATTTCTGAATTCTTGCGGTCACCGTATTACGATGGATACCCATATCTGACGCAGTACTTCTAACCGAACATAAATTGGTGAAATAACAGCGTAGAGTTTGCTTAATCTGTCCCACATCTTCACCATTCAATTGATAATAGGGACCAAGATATCGATGACAAAAATCATGCAATCGTTCAATATCATCAACAGCAGCAAATAACTGTTGCAAACCGAACGTTTTATAGTGAAAGACTTGTCCGCGGAAGTGTCGGTGGATAAATTCAGTGCACTGTTTAGCTTGAAATGCGAGGCGATTTAACTTACTTAACGTAAACCCATCACTAACACCAATACTCGATAAAAGTTGTTTACTGTGCAACATAGAATGTAGATGTTGCCATGCCCCCATTTTTGCCTGATTATTATCATCCTTATTTTTTACCAAACAAAGTAGCCACCCTGTTCGATACTCGATTACAGGGAAAGGGCTTTTTTGATCTGCAATAAATTCTCTCAGTACAAATTTCCATGATTCTATACTTTTACTTGCGCTGGTATTTGGCAATACCATTGCCATCGATAATTCACTGTCGTGCGGCAAGCCAATATCTCGTGCCTGTTCCAGAGCTATCGCTTCGGCTTCTGTTGGGTTTTCTACCAATTGGGTTAAAAACCATTCTTTTGACCGCTGAGCAAAGGTACTTTGGATAATGGCGTTGGAGAGTCTTTCTGTCACCACAACCATTGGTAGTGAAAAAGGTTGTTCTAATAACGGTAATTGATGCTCATTGGCTAAAGTCACCCAATCTAGATTTAACGCAGATATATGTGCCGAACCAGTTAACAGAATAATCGCCGCTGCATTTTTATTCTTTGCAGAATGAAGCAGACAAATAAACTCGTCATCTGTCCAACTACGATTGATACCCGTAATAAAAATTACTTCGCCACCCACTAACCACGGGTCGAGTTCGTGATCTTCGGCAAGATAAGGCCAACGAATGGCCTTATCTGCGAATTCTGCACCTGCGCGTATACGTATTGATTCCAACCCTTTTATAGTCGGAATATCTCGTACAGTAATCATTAATTACTACCCAACCTTAATCTCCGAACGTTGAGGAGACAACACTGTAACTAAGACGACATAACTGATACTCGCCACTAGCATACCGATAATAGGAGGGACCCATGGAGAAAAATAGGCGGCTAATGAACCTAATGCGTATGCAGCTAACCCTTTTGTATCAAAATTAGGCAATTCAATATCAGTCAGTTTAGGTGGATTTCCTTTATATACTACCCAAAAATTGGTCATTATGATGGCACCAATTGGTGGGATAAATGTACCCAATAAAATCAAAAATGGAATGAGATAATTGTACATACCTAAGATGGCTAATAACGTACCAATCGCCCCACCAATGACCGTAATTAAACCACGCTTATCGGTACGGAATAGGTTACAACCCGCCGCAGCGAAGTTATAAATCGTATTGTCCTGAGTTGTCCAAATATTGGCAAACAACATTAAGATAGCTGTAACCATGAAACCCTGCGCAACTAGGATATCGACAATATCAGACTGTTGATAAATCATCGCGCCAAACGCTCCAATGAATACCATAAGTCCATTGCCAACAAAGAATGCGGCTAAGGTAGATACCACCGCTATTTTTCCTGTTTTTGAAAAACGACTCCAATTAGTCGCTTGCGTGCCACCACTAATGAAAGTTCCGATCACAACGGTAACCGCGGCACTAACACTCATACTCTCTTGTGGTGCAATATCAAATAAAGCCCCTACTCCGCCTACGTCGACTAATCCTGTATAAAAACAAAGTCCAATAAATGCCAACATCGCTGGAACAGAAATCTTAGACAGCAATTCCATTGCACGATAGCCAATAGAAGCAGTAATACAAAAACCAAAACCAAATAAAACCATCAAAGGTATTTGCCATGTTTCATCAATACCAAGCAATTTTGTTAATACAATTGCTATTGTAGCGACTCCCCATGCATACCAACCAATTTGTGTAAAACCGAGTACAAAGTCGGATAATTTACTACCAAATTCACCAAAACAATAGCGACCCAACAACACCGTGTTCAGTCCTGTTTTATAGGCAATATACGCTAACGCGGCAGCATAAGTTCCCAAAATTAGGTTACCTATCACTAAAATCACAAGCAGTTCATTTAATGAAAATGCAGCACCTAAACTCCCTCCAGCCCACATAGTTGCAGTAAAAAAAGTGAACCCTGCCAGCATAACGGACATAGAAATAAGCCCCTTACGACTTCCAGCAGGCACAGCACTGAGTGGGTAATCGTTGTTTCCTTGCATAATGTAGTTCCCTTACATTGAGTGTGTAATAAAAGCCTACAATCTTTGTGCCACTTTAACTGTATAAAAATAGCGCAAAATTGGTACAAATCCACAAACAATAACTGTACCAACTGCACTTGTTGAATAATGCAAAGTGTACGACATGCACTAAGTTAGCCTAAGTTGCACCAGTGAGGAGCCAATGATAAAGAGCCGACCCTATCGGGACAGGCATCATTATTCGACCCTATCGGGACAGACACTTTAATCAACACAGGCATAACCAACAGAAACGAATGGAAACCAATAGGGACAGGCATCATTATTCCGTACTAAAAATAATGAGAGTGACTATTTCTAAAGGTGCCTGTCCTTGTAACATGGTTGTTGCAAAGGTGCCTGTCCCTGTAAAACAGACCTGAAATTGACTAATTTAACTATTTATTCTTCTTTAAAGGAAAAATGTCCGTTCTTTTTGTTTTCATCGCTAGCAAACTGAGAAAAGGAACAATAACAGAAAATGGAATTTACTATGTCTATCATTATGAGTTTAATCGGCATCGGATCGCTGATACTTATTGGCTTTCTATGCTCAGAAAACCGCAACAAAATTAACTTTCGAACCGTTTTACTTGCACTATCTATACAAATAGCTCTAGGCGCATTTGTTATGTATGTCCCCTTAGGGATGAAAATCATTGAATATCTTAGCCATGGTGTGAACGATATTATTGGTTTTTCAAATGCAGGATTAAAATTTGTTTTTGGCGATTTGGCTGATTACAAAATGGGCTTTATCTTTGCCATCAATGTACTTTGTGTGGTTGTATTCGTCTCTGCACTTATTTCGGTACTGTATTATTTAAAAATAATGCAGTTCATTATCAATACAATTGGTGGTGCGTTATCCAAAGTATTAGGTACAAGCAAAGCAGAATCTCTCTCCGCTACCGCTAATATTTTTGTTGGGCCGATCGAAGCACCATCTATGATTCGTCCTTTGGTTAAAAGAATGACTCGTTCTGAGCTGTTTGCTGTAATGACCGGAGGTTTAGCCAGTGTGGCAGGCGGCACAATGGTTGGTTATATCAATTTAGGTATTGATCCAACTTACATCCTCACAGCTTGCTTTATGACCGCACCAGCTGGACTACTTTTTGCCAAACTAATGTGCCCTCAAACCGAACCTGAACTGGTCAATAATGAGGTTGATATTCATTCAGCGGATAAACCTAAGGGCTTATTAGAAGCGATTACCGATGGCTCAACTATTGGTATGAATCAGGTCATTATCGTGACAGCTTTGCTTATTTCGTTTGTTGCGCTTATCGCTCTACTAAATGGAATTATCGGCGGTGTCGGTAACCTTGTCGGTATTGATGCACTCACCTTGGAAATTATCATTGGTTACTTACTTGCACCTTTAACATTTTTAATGGGTGTACCGTGGTCGGAGGCCGTAACAGCGGGTTCTATTATTGGACAAAAAATTGCCATCAACGAATTTGTTGCTTACATCAACTATTTAGACATTGCCGAGCAACTATCAGCCAAAACACAAGCCATCGTCATCTTTAGTTTATGCGGTTTTGCCAATATTGGTTCTCTAGCCATGGTGGTTGGTGGTATTGGTGCGATGTGTCCTGATAAACGAGAACTCATTTCCGCTATCGGGCCTCGAGTCTTACTTGCTTCTATTTTGGCTAATCTGATGTCTGGCACTATTGCTGGTGCTCTTATTTCACTCGGCTAACCTCATTTATCATTCAGGATCAGATGTTATCTTGTGCTCTGCCGCTTTACGCGCAAACGCAAGGGTAACATCTGTCCTACTGATTATCTTCAGTTAAGGAATATTATGTCTACTCCTCATATCAATGCGAACAAACACGATTTCGCAGAAACAATTATTATGTCTGGCGACCCACTAAGAGCCAAATATATCGCTGAAAAGTATTTAGACAACGTACGTGAAGTAACCAATGTCAGAGGCATTCTCGGTTTTACTGGCGTCTATAAATCTATGCCTATTTCTGTAATGGGGCATGGTATGGGCGGCCCATCAGCTTCTATCTATTTCCATGAATTAATGGCTTATTACGGTGTGAAAAATATTATTCGCGTGGGCAGTTGTGGCGCAATTTCTGACGATGTACAACTAAAAGATTTAATTATTGCGCAAGGTGCATGTACAGATTCAAAAATCAATCGTATCCGATTTCGAGACCATGATTTAGCCGCACTAGCAAACTTTGATCTGTTACACACCTGCTATCAAGTGGCAAAACAACGCGGCGTCAACTACAAAGTAGGCAACATTTTTTCATCTGATCTATTCTATCGCCCTGATGAAGATTATTATCAGCTAATGCAAAAGTATGGAATATTAGGGGTAGAGATGGAGATCAATGCTCTGTACGCATTAGCAGCAGAACATAATTGCCGAGCCCTTGGGATCTGCACCGTAACAGACCATATTGTTAATGAATTGCACCTTAGCTCAGATGAACGTCAAACGGGGCTAAATGAAATGGTCGAAATAGCACTGGAAACTGCACTAACATTTTAGTCTAGATGGAGTAAGGGTTTGGTTTTAGATGAAAATACAGTGTACAAAAACCAAGCCTATCAATAGGAATATTTATGAAACATGCCATTCTCGGGTCTATTTTTCATACACCAGTATTAGGCTCGTTTGAACACCTTGCCGACGCACTGATCATTTTTGACAGCGATACCGGTGTAATTGAGCGAGTAGTTAACCCACAAGATCACGATTATGCGAGCAATGTTGAACATTTCTCAGCTATCGGGCAATTAGAAAAGCTGTCACCTGGGCAAGTTATACTGCCGGGCATGATCGATCTGCATATTCATGCACCTCAATGGCCACAAGCAGGAAAAGGGTTGGATCTCCCACTTGATGAATGGTTACAAACCTATACCTTTCCACTAGAAAGCCGTTACAAAGATATTGATTTTGCCAAAAGTATTTATCCTGATCTTATAAACACATATTTGTCTCACGGCACTACAACCGCCGTTTATTTCGCGACGGTTGATGTTGAATCTTCAACTTATTTGGCACAAGAATGCTTGAATCAAGGTCAACGAGCGTTCGTAGGAAAAGTAGCGATGGATGATGTAGACATGTGTCCTGATTATTACAAAGATGAAAATTATCAAGCATCTATCGATCTTACTGAACAATTTATCAACAATGTAAAAAATCTAGAACAGAATAACGGCTTAGTTGAGCCCATTGTTACTCCTCGCTTTGTGCCGACCTGCTCAAAAGACGCAATGCATGGTCTTGGTTCTCTTGCAAAAAAATATGATTGCGCAGTGCAAACACATGCCAGCGAAAGCGATTGGGCAAGAGACTTTAGTGCTGATAAATACGGTAAAACAGATGTAGAACTATATGAAGAAGCCGGGCTTCTTGGACCAAAAACATTGCTAGCGCACTCTATTTTCTTAACAGATGACGATATAGATATTGTGCAAAAACACAAATCATCTATCGCGCACTGCCCGCTCTCGAATATATTTTTTGCCAATGCCGCTCTGCCCTGTCGAGAATTATTAGACAAAAAAATTCAAATCGGTTTAGGTTCTGATGTCGCTGCATCCCCTTATCCTTCATTATTTAGATCATGTTTTGATGCAGTAACGCATTCGAGAGCACGTGAAAATGGAACGGACTATACATTAACAGGCTCAGAAAGAGGTACAGCAGATAGCAGAATCACTTTATTGGAAGCCTATTGGATGGCAACCACCGGTGGGGCTAAGACGTTAGGCCTAAATACAGGTGTAATGAGTACAGGCCGACTGTTCGATGCGATATGTGTCGATACAACGCATGAAGATTTTAATATTCATATCAACTTAGATAGCATTCAAGATATTTTTGAAAAAATCATTGCCTATACTAACAGAAGTAATATTATGAAAGTCTGGGTAAATGGTCAGGTTGTCAAACCGATGAAATAAACTATCAGTGGCACCTTAATTATCGTTCTATTTATAAGCAGTTTTTGGTGTCATTTTGCAAAATATTATATCTATACTTGAATCCTCTGAGATCCCTGAAAAAAATTATCAAAAAGGCAGTTATTTATTAGAGCAATCTGTAGAAGTTTCTTCTTTGTTATTTTGTGTAAATGCTAACTTAACTATTTCTTACATTAATAGTAACGGTAACGAATTCATCTTAAAAATTAAGGAAAACTACACAGGATTTTTAGGAGAAATGGAGTTTTTTCAAACTGATAACCACTCATTGTTTAATGTAAAATCCAATCAACCTGGTACGTATTACAAATTAAATAAGCAGCAAGTATTAAACGTTCTTTCTACCAATACCGAAGTTTTTTCTGATTTGATGGAATTAATTACAAAAAGATATAACACCAATGTCAAAAAACTGATTGAGAGATTAACTCAACCAACTCGAACGAGTATTGAAAACCAAATCCTGCAAGCCTATAACCTTTCTAACCATGATTTTTTCGAGCTATCTTCAACTTTAAATTCGAAAAAATTAGGTATTACCTCTCGTACTTATCGAAGAATTATTCATGAATTAATTAATGAAGGAATATTAGAGAAAGAAGGACGCCGATATAGATTAATAGGACAACTACAAACCGGATAATTTATCAGAACTTATCAGAGAACTTATCAGGACAGGCACCATAACTTTAGAGTTAATTTATCGGGACAGCCACCTTATGAAACAAACTAACCGTTTGCATTAAAAAACAAATCATCACTCGAAACGCGATTAATTGTTTATCTGCTCTCAACGTATTTCCGTTATATTGGTTGCTGTACCTAACACAGGAAGCATCCATGACCACTGCAAGAAGCCAACAAGTTTGCATTGACGCCACCCCTTATTATCACTGCATTTCTCGTTGTGTTCGCCGCTCTTTTCTATGTGGTTATGATGCCTTTTCACAAACAAGTTACGAGCATCGACGAGATTGGATTGAATCTCGCATCAAAGCGCTCACCACTGTCTATTGTATCGATATTTGCGCTTATGCGGTGATGAGTAATCACTACCACCTTGTGGT
>NZ_JAWMPW010000023.1:0-50955 GCF_033101115.1 Vibrio sp. TH_r3 | reverse complement strand
AAGCAAAGGCTCAGTCTTCTTTATCAATAAAGTCAATAGTTAAAGATAATAACTTAAAACTTCAATTAACTACTCAGTGATTTCAAATTGGTCGACGATAACTTCAACACGACGGTTTTCCATACGGCCTTCGGCAGTATCATTTGAAGCTTTAGGTTCGGCTTCGCCCATACCAGAAACAGTAACGCGTGACTCTTCAATCCCTTGCGAATACAAGTAGTCAGCTACAACACCAGCACGTTTTTCGGACAATACTTGGTTGTATTCTTCTGAGCCTACTGAATCAGTGTGACCAATAATGCTAACATTAGCTTGTGGATATTTTTTCATAACACTTACTAACCAATCAAAGTACTGCTCACTATTATCAGCTAATTTAGCACTATCATTATCAAATAACTCTACGCCAAACTCTTGAAATAATTTTGGTTGAGGTGCTGGTTCTTCAACAACTGCAACTGGCTCAGCAACAACTGGTGCAGGTTCTTCAACAATCATTGGTGTTGGCTCTTCGCTTGCGCCAAACTTATAAGTCAAGCCCAAAAATAAAGAATTAACATTCAAGTTATCTACAATACCTGCAGTGATATTGTTAAGTCGTTGGTATTCAAATCGACCGAAAACATTGTCAGAAAATCCGTATTCAGCACCAACAGCAGTTAACATTACAGTGTCATTCACATCACCATAATCAATTCTTGCTGTACCAATTTTACCGAACAAATCTAGATCCCCAACAGGAATCATAAGTTTAGGAGCAACCGTAAATGCTTTCATTGGCTTATCGATTTCAGTAGCAAAATCACCTAAATAGTCAAATCCTACTTCGAAACCAAACATATCGGTAAAGTCATATCCACCGTATACACCACCAGCAAAATGATCATCACTACATGACTTATCGGTAGGACAAGAACCTTCTAACCAAGAATGACCTAATTTAGCACCAACATAAGGTTCTGCTTGAGCAAACTGTGGTGAAAGTACCAATAAAGTTGATGCAAGTAGTACTGACTTATTCATAACTATTCCTTTTAAATTTTTTGTTTGTGCATTTATATTTCTACACTCAAGTATAGGCTACTCATATTAATAAAAAGTATCCATAAGTGTTTCAACTATATGCTAATTTAACACATAATTTCACTCTTTCGTCTCAATTTCGAGAAAGAAAAACAAAATTTACCATTTGGCGATATAGCCACGGAACTTTTTTACTAACTTAATACTTAAAATAGTTTAATTTAGTTAAATTTTCTGATGATTTCCTTAATCATTGCTTTGGTACCATCACTTTGAGTTGGTTTGCCATATAGATGATTCATTACTTTCGATCCCCCCCACTTAACACTCTTAAGTAAAATGAGATTCAAATATAATAAGCATTATTTAAATCTACATTGCCCACTATAACTCGGTTAACAATTTGAGCTGAAACGGTCGTGTTAATTCAACTAATTTTTGAAAAGACGGCAAGGGGCGGTAGAATCCCACAATGGGAATTTTTATCAATATCATCAAGCAATGTTAGAATATTTAAATTTGCTAATTGATTATGGCTGGTAATTGCAGCAATAAATGAGAAAATAGCCAAAAACTAACTTGGAATAACAATGGCAAAATTAAGCTTACAAGACCAGTTGCTAAAAGCTGGATTAGTCAATGAGAAAAAACTAAAAAAGGCCCAAAAGGGCTCGAAAAAATCAAGGGTTCAAGCTCGTGAAGCAAAAGCTGCAGTAGAAGAGCAGAAGCAGGTTCAACGGCAACGGGATAAAGAACTCAGTGAACAAAGGGCACAGCAACAACTCAGTAAAGAGATGAAAGCACAAGTCAAACAGCTTATCGAAATGAATCAAGTTGATTTAGCGCATGGAGAAATAAAATACAACTTTACTGATGGAACCCTTGTTAAATCTGTTTATGTAACTGCCGAAATAAGAGCTCAATTGATTAGCGGTGTTTTATCTATAGCGAAATCCGCCAATAGCTACGCAGTGATCCCATCTTCGGTTGCTTATAAAATTGCAGAAAGAGATGCTGAAGCCGTTATAGAAAATAAATCTTCTTCCGAAGAATCACTCGCAGAAGACGATCCCTATGCTGAATTTGTCATACCAGATGATCTTATGTGGTAACAATCAAAATAGTATTTCCATTGAAAAGGCAACTAACTGTTTGCCTTTTCTTTTTTCAACTTAGTGAAAAATAACACAAAATACCGCACCCCATCCTGTAACATTACAATCGCAAACTTTCCATTCTGTAATTTTACAACCAAATAATTAATTTTATTAGTCATACAAATAGCTGATTTTACTCAACTTTACGCTTAACCTCTCATTCATACCACTTTAGGATAGTTTGATTTCGTAATTGATTTACATCATTTTTAAATTTTATTTCATGGCCAACAATACGCTCAAGCTAAAATAAAACCTTAGGAAACCAAATGAGCAAGTTGAAGCTAGTTGTCATCGGCAATGGCATGGTTGGCCATCGATATATCGAAGATTTAATTGATAAAACAAATGCATCAGAGTTTGATATTACTGTTTTTTGTGAAGAGCCTAGAGTTGCGTATGACCGAGTTCATCTTTCTTCTTATTTTTCACACCATACCGCAGACGAGCTATCACTGGTTAAAGAAGGCTTTTACCAAAAACACAATATTACGGTTTTAATCGGTGAACGAGCGATCAACGTCAGTCGAGAGAACCAAACGGTATATTCAAGCTCTGGTCGAGAAATTCAATACGACAAACTCGTATTGGCAACCGGTTCTTATCCTTTTGTACCGCCAATCAAAGGTAACGATAATAAAGATTGTTTTGTTTATAGAACTATTGAAGATTTAAAAGCCATTGAAAATTGCGCAAGTAAAAGCAAAAACGGTGTTGTTATCGGGGGTGGTTTACTTGGTTTAGAAGCGGCAGGTGCGTTAAAAGCATTAGGTGTTGAAACTCATGTCGTAGAATTTGCACCAGTATTAATGGCTGAACAACTCGATCCTCAAGGTGGCAATCAGTTACGCAGTAAAATTGAACGTATGGGTGTAAAAGTCCACACCAACAAAAATACACTTGAGATCCTTCCTACAGGGAAAAGTGCCCGTAACACAATGAAATTTGCTGATGATACGGAGCTTGAAATCGACTTTATTGTCTTTTCTGCGGGCATTCGCCCACAAGACAAATTGGCACGACAGATGGAACTGGATATCGCATCACGTGGTGGCGTTGCTATTAACAATTATTGTCAAACCTCTGATCATAATATTTATGCTATCGGCGAGTGTGCATCATGGAATGGGACGTTCTTTGGCCTAGTTGCTCCCGGCTATAAAATGGCAACAGTCGCCGTTGACCACTTAATTAACAGTCAAAGCAATTTAGCCAGTAACGAAAACGAAATAAACCCTGAAAGCCAATTTGAAGGCGCTGACATGAGCGCAAAACTTAAACTGTTAGGCGTAAAAGTTGGGTCTATTGGCGATGCCAATGGTCGTACTCCAGGATGCAAAAGCTATGTCTATCAAAATGAAGAACAAGATATCTATAAACGTATTATCGTTTCCGAGGATGGTAAGCAGCTTTTAGGTGCAGTTTTAGTTGGTGATACTTCGGATTATGGTGATTTATTACAATTAAAACTCAACGCGATTGATCTTCCTGAGCATCCAGATAGCCTAATCTTACCTGCACACGCAGGCGCAGAAAAACCAACACTTGGTGCAGATTCATTACCTGAAACAGCCGTAATTTGTTCATGTTTTGACGTCACCAAAGCAAAAATATCACAAGCGGTCGCCGACGGTCACCATACTCTGGCAGATATTAAAGCCGTCACGGGCGCTGGTACTGGCTGTGGTGGTTGTATACCTTTAGTTACTTCGGTACTGAATGCAGAATTGGTCAAATCAGGCGTAGAAGTCACTAACAACATTTGCGAGCACTTTGCTTATTCTCGTCAAGAGTTACTCCATTTAATCCGTATTGAAGAAATAAAAACCTTCGATGAACTGATTAAAAAGTACGGAACAGGTTACGGTTGTGAGGTTTGTAAACCATTGGTGGGTTCTATCCTAGCCTCTTGTTGGGGAGAGCATATTCTCAAGCCACAGCACGTAAAACTGCATGACACAAACGATAACTTTCTTGGCAATATCCAAAAAGATGGAACCTACTCTGTTATCCCACGTATGGCAGGAGGTGAAGTTACACCAAAAGCCTTAGCCGCCCTAGCCGCAGTGGCACAAGAATATAACCTTTATACCAAAATAACCGGGGCACAAAGAGTCGGCTTATTTGGTGCGCAAAAAGATGATCTACCAACGATTTGGGGCAAATTAATTCAAGCAGGATTCGAAACTGGTCAAGCCTACGCTAAAGCATTGCGTATGGCCAAAACCTGTGTTGGCTCAACATGGTGTCGCTACGGTGTGCAAGATTCTGTTGGCTTAGGCTCTTATTTGGAGAATCGATATAAAGGTATTCGTACTCCGCACAAAATGAAATTTGGTGTGTCGGGTTGTACTCGCGAATGTGCAGAAGCACAAGGTAAAGACCTTGGTATTATTGCAACGGATGCCGGATGGAATATGTATGTTTGTGGCAATGGCGGAATGAAACCACGTCATGGTGATTTACTAGCAACAGATTTAGACAAAGAAACACTCACCAAGTACATCGACCGTTTTATGATGTTCTACATTCGTACAGCCGCGCCACTTCAAAGAACCTCTGTCTGGTTAGAAAACATGGAAGGTGGCATCGATTATTTACGTGATGTCATTGTCAATGACAAACTTGGTCTCAATGATCAGCTAGAAACACACATTGCTAATCTGATTGAACAGTATGCTTGTGAATGGACAGAAACTATCAATGACCAATCTCAACCAAATCCAACACAACGCTTTGCTCACTTTATTAATAGCGACAAACGAGATGACAATGTGGTGTTTGTACCTGAGCGTGACCAACATAGACCTGCAACCTTGGCTGAGAAAAAACCTTATGCCAAAGGCAACATTCTACATGTAGAGCTGGAGAAATAATTATGTCTTATCAACAAGTCTGTGACATCAATGACATCATCCCGGGAACAGGTGTATGTGCACTTATCGATGACCAACAAATCGCCATTTTCCGACCAACTGAAGCGGAAGAAGTTTTCGCCATCAGTAATACCGACCCATTTCTGCAATCGAATGTACTTTCGAGAGGCTTAGTCGCTGAGCATAATGGTGAACTTTGGGTAGCAAGTCCGCTTAAAAAGCAACGTTTCAATCTAAAAACGGGAGCGTGTATGGAAGATGAACGCTTTAATATCAAAGCTTACAAAGCTCGCGTAGCAACCGGTATTGTAGAAATTTCTGGCTAGAGTCGTCTTTTTATTTACCTAAAAATTCGAAGATAACCCAATTGACCAGTTCTAGTCTAAATAGCTAAGAAGTGCGAGATTAAATAGCTAAGAGGTTTCTCCAATGTATTTGGATATTAGGAGCCTCTCTCTATTTGATTTTAAATTTAAAGGAAAGACCAAATGTACGCAGAACCGATAAAAAAATGTGGTGACAACGCACTACGCATTAAAAATTTACTAAAAGACAATCCGTTAGGGTTTTGGATTAGCTCTGCAATGGCAGGAGCTTATGTTGGACTAGGTATTATATTAATTTTTACTTTGGGAAATTTAGTCGAACCATCAATACGTCCATTAGTCATGGGGTCATTTTTTGGTATTGCTCTTACTCTAGTGATTATGGCGGGTTCTGAACTATACACTGGACACACTATGTTTCTGGCTTTTGGTGCTAAAACTGGACAAATAACCTGGACTGATAATGCTACTATTTTACCGATGACTTGGTTAGGGAATTTAATCGGCTCTGTTTTTGTTGCTTGGTTATATCTCTATGCTGGCGGTGGTAAATTGCTACCTGATGCAACAAGTTTAATTCATAAAGTCGCTTTGGCCAAAACGACTGCACCAGCAATGATACTGTTTTTCAAAGGTATTTTATGTAACTGGCTAGTATGTTTGGCTATTTGGATGTGCCAACGTGAAACTGGCGCAGGTCGTTTTATCGCAATTTGGTGGTGTTTAGTTGCGTTTATCGCCTCTGGCTACGAGCATTCCATTGCTAATATGACCATATTTGCTCTTTCATGGTTTGGTCATTCTGCCGAAGGCTATTCAATGTCAGGTATCGGACACAACTTATTGTGGGTATCTTTAGGTAATGCGGTATCTGGTGCTGTCTTTATGGGCTTGGGTTATTGGTATTCGACACCTAAAGCTGAACGCCCAGTGAAAGAGGCGCAAGTGGATTACCAACACGCTCAATCGTAATAAATTAACGCTATTATATAATAGATTAACGCTATAAAATGCCTTATCTGTAAGAGCAGATACACTTTAAGGGTTCTGCTCTTAAGCACATTACACGAAAACAGGTAATTCGATGGTATCTCAATTTAACGCATCAGGAATTAATGGACTAGTATCATTAGTTGGTGCTGGTCCTGGCGATCCAGATTTATTAACGGTTAAAGGTCTAAAAGTCATTCAAACGGCAGATGTGGTTGTTTATGATCGGTTGGTCTCTAGCGATATTCTTTCGCTAGCCAGCGATAATGCAGAAATGATTTACGTCGGAAAGAAACTGGATTTTCACTGTGTTCCTCAAGACGAGATCAATCAACTACTAGTGACAAAAGCTCAAGAAGGGAAACACGTGGTAAGGCTAAAAGGAGGGGATCCTTTTATCTTTGGTCGTGGAGGAGAAGAGTTAGAAACACTGGCCGAAAATGATGTAGCTTACCAAGTGGTACCGGGAATTACAGCCGCAGCGGGAGCAACAGCTTATGCCGGCATCCCATTGACACATCGAGACCATGCTCAAAGTATTCAATTTGTAACCGGCCACCTAAAACAAAATGGTCAGGATATCGATTGGCCTTCACTCGCTCAAACTAACCATACATTAGTTTTTTATATGGGTTTGAAACAGTGCAAAAACATCCAAACTCGGCTTATCACACATGGTTTATCAAGCGAAACCTCTTGTGCCATTATTGAAAACGGCACTAGAGATACACAAAAAGTGTACACTGGAACGTTAGAGAACTTACCTCAATTAGCGGAAAAAGCTCAAAGCCCTGCGCTTATAATCATTGGTTCGGTAACACAACTGCATGAGAAACTTGCTTGGTTTAGTTAATTAACCCATTTAACTAATTAACTAATTAACTAGGTTTCGCATTGTCATCTGCGAATCTACACTAGTATTTATGCACGTTACCACTTTATCATTCAACTGCTGTTTATTGTCGATATAATATGTAGGGATTTTCAAGCTCATTAATAAATCATCTCCAAAACGGGGATGATGTCCACCTACTGTCGCATCAGTAAAAATTTTCTGCACTGACTCACTCAGTAACCATGGTACTAAAAAAGCAATCTCATCCCCTTTAACTTTAGGTTTTAATATATAAAACTCCGTTGAACAATACAGAGTATCAACGTCCAATCGTTGCTTTATACCATGTGGAATATAGGTTACTTGCATCAAATAAGAACGCAGTCTAGAGACTAGTACCACGCCTTCTTCTACCCTTTTTTTATAACTCTTACTTGTTTTACTGGTTGCAAATAAAAAAGGAGAAATATGCAGTAAACCTTTATCGGCGCATGAGGTATCTAATACTAAGCTTCGTTGTAAATCAGGTTTGCTGCCTTTTTTAACCAAACTAGCTATCTCTATTAATTCAGTCCCTTGCAAGCTCTCTGTTGCTGTTTTTTTTGAATACCAATACTCGGGAGACAAGTAGAAATGCTTACCTAAATCAGCACAATTAATCAGAGACTTCTTCATTTTTCCTCCCAAAGAGGAATGATATCGTCCCCAATTTCGCCTAAATCTTGCTGAATATTATCGTCTACCACAATAAACTCCCCAGAAGCATTTTTTCCAGACTGAGAAGAGACATAAAAAGCGATGGTGTTTTGAGTGCTTTCTAATTTTTGTGCAAAAATCACTGCCGCTTTTTGGCTGGTATAAGGTTTGAAGGTATTCGCGTCCAAACTCACCACCGCTTTGACCGCTAGATGGGATAAAAGCCATTGTCTAACATAGCTAAATCGTGATGAAGAAACTTTATTGTCTGGTAAAATAATCGCTAATTTCCCATTAGGCTTTAACAGATGGACACATCGCTCTAAAAACAGCACATCTCTTTCTACTCGCCCTTTAGACATAGCGGCCAATTCATAACTTTTAACATAACGGCTGTCTGTTACATCACCGGCAAAAGGTGGATTAGCAACAATCACATCATAGCGAGCCGTAATGTCATGATGGTTTTTTTCTAATGAATCCAGCTGAGTAATATATAGAGCATTGTCACATAACAAATACGACATCAAATTAGATACTTTTACTGCGCGTGAGGAGATATCATAGCCAAAAAATGTTCCTACTCCATCGAGATAATCATAACTCGATTTCAAAAAAGAACCGCTGCCACAAGCAGGATCACACACCGAACTTCCTTTACTAATATTTAACGATTGAATGCAGAAATCGACCACATTACGTGGCGTAAAATATTGCCCTTTATTCGACTTGTACTTATGTGATGTTAATTGTTCAAATACCGCGTCAAATGTATAGTAATCGAGTCGATTGGTGTCTTCATCACTTAACACTTGCCAGCAATCATCGAATACATCATGGCCCATTACGAATAAGACCGAGCCTTCTACAAAACCCGAAACCTTATTTTCATTCGCTTGTAGTAGCTGATTGGCATGAGAAAAATCAACCCACTTATTAGAACAAATACTTTTTATAAACAATATCTTAATAATTTCATATAAATCGTCTGCGCCACTTCGAGACATAATGAGCTCTTGGCAGCGAGATATTTTGGAAACAAAACTGATATTAATAGCATGACGTTTAGCCATTGCTCTAATTCCTGACAATTTGAATTGAGAACATTCTAAACGTTAGAACATAGTGGTCAATTGAATAGTCTCAATCTTCATCGACTAACACTATATTTTCAAAAGCTATATTTGAAAAAGCTATATTTTCAAAGGCTGTATTTTCAAAGTCTCTATTTACGAAAATAAGCTAATTGTTCGAACAGTACATTAATACACACTAACAATGGGACACCAATTAACATCCCCATCGCTCCCCATAACCAACCCCAGAAGACTAACCAGATAAATAAAATCAATGGGTTTAGGCTAAAACGCTTACCCAATAATATTGGTGTCACCATCTGGCTTTCAATTAAGTTTATAGCTAAAAAAATTGCCGCAACAGTTAGCGCGTAACTCAATGACTCAAACTGTAAAAATGAAACTAACGCAAAACATGTCACTGAAACCATAGGGCCAAGATATGGAATATAGTTCATCAAGCCTGCGAAAGCGCCCCACAAGAAAGGATCTTTGAGTCCCATTGCATAGAAAACACACCCAACAATAAACCCAAGTGCTATGTTAATTAGAGTAATCGAGCCGAGATACCGAGAAAGGTCTTTTTGCACGACTTTTACCAACTCAACCGCTTTTCGTTTATCTGAAAAATGCGTACATAACGTCAATGCTCGTGCGTATATTTGTCTGCCATAATTCATCATGAAATAAGCCATAAACAACGCTATCATCATCTGAGAAACAATAGTTGGGGTAGTAGTAAGTACTGACTTTACTATTGAAAATGCGGTATTATTTGTTAAGCCGTCGTTTGAAACCGAACTATTCACAAGTAGACTAGAGGCTGAATCTTCATTGCTATTTTGGGTAACTTCGTTTACTTCATTAGAAACGTTTTCTAAAAACAGAGGGAGTTTAGACCACCATTGTTGTGCTGGTTCACTCAAAATATTTAAACCAATTCCTATAACTGCCACCAAACCAAATAAAACTGCAATAACATTGATCATTCTAGGAATACCAAAGCGAACTAAATAGTTAACTAACGGGCCACATAATAAGGCAATAAAAGCCCCTACTATAATAGGTAGCAAAAGTGGTTTAGCGACATATAACGCCGTCACCAATATCATCAATATAGACGCTATCATGAATAGTGAACTGAGAGCACGGTGGTAAGACTTATTCATCATTGACGTTCCTAAAAATATGGCGTTCCTAAAAAGGATCAGAAGTATAGTTATCTATGAGCAGTGAATTTTGAATGATGTAACGATTTAATTTTTTGTACTGTTTTTTAACTCGCTATTTTTTAATGCGCCGTTTTTAAGTGTGTTAGCAACCAAACTAATATGGTTAAGATTAATCAGAGATCCATTGAGTCGTTTAGTGTGACGACATACCATTCCACCTAATAACGCAATAGCCAATACATGTAATGGGTGTTTTTCAAAGTATGTTTTTCCTTTGAAGGCTACCAGACCAAGACAAAGAGCAACTTGTCTTGCTCTACTCTTTCCCTCCAACCTTTTCCTTAGGACTTTTTTTCGACGCGAACTGAGCGAGAACATCTATCCCCTCCTCAACCTGTTGTTTAGTATGATGAAAGCCAATGAATTGTATAACGTATTTTTGAAATAACACTAGGCCCACAAGAATGAGACCTAGTGATAAAATAAATCCACCGTAACTCACGGCAAGGTTAGAAGTGAAGGAGTAAATCACTACTCCAACACCGACCGAAGCACTAAATAAAAACATCATGAATAAACTAATGAAGATAAGCTGACAAGCAACCGCTCTTTTACAAGCGGCAACGCTGTTACTTAACTCTAAAAAAAACAGCTCGATCGTTGATTTAGACCATTGTTTAGAATGAACCTGTAACTTGAGCAATTCTTGCCAAAGTCCATCTAATTCCGCAACTGAGCGATTGAAATCATCCATCACTTTGTCATGCTGCTTGTCATTAACGGTTGCTGAACAATCATTCGTTTTATCTGTCGTCATGATGGTTGTCTCTTAGTTACCGGTTTTGGTAGACGTCATTGTTTACGACTATTTAATTAGTTTTGAAACAGCCCAGCCGGCTAAAAATGCACAGCCAACACTAAGCAAAGGACGTTCTTTAATTAAGTTCTCTGCTTGCTGAGTTACATTTTTGACACTTTCTGAACTTGCTTCTAATTTTTCTTGTACTTGCTCTTTAATATTTTCTACCGTTTCTGCCGTAGCTTCTTCTGCTTTTTCATAAGCGTCTTCTGCTTTTTTCTTCGCTGTTGATTGTTGAGTATTTGACCTAGGCATAACACTTCTCCTTTTGCAGTTAATATAAATTTAATATTCTTAATTTAATAACCAAATAATAAAAATGAATATTATTTATTAAACTCTCCATTATATATAAGCGAAGTTCGTGCCAAGTTATCACATGGTCTAAAAAACACCAAAAATCAGTAAAAACAAAAGAATTCCAGGAACAAAAAACAACTTAACGACAACTTAACGACAACTTACTATGTAATATTTTCAAACTTACCAATGTAAAAATGTATTTTTTACATTAAATTAAAACCAAATATAAACATAAAGCTATAACTCGTTGTTTAAATAAAAACAAAACTGGCACAAAAGGTGCTTTTATATAAAAGATAGTAACTAGGTTTAGTAATCAAGTACGGATAGAAAATATCAAACATGCTTAGAGAAGGAGTAATAATATGTTACTAAAAAAGAGGAATGACTCACCTGAAAAAATTCACTATAAAGGTGTTGGTGATGTTTTAATTAAGCTGAAAAGACATTATATCTCATGCATCAATTTAATCGAAAATCGAAGCAATGGAAATTTATTTAGAGCAGCAAGTCGATTCATGAAGATAGAGCATTCAATGATTGATGAAATTATTCGCACATTCAATATTAAAGAGACCAATATAAATTCAACGCACGTGATAGAAGAGGCCCCACCTGTAATATTAAATTATAATGATATGTATACAAGCAATCTCAACCTGATAGGCTTTCTTAAAAACACAATCAAAACATTTAACAACCAACATATGTCTTCATTTTTATCTTATTGGGTCGCCGCTTTACAAGTTGAAAATGACGAAATAGCAAAACACTTATAAACCAAAAAACGTCAAGCTTTTACACTTGACGTTTTTCATTTATCCAGAGAAGACTAACCCGCAACGCCTAATCAGATGAATGATTAAGGCAACTAGATAACGTTTTGCCACCTTTCGCCGCAAAATCTAATGTTCGTATAGGGAATGGTATAGTAATACCTGCTTCAGAAAGGCTATTATGAATGGTAATGATACCATCATGTTGTACATCCATATAACCAAACTCACCTGGATATTCTATCCAAAACCAAACTAATAAATTAATACTACTATCTGCAAAACTGGATGCATAAACCGCAGTATCTTGTTTATTAACAATATATGGTTTTTTATTCAGTGCTTCCGTTATCACTTCAGCTGCTTTTTGTGGACTATCGGCATAAGAAATACCAACTGGAATTTCAATTTTTCTGACACCTTTACGGCTATAGTTAGTCAAAATATTACGAAATACCATCTTATTCGGAATCATCACATGTTGACCGGAAAAGGTTTCTACTAAGGTATTACGTAAATTAATTTTAACTATCGTCCCCATAACATCATTCGATTGTATAATATCGCCAATCTTAAACGGTTTACGAATGCTCATGGTTATCCCAGATATCAAGTTCTCTGTCATATCTTGAAAAGCAAAACCAATAGCGAGGCCAAGAATACCGGCACCAGCAAGTAATGAAGTAACGGTCCCTTGTAAACCAATAAAATCTAGCGCAACAAAAAAACCGATTGCAACAATGGCTGCTTTAACAATGGATGACAGTAAATTATTCACTTGGTTAGAATCAACGACTTTATTACTCAAATTATTGAACACTTTACCGCCTAAATTAGCGATAAAAATGAAAAAAATAAGCGTAATAATAGCAACAATAAGATTTGGTATTAATTTTATTGCTTCAACTAACCAGGTTTCTAATTTCCCTTCTATTAATTGCGTGAACTTTTCAAGATCGAAAGAAATATCCAATTTCATTTCTACCCTCTCTTTTATATAAATTTTATTTTTCTACTCTCAGTTTCATCTAAATAAACATATGAATGATTAAGCAACACATACTGTTAAGGCTTGCTGCTGAATAGTAATGTTCAGTGAATCAGCCGAATAAGGTTCACCATCAATGACATAATCGATAGGTTGATCTGAATCGATAGTTACTTGTTCTGCTGAGAGATAATCAAAATGGTCAGCCTGTTCTTTTGCACCAAAACTTGTGAACAGAATGTCGGACAAAGCCAGCACTCTATCCCCTAATGAATCAGTATTTTCCAAATAGGTCACGTGTAACCGACCATCATCAGGCTCAGGCGTATTTCCACCTTGAGCAAGAACGGTACTAAAAGGAGAGGTATTAGCGATAACTAAACTTTGTAAATCATAATCTTGAGCGGGTTTTCCATTAACAGATAACTGAAAATGCTGAGATTTTCCATCCGCCACCGCATTGAAAAAACCGGTTAAATAGGCGAATTGTCCCATTGAATTTTTTTGTTCTCGATGAGCATAATCGATCATCTGTTCCTCAAAGCCGATACCTAAAACAAGTAATATTAATTTGTCATTACAGTAGGCTACATCGATTTTTTTGGTATTTCCGGAAAGAATGGCTTCACAAGCTTTCTCTACTGGCGTTAATTTAGTTGCAAATCCGTATAGCACGTGACATAGCGCATTTGCTGTACCTAAAGGGATAATACCTAACTTAATATCGGTTGTTATTATTTGTTGCGCAACTTCGCTAACCGTTCCATCACCACCCGATACAATAATCTGAGTTGGATTTTTCTTCATCGCCTGTTTCGCTAACGTCGTGGCAGATACATCTTCACTTGTAAGCAAAATATCAAGATTATATTTCCGAGTTAATTGCCTGATCACGTCCTGTTCATTTTTTTGCCACTTTCCGCCACCAGAAACTGGATTAACAATCAAACTACTTTTAGATTGAAATCCGAGCTTCCCTTTCTCGCTAATGGCACGCAATGTTTCTAACTGGAGGTTATTTAGCCTAGCGGTACTTCGTACATCATTAATTTTCTTTAATGCCTGATCAACAGTTAGTGACGTATCTTTGGCAAGCAAATAAGCTGCCACGACAAATACAGAACGACCACGACCTAACGCACAGTGAACGACCACCGATTTTGATTGATTGATTTGGGTATCAATCCAATTCAACATATGTTTTAAGTGATGTGCTTTAGGAACTTTATGATCTAAAACGGGAATATTGAAATAATGAAATTTTTCATCTGCCATGGCACTTTCTAGCCCAGCAAACTCAGCGGTAACATCGACTATGCAATTAATATTTTGAGAATCAAGAAAGGCTAAATCAGATGGAAATAAACGCCGAGAAACATACAAGTTATCCGCTATTTTTTGTATAGGTTCAACTTTGTCTCTTTTTATTGCCTTGGCATTATATAATTTAGCACCAAGAAAAAAAGGAATAAATGCCCAGCGAATCCACCAAGATATTTTACCATCACTGCTTTTTCTGAATATTGAGGGTATATCAAAAATATAAGCAGCACTGACTACTGACATAGATAATGAACACCATAAAAATAACATACTTAATAAAAAATAAGGGCTAAGTATTGCTACAACACAACAAACAACAGCGATAAATATATAATATTTAATAATAAACATAATATTTCTCTATGCATTAATTAAAGGGAGCATTTACGCTCCCCTAAATTTATCTACCTCAAACTAGCGATTCACTGTTTAATACAACACACTTACAGCTAGATGTGGATGGTAAATAAATAAGAAACTAAGCCATCTCTGCTTCATATCGTCGAGCTAACTTTTCTTTCTGTTCATTATCTAAAACCTTTCCTGCCGTTTGAAAGAAACGCTGCTCTTCTTCCTCTAAATGATGATCCACTTTATGCTGCAAAGTTTTCATCAATGTGAGCCAAGCAGGCGAAGACATTTCAGTGTCATCAAGCTGAGCAATCACTTTGTCAATAACGTGATGCTCTGCAATACCATGTCGGGTCAGATCAATTGCTCGATCACTTGCAATGAGCGGTGCGTAAAAATGACGTTCTTCGGCCGCGGCATGATGAGTTAACTCTTGTTTAAGACTAGTATAAAACTCTCGTCTTGCCTGAGTATCTCCCGAGGTTTTCAGTAGTGCATCCATAAGTAACCTTTGTTTCTCATGGCTATCTTTAAGTACATCAAATATATTTTTCATTTCTACTTCCTACCTTATCTGGTCATCGTAAAATCTAAATTAACGTCTTATCAATCAAGCTGTTCTAATTGTATTTCAGTTTGATATCTAACAGTCTTGATCTTCTGCGCCCAATTCTTCTTTTACGTTTTCGCAGCTATCTTCAATTGCATTACCTGCATCTTGTGCAAATTCATCTACTTCTTCGCCTGCTTTTTCCATTGAGCCTTCCCCACTACACGCCGCAAGGGCAAAGACAAGACCAATAACAGTCAAAAAACGATACGTGATTAATTTGATATTCATATTTTCTCCTAGCGTTTATTCTTATTTATTAACATCATCACCATCGATATAACTAATGAGATAGCAAAGATATAAAATATTATTTTAGCTACAGTCGCTGCTGCACCTGCAATACCACCAAAGCCAAACAAAGCGGCAACTATTGCAACAACAAAAAATATTAAAGCCCAACGAATCATAATTTCATCTCGCTTATTTAATTAATGTAATAATTTTATTTATGCTAAATAACGATTCTAATAATCAATAAAGATATTAATAAGTCACTTTTATTTTATCGATTACATTATTAACATCTGAAGTGTTTTTCGCGATAGCTAAGGCGAGTTCATGCTCACTATTAGATGTTACCGTACCTTTTAATACGACGGTTTGATCCTTTGTTTCTACATCAATGTCAGTACCATTCACTTCAGAATTCATTAATAATCGAGTTTTAACGACTGTGGTAATTTTGGTATCGGTTAAAACATCCATGACTTCTTGTTCTTGTTGTTCATTTTTATTGATTACTGTTAATTGGTTATCAACTGATTTTACGTCATCTAAACTTGATACTAATTCCTGCGCTAGAGCTTTTTCTGTATTATTGTCAACCGATCCAGTTAAAGTAATAACTTGGTCTTCAACAACTGTATTGATATCAAAAGAATTTAAACTTGAATTCAACAATAAAGTGGTTTCTGCTTTTCCATCTATCCATGCATCCAACGTATCTTCTTTCCACATGCTGTCTGCGACAACAGTAGAAGATGCAGTTGTAACTAGAGTAATAAGAGCAACTTTACTTAAGATGTGTTTCATTATTTTTCTCCTTTTATTAATACAACACTTATAAGATAGCAACCAACGTGCCAAAAATTTAAGCTACTGTTTTAATTGAAAATAAAACAAAATAAGAACCAATATAATTTATTACTCATCTTAGAGTGTGTATAAATTACATAGGTAGATTGTAAAATTTATTACCCAGAGAAAAATATATTCATTAGCAATACTGAGTCACTATAAAAATAACAATCAGTAGTTCATTATTTCATCACTATTTTATGGGAACATTTATATTTTAAATATTTTAGTCATATTGCGTCATCACTAAATGATAGATTTGTATTTGAAAGGCTTCGTGCTATTCTCGATTCGGTTTATTTTCATATAATTAAGAGAGTTTAATCATGTCATTGCCGACACTGTTTATAGAATTAGTAGATGAGTCTCTGTTGGCTCAGATCAACTCTCTGAATGAGTTAAAAAATTTCCAAACTGTTCACAGTACAACAAAAGAGCATTGGATTGATAAACTAGAAAAACTCCAGCCAAATGCAGCCATAATTGAAGTATCTCATTTTACTAACCAAGATTTTACTCGACTATCTAATACAACTGAATTAGATGACATGGATTTGGTGATCATTAGTTCCGGAAAGCCCAATGAAAATCTAGATATGATGATGAATCATGGCGCTATTTTTCACTACCGAACGCCTGTCGATATGCCAATTTTAGAAGATACTCTGGCTGATTTTAGTCAGTACTTCCTACAAAAACAGGAAACGGGTCGCAAAGTATCAACTAGTGATCTTGATCAGTTTGGTATGTTGGTTGGATCATCCAGACCAATGCATAAACTGTATCGGGTATTAAGAAGAGTCGCCAAAACAGAAGCAAACGTGTTAATTGTTGGAGAAAGTGGAGCAGGAAAAGAACTTGTAGCCCAAACCATTCATCTTGCTAGTGATAGAAAAAACCAACCTTTTATCGCCATCAACTGTGGAGCGATCAGCCCAGAATTAGTCGATAGTGAATTGTTTGGTCATGAAAAAGGCGCGTTTACTGGCGCGAACAGAGCTCACCAAGGGGTATTTAAGCAAGCAGAAGGCGGCACTCTATTTCTAGATGAAATCACCGAAATGCCGCTCGAACATCAAGTCAAATTATTGCGAGTATTAGAAACCGGTGAATATAGGCCCGTTGGCAGTAACGCTCTCAATATGGCCAATACTCGCATTATCGCTGCCACAAACCGAGATCCACAAATTGCTATTGAAGAACAATTCTTAAGAGAAGATCTGTATTTTAGATTGGCACACTTTCCTATCCTTATTCCACCGTTACGTGAAAGAAGCGATGATATCGTTGGTTTAGCTAAGCACTTTATTGCTCATCGCAACGCTAATGAAGCATCGGCAAAAAACATTCTTAACTCTGCCTTACAAAAAATAGCCAATCATTCATGGCCAGGCAACGTAAGAGAATTAAAGCACTGTATTGAAAGAGCTTTTATATTGGCCGATGAAACAATCAAAGATGAGCACTTGATTTTTGATACTCCACCACTAGAAACTGGCACAAGTGTAGAAGACATGGTTCCTGCTGGCGTATCGTTAGAAAAGATAGAAAGAGCAGCTATTATAAATACGCTAGAAGAAAACGAAGGCAATAAAACAGAGACCGCTCAAGACTTAGGGATAAGTGTAAAAACGCTTTATAATAAATTAGATAAATACCAAGAATAGTGTTGTGCAGTAACATCTTATCTGATTGATATTATTACCATAATAATTCACTTGTTCAATAGAAAGACTGTACAAGAAGAAAAAGTAGCTTTGCTGTTTATTCGGCTTCGCTACTTTTTATCGTTCTAAAATCATCTCACGTCACTGTCAAAGCAATAACTTCCAAGATAATCACTTTTGAGGAGTAATAAGATATTTTTCACCAGTAGCCTGTTTAGAATAGGCTGCTATCGATTTTAACTGCAACGCTTCGGTTAATGACACTTCATGAGTGTAGTGACTAGCAAATGTTGTACTGATTTCTTCCGCAATACGTTTACGCATCGCAACAACCGTTTCAGTGCCTAATTTTCCTAGTGCATTAAATAACAAAAATCCGTTTATGCCCCATGCAAAACCAAAGTTACGATGTAAAGTAATTGGACCACGGTCTAATGCGCCATAAATATAAACTTGTTTGTACGTATCAGAGCCATACACGCTGTGCTCTTTCAAATCGCGTGCTGCAGCAACTTCCATACAATTTAAAATATCGCTGGTTAATTGCCCACCACCAATAGGATCAAACGCTATGGTTGCTCCCGTTTCAGTAATTGCGGCCGTTAAATCAGCAAGAAAAGTATCACTACTAGAATTAACAACGTATTTAGCGCCCATCTCGCGCAGCAAAGTTTCTTGTTCTGGCTTACGTACAATGTTAATTAAATCCACACCATCAGCAAGACAGATACGATTGAGCATTTGACCTAGGTTAGAAGCAGCAGCAGCATGAATGAGTGCTTTGTGCCCCTCTGCGCGCATGGTTTCAACCATAGCAAGTGCAGTTAGTGGATTAACAAAAGAAGAAGCGCCTTCTTTAGCAGTTGTTCCTTCTTTTAACTCTAAGCAACTTTGTACATTCGCGCAAATATATTGACGATACGTTCCACCACCAATAACGGCAACCATCTTACCTATTAACGCTTGTGCTGCAGGTGATGAACCCGCTGCAACCACAGTGCCTGCTCCTTCATTACCCACAGGCGTTGCTTTATCTACTCGCGCTTTTACTGACGACATCAACTGAGCTGGAACATCAGCAGTGATAACAGGGCTTTTATCTGAGCCAGACTGCTTTGCTGTTGTCATATCTGCTACACCGAACAACACTGCCAAATCAGACGGATTTAATGGCGCAGCTTCAATACGAATCACCACTTCATCGGCAGAAGGTTGCGGCATCGGAATATCTTGCAAAGCCAATGTTAATGTATTGTCTTGATTAATGGTTGAAATCAGTTGGGTATTTGTGTCTGTCATCTGGATTTTCTCCTGAAAATAATTCAATTTTTAAATCAATCGCCTTATTGTCTCATTCTGTTGCCATCGAACTTTTGTTTTATCTAAGCTCAATTTTTACTAAGGCTAAGCATGTTTGCCACATTATTACTTGTTTCAATCTAATGATATATAAAGCAGAATGTGAATCACTATTGCCTTTTAGACAATAATAAGACGAGTTACATCAATATTCATAAAATGGAGATGCTCATTGGATCAACTACGTGCAATACGATATTTTAGCAAAGTCGTCGAAACAGGCAGTTTTACCAAAGCGGCAAACACTTTTAACGTACCGCCATCATCATTATCAAGACGGATTGCTGATTTAGAAAAAAGTTTAGGAGCGACGTTATTAAAACGTTCAACGCGAATAGTCAAACTAACCGAAGTAGGACAAATTTATTATAACGACGTCCAACAAATATTAAATCAATTAGAACAAAGCCATGAAACGGTTCGCAGTTATCAAACTACGCCTATGGGCCGTTTACGTATCAGTTCTATGGTCGATTTTGGTAGTAAGATATTGCTGCCTTTATTAGATGAATTCAGCGCTTTGTATCCTCAAATCATTTTAGATGTTAATTTAAATGACGAATTATCAACATTAGGGCGTGATGATGTCGATATTGCTATTCGCGGAGGGTATGCACCTAATGAACGTGTGCTAGCAATAAGATTAATGGATAATGGTTTTATTCCTGTGGCTTCGAAAAGTTATCTTCAGAAACATGGCATACCGAGTAATCCGATGGAGTTAAAACAGCATAATGGTTTGTATTTTAATACGCCAACAGGACCAACTCCGTGGTTATGTAATATGAATGGTCAATGGCATGACGTATCAGGACCTGCGTTAGTCATTTCAAATCACGGGCAATGGCTCATACAAAAAGCCTGCGATGGCGAAGGTATTTTAATGTCAACTCGATGGGCACTAAGTTCGTATCTTGAATCTGGTCAATTACAAGAACTCCAATTCGAACATGAGTTAGCGATAAGTCAAAATGCTGATATGGCGGTCTATTTACTCTATCAAAAACAGCGCTACTTAGTGCCAAAAGTAAAAGCAGCCATAGACTTTTTAGTTGAAAGACTAAAAGATTAATTAATTGAACAGACGGAAAATAACAGATTTAGAGGTAAAAAATAACTTTCACAAGCGTCTCTTTTATCTTTGTGCGTAATGCGGACAATGGAGCTAGGTAATACTAAACACCAAGTGGGTATGAAATTATACCCACTGTTAAAATATATTACTTTAACTGTTACTTAAAAAAGGTAACTCACACCCGCACCGAACATTAATGATGTTTCATCAATATCTAAGTCGCCATAATAAGTTCCAGTATCTATTGGACTCCATATACGATATTGCAGATCTACACCGCCATAAATTTTTATAGAGCTTGCTGGATAAAAAGCCAAACCAGCACCAATTTTACCACCAAATGCGTTTGCCGTATCGTCAGTATAAGCCGTTTCATCTATTTCCATAAACCCAAGACCAAGCGATCCTCGAATATAAGGCGAAATATTATTTTCTTGTGGAAATTCTTTAAACAAACCTATGCTAAAATAGTGCAAAGCATTATTTTCATAATCATAAATACCTTCATCAAAGTTTTCATTTCGATATTCAAAGTAGGTAGTTAAAGTTTTTGAACTACCTGTTTTAAAGCCAAATTGAAGGGCGAAACCTTTACTATCTATATCTATATCTTCCGAGTACCCTGCCAATGTCCCAGTAAATTCATTACTAGCACTAAATAACTCAATACCAACACTCATTTTTTTAGAGAAATAGGTATCTTCACTAACCGCTTCCTGCGCCGATGCAAAAAAAGAGGCTCCAACTAAAGCCACTGACACTAAGGTGTATTTCATTATCATAACCCTTTTGTTTATTATTAATCTCAATCAAACCAAAAGAGATGATCTAAATCAAACCAAGTGCATCAGGTTGCATTTAGTTTGAAATGTAACTGCTATTTTTATCAACATGACAAATATACTAGAACTAAGTGATGTAGAACTTAAACAAGCTTTCATTCAACGCTAAGAGTTTGTTTACAATGTATCAATATAAACTAAAGGGTTTATGATTTTAGGCCGTGTTAATATTTAATTTTTTCAATAAATTGGATATTTTTTCGATTTGCATACTCCCTTTGTTCTACAAGTTTCCTCTCTTATTCAAAACTAACAATTTAGTTATATTTCTGTTACCTTCAATTGAGTGGATAAAATAGTAGCACAAGCTATGGCAGTGTTCGCAGTTATGCTTATCAATTACAGTGTATTTTAAATAGTATGTAGTGATACTAATATCCAACAATGAACCCTCAATTTAAAGGTAAAAAATGAAGAAAGAAATAACAGGTGGATGTTGTTGTGGAAACGTATCTTTCAAGATTAAAGACGACTTTAAGAATTTCTTCTTTTGTCATTGTGAGCAGTGCAGAAAATTAACCGGTTCAGCTCATGCGGCCAATTTATTTACTGCCCCCGCTAATATTGAATGGATAAAAGGAGAAGATAAAACAAAACGCTATGATCATCCAACTCGATCTTTTTCAAAAGTATTCTGTACTGATTGTGGTTCAGGTTTGCCATATTTATCACAAAATGGCACATCCTTAATTGTTCCTGCAGGCTCAATAAATGAGGAGCCAAGTAAATCATTAGATGCTCAAATTTTCTGCTCAGAACAAACCGAATGGCATAAAGTTGGAGTAAACACTCAGAAAGTGGCTAATTTCCCAGAATAATCCGACATATGATTAAGGGAAAGTAAACTTCGAACCTTTACTGTCAATTATTCAATAATATTTGATATATAGATCAAAAAAGGACGCCCTAGGACGTCCTTTTTTTCAATATGGTACCGGTGGGCGGACTTGAACCGCCACGCCCGAAGGCAACGGATTTTGAATCCGTCGTGTATACCAATTTCACCACACCGGCATCTTGGGCTAAACCCTTAATGTGTTGAGCATTATACGGATGAAACTAAGTGGTGCAAGAATAAAAATCGTATTTGTGCTTTAGTTGTTGATAAATTAACCACAGTAACGGTTAACAAGCTAAATTATAGTCACCTCTGATTAAACTTTACCTAGCTCAAAAAATCTTTATGGGCAAAGGTAAAATATTATTTAATCAATATCCCAGTTTGTCGCGCCTCATCAATAACAACAATATTCATCAATGGATTACCGCAATATGGAATTAGAGCCTGTCTAATATCCGACCCTCTTATCTCTCTTTGACTACGTATAGTACCAAACTGGCCATCATCAGAAGTAATTAGTATTTCAGTTGCTACCGAGTGATCATCATATAACAACCTAAATGAGGTTCGCTCTAAAATACCAAAGCGACCTGTTAAAAATTGGAGTTGGTAACTATCTACTGTGCACTTGTCATCGATGGTTTCACACTCAATCACACGATACAGTTCTTCAGTTTCGTTAACGAACTCCATTTTCTTATCTAGCTTTAAAAAGTCAGGTATAAAATACCCAACGACACTTGCCAAAAACAAAACCCCAACAATACGGATTACTTTCATTATAGAACGAACCGGTCGCTCACTTTGGTTAACTTATCGATACAAACGACTAATTCATTAATCGATGATTTCTGATCCTCCGATTTTCTTGCAATAACGCTAGAAGAAGTATTTACATCAGACATATTCTTGTTAATTTGCTCAAGCGCACTATTCTGTTCTGTAACAGAAGAAGCCACTAAATGCATCTCATCGTTAACCGTTGTTATGTTGCTTGAAATCTGTTCTGTTACTTGAATAATGCTATCCACCGCCTCAGACACATTATCTGAAAAACTCATCGTATTTGAGATATTATCGGTTGATAACCTTATGTTTTTATCCAAAATAGACAGTGATTTATTGATTTCATCTACACTCGAACTGGTGCGATTGGCAAGTTGCCTTACTTCATCAGCTACGACCGCAAACCCTCTTCCTGCTTCCCCTGCTCGTGCAGCTTCAATCGAAGCATTTAATGCTAATAAATTAGTTTGCTCGGAAATGCCGGTGATCGTTTCAAGAATATGATGAATATTTTCGGTATCTTTAACTAAATTCTCAACATTTTCACGAGTATCAGTGACCACTCCTCGTAAATCACTGAGTGTGGCCTGGCAAGTGGATGTGCGACTCAAGGCGTCGTGACTAAGCTGATTAGCTTGTTGAGTACTGTCATTGCACCTTTGTGTTGTATTAGAAATCGTATTAAATGAACTACCCAATTGCTCTATTGCAGCAGCAACCATTTCTGAATTTAGAGAATTATGAGAAATTTCTCCATCGACAATTTTTAAGTTAGCAACAAAATTTTCAGAAACGGTATCTAATTCTGAAATGGCGCTTTTTTGCACTGCTGCAGTATTTTGTAATTGCAAAATAATTTGATTAAAACGAACAAAATACTCATCGTCCTCTCTAAGCTCTACCGCCAGATTTAATTTTTCATTTTGTACTATTTTATCGACTAAGCCATTCACATAGTTCATTCGCTTCAAGCCTTTTTCCAAAATAACGCAGCCATACATTAACGCTGATGCTTGAAGGATCGCGTATAAACAATGTTCAATAACCAGAACATAACTGCTGTTTGGGGGGAAAATAAATACAGGTACACCGGAAGATTGCATCCAGAAAAATAGAATATGGTGCAATGCAGCGGCAATTAAACAGTGCAAAACCATTAACCAATCGTTATACAATGTTATGAGCCCTAGCATAATGAACACTTCAAAATGAAGCATAATGTCCCCATAGGCTTGATGAATATGCAGAGCAACAAAACCGTATAATAGATAAGGGATCACGAATCGAAATCCACGATTATTTAGTAAAACGGTCATCGTCACTAAAATAATTCCGGCAATTAAATCTGCTGTCGCATATCCATAACGCATAAAGTACACAATCGTTAGCAGAACCATAGGAACGCCAATAACATAGGTTTTTTGTTTAAATGTAACGTCTTTATCGAATTTCATTTGATTACACACTCTTAATTTAAAAATATTTTTCTAGTTATCATCACGACAATTCATAGAAAAGAGGCGACGTTCGCACCTTATGAAGTTCTTCTATGTCTGTTATCTGTTATTTACAATAGGGGGGCTAAACTTTGCCCCAAAATACAATGAATAATATAAGCATAGAACTTACATCGGACGTTAGACGGATTTCTTTAGTAACAACTCAATATTTTGCAAACAATGTCTCTTTTCAAATTGATTTCTTATCTATATGCTGACTCTCTTGTACCCTGACTTAATATTCCAATTAATAAATTCAAATGACAAATAAACAAATGTTACCACCTGCGTCTATCGTTAGACGATTTGCCGCCCTGCTGTATGACGGTTTAATTATTATTGCTCTTGAAATGCTTGCAGCAGGTCTGATCATAGCCATACTCGAAGCGTTAGTCGCAGCAGGGTTGATGCATTACGGTTCTTATCAAGATGCAAGCGATTTGTTAACAACACACCCTGTTTGGAGTTATATTTTTACCGCTTATTTAGGCTTGATTTGGATTGGGTTTTTTACCTATTTTTGGACCAAAGCAGGACAAACTATTGGTATGCGTGCATGGAAAATGAGGGTACAAAACGCCGATGGAAGCTTGATTTCTATTCCTCAAGCATTGATTAGGATAGGCACCTCAGGATTTGGAGTGGCCAATCTATTGGTTCCTTTTAATTCGAAAAAACGCGGCTTACACGATATGTTGGCAAAAACCGATGTCGTTGTATTGCCAAGGGTATAACTGCCTTGCTAATAAGATCATTTTTTCCAAACACGATGTAACCCATTTTATATTGAATTAATAAACCAACGATATTAAAACGGGTTACAGATGTTATCTAGAGCCTAAAGCTCTTCATGCTTATGAATGAATCCCCAATCGGCCAAAATTGAATACGCTGCTGGGATCATAAACAGAACCAATATAGTCGAAGCAAAAATACCAAACACAATAGAAATAACCAGCGGTTGTATTACTTGCGCTTGTAAACTCGTTTCAGTTAATAAAGGTAACAAACCCGCTGCCGTGGTCATTGAAGTTAAAAAGACAGCTCTAAACCTTTCCCGACTGGCCTTCACCACCGAATCATGCACATTATCTCCCTGATCGACATGATGACGAATATATTGCACTAGCAATATTGAATCGTTCACCACAATTCCAGCTAGAGAAACAAACCCCATCAGACTAGGCATGCTTAATGCGTGACCAAGTAAGAAGTGCCCCCATACGACACCGATAAAGGCTAATGGAATCGCTAACATAACCACAAATGGTTCTAAATAACTACGAAATTGATAACTAAGAATAACAAACACACCAAATAGGCCGAGTAAGAAGCCTTTGCCCATAGAGGCGCCAGTTTTAGCCGAGTCTTTAGACTGCCCTTCAAAATCGAAACGTAGTCCTGGGTATTTTTGACTAAGCCGTGGAGCTTCTTCAGTTTGAAATTGATTAATAATGGACGCAGAACTGACAATGGAATTATCTACATCGCCATAGACACTTATGGTTCTTAAACCATCAATACGCTGAATACGAACATAATTTCGTTGAAAATCTAAGGTGGCCAGTGTTGCTAAAGGTATTTGGCTGCCGTCATTCATCATAATTGGAAAATTAGCTAACTGTTGTAAATCGCCCGCTTCCACTTTGTCTAGCCTTACTTGAATGGAAATATTCTCAACCCCGATTTGAATTTCATCGGCGGTTTGTCCAAAAAACGCCGACCTTAGTTGATTGGCGATTATCTGACCATTTACACCATATGTTTCTGCTCCGGGACGAAGTTTAACCAATACTTCTTCTTTCCCTAATCGCATATCATCCAGTACGCCGTAAACGCCTTGAAATTCATTTAAATAGTTCTGAATATCAATGGATGCCTTTTTAAGCTCATCAAGATCATCATGTTTAACTCTTATCTCGATATCTCGACCACCCGGCCCCATGGTTGGCTGTTTAAAGACCAATGATATTGGGTCAGCGAGCTCTCCAACATCCTGCCGCCATGCATCAATAAATTCGTCCAACTTGGTATTTCTTGTTTCTGCCGTTAATAAATCTAGTCGTACTGTCGCAATATGAGGCCCTGATTCATCCGCATCTTTATTTACATTGAATTGGCTGGTTATGTGCTGAATAAGAGGGACTCCGCCTTCTACTTGCTCTGTCCATTCTTTGTTTAAACGTTGTGCCGATTGCACTAATTTATCTACTACGCCTTCTGTTTGCGTAAGTGATGTGCCCGGTGGCAAAATTATTCTGGCTTCCGCTGTATCTCCATCTAATTCAGGAAAAGGAACAAACTTAACGCCGCCGCCAACAATAAGTGCAACTGATGCCAATAACATAGCTAACACACTACCGAGAAAGGCATAGCGATATTTCACTACTTTTTCGACTGCATTAATCAAGGTGCTATTGCGAAAATTCTCGAATCGTTCTAATAACAGGCGTTTAAATTTGAGTGGTTGTCGCTCTTTTTGGGTTTTATGCAAAGAGTGGGAAAGATGATTGGGTAGAATCAAAAACGCTTCGACTAAACTTAAACAAAGGACCAATATGAGAACCTGTGGCACGGCTTTAAGCACCGCTCCCATTTCGCCATCTAGAAAGAGTAAACTACCAAAAATACACACCGTGGTTAAAAAAGAAGAAATAACACCGGGTAATACTTTTTTGACGCCATTAACCACCGCATCTTCTATTTTTTGTCCTCGTTCCAAATGAGAGGCGATTGACTCTGCAATAACAATAGCATCATCCATCATGATCCCTATTGCCATTAATAACCCAACGAGCGACATGATGTTAATGGATAGACTCAATTGCGCCATTAAAAATAACCCGCCTAAAAACGCAACCGGAAGGCCTGCTGCAACCCAAAAAGAGTAGCGAAAACTAAAAAATAACCACATAGTAGCAAAGACTAAAACGATACCTTGCCAGCCATTTCGCACCATCATGGTTAATCTATCCCACAACACAGACGAAAGATCGTTGGTCAACTGTAGTGTGACACCTTCAGGTACACTCTGCTGCATATCTTCCACAAATTGAGCCACATTTTCCTTTACCCGCAACGCATCATCTTGTTTATTTTTGCTGATTTTTAACACGGCTGATGGATGTCCATCAAACAACACTTTTTGTTCATCTAATTCAAATCTATCGGTAATGCTAGCGACATCCCTTAATCGAACAATCGAACCATTTGTCCCTGCTCCTACCACAATAGAACTCAACTGTTCTGGCGTAATGCGACGTTCATCAAAACGAATTAAAAAGTTCTTATCTGGTGTTTCTATACTACCACTTGGCAATTTAATGTTTTGCTTACCTATTTGCGTTGCAATGTCGGCAACACTCAAGCCTAATTGACGAATCGCTTGAGTATTAAGCTCTATCCGATATTGATGATCGGAAAAACCGCTCACATCAACCAGAGAAACGCCGTAGTCCGTTTTTAGGACGCGCTTCATATCTTCAGCATACGCTTTTAATTCTGGCCATGAGGTATCGGCGGTAATGGCAACATCAACAACCGGTTCATTCCAATCCAATTCTTGAACAACAGGAGACTCTATCTCGGTAGGAAAATCATTAATGGAATCTATTTGAGTTTGCACATCCATTAACATTCTGGCGATATCCGCTTTTTCATTCAGCTTTATAACTAGCCTTGCAGACCCCTCTACCGCTTCACAACGAGTTTCTTCAATGTTGGCCAATCCATCTACCGCATCTTCCATACGAATACACAGGCTCTCTTCAACCTCTTGTGGTGAGGCTCCGGGATAAACAACACCGGCCATAATGTAAGGAGGGCTAAATTCAGGAAAAGTCTCACGTTTAATGGTCGAAATTGAAACGATGCCTAATATCAACAAGGTCAACATTAACAAATTTGATGCCGTTGGATGTTTGGTAAAGAAACGAATCATGCTTCTTCTCCCTCGATCAATTTAGCGTCAGTTTGTTCCACTTTTAATAACATACCTTGCAAAGCAGGTAATAAATCATTAACGATAAGTCGCTCACCTTGCTGTAAGTTGCCATCCACTACTACTTGGTTATCTGTGCGATACAAAACGGTGACTGTCCTAATATCCAATCTATTTTCCGCATCCATCATATACACGCGGTTACCGTGGAGTGCTCGTTCGGGGATAAGCCAACTTAAGCTTTTCTGACCAGTTAACTCGGCACTGACAAACATGCCATTGACTAACGGCGGTGTCGTGCTTGTATTAAGCGAGTCATAATCTTGTTCAATTTCTAAAATAATACCCACTGTGGCTTGGGTCGCATCAACGGTTTCGCTAATCCGGGCTACTTTGGCTGGCCAACGAGCGGTTAAGTTACCACTAGATAACTCAATATCAGCAGTAACTTCACTCATATCGAGCTGAGAAACACCTGAAGTACTATTAATAAAATGTGGCAAACTTGAAGCAACTAACTGCATATCATGAATAGAAAATTGCGCTTCTACTTCCATCGTATTCATCCCATGAGCAGTCAGCATCGTTTGCTGAAGGTTGACGACTTGATCTTTTTCCACATCAACTTGAGCAATACGTAAAGTTTGAGGCATTGCGATGGTTGTTTTTTCGAGTTGACGTTTCGCTTCTGCAACTTTGGATTCATTTACCTTAATAAGAGCCTCAGCAACTTTCCTTTCATCAGGATAAAGCGACAATTGGTTTTGCATATCTAACAATAATTTTTGCTGCGAAAGGTACGACTGATTTTGCTGATCGACATCAGACTGAGAGGTCAGCCCTCTTTTTTGCAGACTTACTTTTCTATCTAGCTCTTTTTTACTAATGGTTAACCGAGAGGTTTCTATCTCAAGCGTTCCTTTCAGGTTTTTTTCTTCCTGATCTAGTTTGGCTAACTGAGTTTGACTCGAGCTCAAATCTGCTTCTGCCTGAGCTAATTTCAATTCATAATCGAGCGGATCAATCCGTAACACTTCGGTTCCGGCTTGCAGTATTCGGCCTTTTTCAAGTTCAGGGTTTTTATACACGACCTTACCGGATACCTCTGCAATCGCTTGCCACTCAAACTTGGGGGCGATCTTGCCAAAACCAATTACTCTAGGGGCAACATCACTTTGCTCTAACTGCATCGTTTCCACCAATCTAGCCCTATCACCTGCCGGCTTAACAGGCAAGTCAGGTTTCATTTTTATGGCAACAATGAGAATAACAATACCAACCGCTAAAGCAGGAAAGAAAAGAATTTTGCGATTAATTTTCATTGTTTTCTCCAAGTACATGCAAATATTCAGGGGATATAAACCCATGAGTGATAATATTGATATTGTGTTCAAGCAACTGTTCTAAAAACGCTTTGTTAATTTCTATACCGTGAATGGAAAGCATTGCACGAGGAGCAATAAACGGAAAAACCATCATACTCATAAAGGTCATCCTGCACAGTTTAGGGTCTAAGTTTTCTCTTAAAACACCACTTTCCAGAAGTTTTTCAAACATCATTTTTTGTGCAGGCTTAGTTACTTCTCTAAAGATTTTTTCCAGTAACTTACGCTGCATATCTGATTCTGACATATTCATTATCTGCACAATAAGCCTAGGAAACTCAGGCGTATTAATCATGGTTTGATAATACGCTCGCATTAGATCAACCAAACTCTCTTGGTTCGCGCGTTCAACAAACATTTTCATCTGTTGACTAATGGGCTGCATGGTTTCTCTGATCATGGTTTCAAATAAACCTTGTTTATTGCCAAAATAATATCGAATCATGGCAATATTCACCCCTGCACGTTCAGCCACTAATCGAGTCGACACTTTGTCATATGGCATCGTCATATACAGTTCTCTGGCATGGAAAATCAGTTTTGCCCTTGCTTGAGTACTTTCATTTGGCCTACCTGCTTTACGAGTCATTGTTGCCTCCTATTAATCAATTGATTAATTATAAAGAATAAACCCTTATAAAATATATGAGTTTAATTCATCAATATTTAATCAAACGATTAATTAAGTGGTAAATCCTCTCTTCGTCCGACTAGATTACCTGGCTTAATCATCTCGATTTACAAAATTGAATGAAAAAACGACATAGGACTTGACGCACGTTATAGAGTGCGGTACTAATTGAAGCATAATTTTTGTGGTCATCATTTTTAGATGCAGTAACAACTTTTGGATACAACAATGAAATGTAATTTTTCGACACTACTCAGCCTCCTCCTTATCGTGAAACAATCGCGCGGGTAGGCAGTGGACGAAAAACACCACATAGAAATTCTAAAAGCCCGCTAACTTAGCGGGCTTTTTTACAACTCAATAAATATAAAGCTCAACAAAAACTAACGACAACGCTAACTAAACAGTTAACAACGGACAGGAAGAGGAAGTAGGTATGAACGATCAAGTCATTATATTCGACACCACATTGCGTGATGGCGAACAAGCACTTTCAGCAAGCTTGACTGTAAAAGAAAAATTGCAGATCGCCTATGCCCTCGAGCGTCTTGGTGTTGATGTAATTGAAGCTGGTTTTCCTGTTTCTTCACCAGGTGATTTTGAATCAGTACAAACCATTGCTAAACACATAAAAAATAGCCGAATCTGTGGCCTGTCTCGTGCGGTAGCCAAAGATATCGATGTTGCCGCCGAATCTCTAAAAGTTGCCGAAGCCTTTCGAATACATACCTTTATTTCAACATCAACCATTCACGTACAAGACAAATTACGCCGCGATTACAATGACGTCGTCGAAATGGGCGTACAAGCAGTTAAACGTGCACGCAAATATACTGATGATGTAGAGTTTTCTTGTGAAGATGCAGGCCGAACACCTATAGACAATTTATGTCGAATGGTTGAAGAAACCATTAAAGCAGGTGCAACAACCGTCAACATTCCGGATACCGTTGGCTATACAGTGCCAAGTGAGTTTGGTTATATTATTGAACAACTATTTAATCGTGTACCTAACATTGATAAAGCAGTGATATCGGTTCATTGTCATGATGATTTGGGCATGTCCGTCGCTAACTCTATTGCTGCGGTTCAAGCAGGTGCGCGACAAGTAGAAGGGACTATTAACGGTATAGGCGAACGAGCGGGTAACTGCTCTTTAGAAGAAATAGCTATGATCATCAAAACACGATCTGAGTTATTAGGCGTAGAAACCGGGCTAAAACATGATGAGATCCATCGCACTAGTCGACTTGTTAGCCAGTTATGCAATATGCCAATTCAAGACAACAAAGCCATTGTTGGCGCAAATGCATTTAGCCATTCGTCCGGTATTCACCAAGATGGTGTATTGAAAAATAAAAACACCTACGAGATCATGACACCTGAATCGATCGGCCTTAAGAATCAATCGCTAAACTTGACCAGCCGCAGTGGTAGAGCCGCAGTTAAGAGCCATATGGATGAAATGGGCTATAAAGAAGAAGAATATAATCTCGATACGCTTTATGATGACTTCTTAAAACTTGCCGATAATAAGGGCCAAGTTTTCAATTATGATCTAGAAGCACTCATGCATTTTGCATCGCTTCGTGATGAAGATGATTTCTACAAATTGAACTATTTGAGCGTGCAGTCTGGTAGTGTAATGGCAACAACATCAATCAAGTTACAATGTGGCGACGAAGAACATTGTGAAGCGGCGGTTGGTAATGGCCCTGTGGACGCACTTTACCAATGTATTTATCGCTTAACTGGTTATGACATTGTGTTAGATAAATTTGATCTTACCGCAAAAGGTGAAGGTGAGGATGGCTTAGGTCAAGCAGATATTATTGCCAATTATAAAGGCTGCAAATATCACGGTACTGGCTTAGCCACCGATATTGTTGAAGCTTCAGGTCAAGCGCTATTGCACGTCATTAATAGTATTCATCGTGCCGATAAAGTTGCGGAAATTAAGCAATCTAAAAAAATGACACAAACCGTTTAAAAAATACTAATTTTAATTTAACAAAGATAGGAAACACACGACCATGGCAGGCAAAGAGTACAAAATAGCCGTTTTACCGGGAGACGGCATCGGTCCAGAAGTAATGGAACAAGCTCATAAAGTATTAGATGCAATTGAAAAGAAACACGGAATCAGTTTCTCTAAAGAGCAATACGATGTGGGCGGTATTGCTATCGATAATCACGGTTGCCCTCTTCCAGAAAGCACGGTTAAAGGTTGCGAAGATGCCGATGCCGTTCTGTTTGGTTCTGTTGGCGGTCCTAAGTGGGAACACCTTCCACCAAATGACCAACCTGAACGTGGAGCTTTACTACCGTTACGCAAACACTTTCAGCTATTTTGTAACCTCCGTCCTGCCCAAATCCATAAAGGCTTAGAATCGTTTTCGCCTTTACGTGCTGATATTTCTGAAAATGGTTTTGATATTGTAGTAGTAAGGGAGCTGACCGGTGGTATCTACTTTGGTCAACCTAAAGGACGTGAAGGTGAAGGCGCAACTGAAAAAGCATTTGATACCGAAGTTTATCAACGCTTTGAAATAGAAAGAATCGCTAAAATCGCATTTGAATCGGCTCGTTTACGTAATAAAAAAGTCTGTTCGGTCGATAAAGCTAACGTACTACAAAGTTCTATTTTGTGGCGTGAAGTCGTAGAAGAGATCGCTAAAGATTATCCAGATGTTGAGCTTTCTCATATCTATATCGACAACGCTACAATGCAATTAATCAAAGACCCATCTCAGTTTGATGTGATGCTTTGTTCTAATATCTTTGGCGATATAATCTCTGATGAGTGCGCAATGATAACTGGCTCGATGGGTATGCTTCCTTCTGCTAGTTTAAACGAAAGCAATTTTGGTCTATATGAACCTGCCGGTGGCTCAGCGCCAGATATTGCAGGTAAAAATATCGCTAACCCTGTCGCTCAAATTTTATCCGCTGCATTAATGCTTCGTTATAGCCTAGGTGAAGACCAAGCAGCACAAGATATAGAAGCGGCCGTTTCTAAAGCATTAGAAGCCGGAGAGCTTACTGGCGACCTTGCCAGAAATAAACCAGCACTATCAACCTCTGAAATGGGCGACAAAATCGCTGCTTACATTTTAAATTAGTTACTTTTAAAACGAATATGAATAGCTATTTTATAGACTTAGAGTAGCTATTATCTTCACCAAGGAAGAAGCAATGTCTAAAACCTTATACGAAAAAGTCTACACAGCACACGTTGTTGTCGCTGCCGAGGGCGAAAATCCAATTTTATATATCGACCGCCACTTAGTGCACGAAGTAACCTCACCACAAGCCTTTGATGGTTTACGTGAGAAAGGTCGAAAAGTCCGTCAACTTGGTAAAACCTTTGCCACGATGGATCACAACGTATCCACTACCACTAAAGACATTAATGCCTCTGGTGAAATGGCTCGAATCCAAATGCAAACACTGTCGAGCAACTGTGAAGAATTTGGCGTAACACTTTATGATCTTAACCATAAATACCAGGGAATTGTACATGTAATGGGGCCAGAACTTGGCATTACTTTGCCCGGTATGACTATTGTTTGTGGCGATTCACATACCGCGACACATGGTGCATTTGGTTCTATAGCTTTCGGTATAGGTACTTCAGAAGTGGAACACGTTTTAGCGACACAAACGTTAAAACAAGCTCGTGCTAAAACCATGAAGATCGAAGTAAAAGGCAAAGTAGCCGAGGGTATTACTGCAAAAGATATCGTGCTCGCTATTATTGGCAAAACAACGGCCGCTGGTGGTACTGGTTATGTGGTTGAATTTTGTGGTGAAGCGATTCGTGATTTATCTATGGAAGGTCGCATGACCGTCTGTAATATGGCGATAGAACTTGGTGCAAAAGCCGGTTTAATTGCCCCAGATCAAACGACTTTTGATTACATTAAAGGCCGTGAATTTGCACCTAAGGGCGCAGATTGGGATGCCGCGGTTGACTATTGGTCGTCACTAAAATCAGACGATGATGCTAGCTTTGATGCTGTAGTAACTCTTAATGCAGCTGACATTAAACCGCAGGTAACATGGGGTACTAATCCAGGCCAAGTTATTGCCGTTGACGAACCAATTCCAGCCCCGCAAAGCTTTAATGATCCAGTAGAAAAAGCTTCAGCTGAAAAAGCACTTGCTTATATGGGGTTAGAAGCGGGCAAAGCCTTGTCTGATTACAATGTAGATAAAGTTTTTGTTGGTTCATGTACAAACTCTCGCATTGAAGACATGCGCGCAGCGGCAGCGGTAGCAAAAGGACGCACAGTCGCTTCACACGTACAAGCACTTATTGTTCCTGGTTCAGAGCAAGTAAAAGCTCAAGCAGAACAAGAAGGCTTAGATAAAATATTCATCGAAGCTGGTTTTGAATGGCGTTTACCAGGATGCTCCATGTGTCTTGCAATGAATAACGACCGATTAGGACCACAAGAGCGCTGCGCTTCAACCAGTAATCGAAACTTTGAAGGTCGCCAAGGTCGAGATGGCCGAACTCATTTGGTTAGTCCAGCTATGGCAGCAGCAGCAGCTATCGCGGGTCATTTTGTTGATATTCGTGAACTATAAGGAGCAAAACAATGTCAGGTTTTAAAAATCACACCGGCTTAGTCGTTCCTTTAGACTTAGCTAATATTGATACAGATGCCATTATACCTAAGCAGTTTCTCCAAAAAGTAACGCGTTTAGGCTTTGGCCAACATCTTTTTAATGACTGGCGCTTTTTGGATGATGCAGGCCAACAGCCTAATCCAGATTTCGTTATGAATGAACCTCGCTATCAAGGTGCCTCTATCTTGCTGGCTCGTGAAAATTTTGGTTGCGGTTCTTCGCGTGAACATGCCCCTTGGGCGCTAGCGGATTACGGTATAAAAGTAATGATAGCACCAAGTTTTGCCGATATTTTCTATGGTAACTCTATTAACAACCAAATGGTGCCTGTACGTTTATCTGAACAAGAAGTGGATGAAATATTCCAGTATGTTCAAGCGAATGAAGGTGCAGAAGTCACGGTTGATTTAGAAGCGATGAAAGTAACGGCTAACGGTAAACACTATTCATTCGAAATAGATGAGTTCCGTCGTCATTGCTTACTTAATGGTTTAGACAACATAGGTTTAACTCTTCAACACGAAGAAAAAATAACCGAATACGAAAATAATATTCCTGCTTTTATGCAATAACTGCATAAAAAAAACGAAATATTTATAAGCGATAAACATTGTCGACATTATGGCTAGCTCTTAGACCAAAACATGCATGTTTTGACTAAGAGCTAGAACTTATTCTACTTTGAGTGAAATTTAACGACGCTCTGCATGGTCTATCCTAAGTAACATCATTGTTAATGGGATTATCTATGAACTATTTTTTACTGATCGCTAGCCTACTATTTTCCACTTTTTCGTTTGCCGCACCAAAAGCGGAACTTTGGGATTACTGGAACCAGAGTGACCCGCAAAACCAACAAACAATTTCTCATCAAAACTGGCAGCAATTTTTAGATCAATACGTAATTGAGCGAGGTACTAACACACTGGTCTCTTACGCTAACGTTTCTTCAGCTGATCAAAAAAACCTACAAAACTACATTAGTACAATGGCCCAACTCGATCCTCGTACTTTTAATAAAGCACAGCAGTACGCTTACTGGGTCAATTTATACAACGCTATTACCGTCAATCTTATACTCGAAAATTACCCAACCAGTTCTATTACCAAGTTAGGTGGTTTATTTAGTTTTGGTCCATGGGAAAACGAAGTGGTAACTATTGCAGGTAAAGACCTGACATTGAACGATATAGAACATCGTATTCTTCGCCCGATATGGCAAGACGCTCGTACTCACTACGCCGTTAACTGCGCGAGCTTAGGTTGCCCTAACCTACAAAAAACAGCCTTTAGTGCCGATAATACTGAAATGCTATTAGAAAAAGCGGCCAATGAATTTATCAACAGTGATAAAGGTGTACTTGTTGGCAATAATGCTAATAATGTAACGCTGTCTTCTATTTATGAGTGGTTTCTGGTCGATTTTTCTGGCAAAGAAGGACTTGAACAACATTTAAAACACTATCGTTCAGACCTTTCAGTTAATTTGAACGACGTAAAATATGAATATGACTGGAGTTTAAATCAAGCCCAATAAGATAGAACAGGTCAAAGGCATAACATAATGCCTTTGACCGGATAACACTATTTAAACCCTTTTTCTTTTTTGATGAGATCATAAGCAGCTTGAATATCTTGAGCTTTTTCTTTTGCCATATCCATCATTTCTGGCGGTAAACCTTTCGCAACCAGCTTATCAGGGTGATGCTCATTCATGAGTTTACGATACGCTCTCTTCACTGCTTTTGCATCCGCATCATTGTCGATACCGAGCACTTTATAAGCGTCGGCTAATTGATCAGCGCTAGGCGCCTGTTGCCAACCACCTCCACTTTGTTGACCATGGGAATGATGCCAGCCACCCGCCCCACCTTCTCTTTGAAAACGAAAGGCCGCTTCTTGCATTTGAAGTCGCTGATCCAGTTGTTGTGCTGAGAAACCTAGTCCTTTTGCGATTACGTGCAAAACATTGCGTTCTGCAGGATCTAAACTACCATCAGCAAAAGCTGATGAAATCTGCAACTCTAAGAAGAACTGTAATAAATCATGTCGACCAGCCGATGAAATACGTACACGCTCAAGAACGTCATTAAGAGGGAAATCCGCTGCTTTACCTTCGCGAAAAGCATTTTGTGCCGCTTTTTTTTGTTCACCTTGAAGTTGCATACGTTGCATCATTGTCGCTGCAAGTTGAATTTCTTCTTTCGTAACTTGGCCTTTTGCCTTTGCTACATGTCCCATGACAGAAAACGCAGCCTTAAAAAACTCGGCTTGTCTTTCTGCTTGATTTGGACCACCAGAAAACGCACTAGACGCTCTAAATCCTGCTTGGCTTAGTCTTCTTGCTTTATCAAATTGATGACCTAAAAATAAGCCAAAGACAGCGCCAAATGCTCCCCCAAACAGGAAACCAAAAAATAAACCTAAAATTTTCCCAAAAATTTGCATTATTGCGCTCTCAATTGTGATTTTTTGCTATTTATACTACTGATATAGTATCTAAATTTACGCTAATATTGTACCGTTCTGGATAACGATAAAGCGACATATCTCATTAGTTAACCTTGTTCTTACAGTTAACACTGTTTTTATTGATAACTGTGTTTTTAATGCCCATTATCGCAAGTTCAGGTTATCATAAGGAACGTTTTACATCAGAGCAGGTCTATTTGACCTCTGAATAAATCAAGTTACACAGGATAGTTAAACTAGATGCCATATTTTCCTCGCACTCTGCTAACGGTATCCATTAGTGCAGCCGTATTCGTGCCAACAACTCAAGCTGAACCTTCACAAGACTCTAGTGTGCAAGAAATGCCCTCTGCAGATCAATGTTTGATTGTGAACACGCCAACTGAAGATCTTCCTGTTACTGTTGAAGCCGATAGCGTTGAAGCTATCAATGGCGATCAAGCTATCTATCAAGGCGATGTAGTTATAACACAGGGCGATAAACGCATATCAGCAGATACTGTCACCTTACACCAACAAGATAGTATCGTCGTTGCAGAAGGCAATGTGCGCTCGTACGATGGTCAATTAAAAACCGTTTCAGATAAAGCAACGGCTCACTTAAATTCCGATATGGCGACGTTAGAGAACACTCAGTATGAATTTCTTTGCGAAGATGGCCGAGGTGATGCGAAAGTTATTTATCAAAAAGATAAAACTTTCTATGAATTAGAAGATGGTACTATTACTTCTTGCCCTGAAGGCGATAATTCTTGGCGCCTGCGTGCATCCTCTATCGAAATAGATCAAACTGATGAAGAAGCAACACTTTACAACCCAAGAGTTGAAATTCTTACTGTTCCCGTTTTCTATTTACCTTATTTGACTATCCCCATTGGAGATACTCGAAAAACTGGTTTTCTGTACCCAAGCGTATCTTACGATAGCACGGACGGAATGGGCATATCGATCCCCATCTATTGGAACCTTGCACCTGAATACGATTTACAAACCGACATCAACTACATGTCCGAAAGAGGTACGCAGCTTAATTCTAAATTTCGTTACTTAACCGGCATTGGACAAGGTTCGATAGAAACTGAATATCTTCCAGATGATGCGAAATATACAGACGAAGGGGACCGTTGGGGTTTCAACTGGAGCCATAGTGGCGTATTCCGAAATTCGTGGAAATTTGAAGTCGATTATTCAAAAGTCGGTGACATCAGTTACTTTACCGATGTCGACTCCAGTATCGGTAATCGTGAAGATGGCCAACTTCTTCAATCGGGAAAAGTCTCTTATCGTTCAGATTCTTGGGATACTACGCTCAGTGTGAGGGACTTCCAGGTACTATCAGAAAGCACTTATCCTTATAGAATCATGCCACAACTAGAGCACAACTATTACGCTCCTCACTTCTACTCAAAACTCGATTTTGCGATGAAAAGTCAAATCAGTCGCTTTGCTACCGATGATACTGATAGTCCCGACGCGGTTCGGGTGCATGTAGAACCAACATTAGCTCTGCCTTTATCGAACTCTTGGGGTACATTTACTGCTGAGGCAAAACTGTTTCAAAGCTACTATGAACAAGATCTAAAAGACATTGATGACGATGATTATGAAGATCAGGTATCCAGAACGGTGCCTCAATTAAGGCTGCATTCAGGCATCTATTTCGAACGTGATTCCAGTACATTTGGTAACTTTACCCAAACCCTTGAACCACAAATTCAGTACCTTTATGTACCTGATATAGATCAATCTGGAATCTATTCCAATTACGATACAACTAAGCTACAACTTGATTATGATGGCCTTTTTCGTAGTCAAAAATACAGTAGTATTGACTACATCGCCCCTGCTAACCAGTTTAGCTATGGAGCGTCTACACGATTCTTTGATGATGAGTTCACTGAGCGGATGAATTTGTCTTTTGGACAAATTATTTATCTAAACAAATCATACAATGACAACAGTTCCGATTCTGACGAATCTTCTTATTTTTCTGCTTGGGCATTGGATGCCGAATTTAATTACGATGATTATTTGTTCTATCAAGCAGGTTTTCAATATGATAGTGCATCTTCACAAGTTCAGTTAGCAGATAGCACTTTGGAATACCGCTACGCCTCGGGATACAGTCAAATAAACTACCGATATGTATCATATGATTATATAACCAGTAATGTCGATTATATTGACGAAGACGATGATTACTCTTACACGCGCGAAGGGATCAGCCAATTAGGTTTCGTAACATCTTATAATTTGGGTCGTCATTGGAAATTAAATGGCCAATATTATTATGATACTAACGAAAAAGTGAACCTTGAGTGGTTAGCTGGGGTCAACTATACCAGTGACTGTTGGTATATTGGATTTTCCTACAGCAACCAACTATATGATTGGGATGAAATTGGCGTTGGCTCTCCAACTTACGAACAAAATTTCACGATAAACTTTGGTATTATAGGATTTGGTCAGACACTATCCGGTGGGTCAGGATTAGCAGGTGTAGATTCTTCTAATAGCTCTTTAGGCTATAGTCGACCTTTCTATTTAAATAATTAATAGTATTGCAATTGCGCAATAATAATTTGTTGGTAATCATTACATGAAAATGTGGAAACACACTCTAATAGGCTTGATGTCTTTATTTACGGCGTCAAGTTTTGCTACTCCAGTTGAGTTAGATAATATCGCTGTAATTGTAAATAACGGTGTTATTTTACAAAGTGATATTGACTCAGCACTACTAACGCTAAATAACAATGCAAAAAAAAATAACCAATCATTGCCTTCTTTAGATGTATTAAGAGAACAAGTAGTCGAAAAATTAATTGTTGATGCAATCCAATACCAAGAAGCTGAGCGTTTAGGGGTTAAAATTGATGACAATAATTTAAATCAAGCACTCGTCGATGTAGCGAAAGAAAGAGAAATGACGCCTGAACAGTTACGTATTTCTCTTAACAATGATGGCATAGATTATTCGACCTTTCGTGAGCAATTAAGAAAAGAAATTGCTATATCAGAAGCCAGAAATGCTCTGGTTCGACGTCGAGTGAATATTCTTCCTGCTGAAGTGGAAAGCCTTGCTACCCAACTTGCCAAGGAAACCAACACGTCGGTACAGTATAAAATTCAACATATTCAATTACGCTTTGAAGACAATATCGACAAACAACAGCTAGAAAATGAAGCTAAAGACATAGTTGATAAACTCAATGCAGGTGAAAATTTTTCTACCATGGCAATCACTCATTCCAAAGGACCTAAAGCATTAAATGGTGGTGATTGGGGTTGGCTACGTAAAGAAGAAATGCCAACCATATTTGCTGATCAAATCACTACCCAAACCGCTGGCTCAATAATCGGACCTTTCCGTAGTGGTGTTGGCATGCATATTCTTAAAATTAGTGATACACGTGGCTTAGAAACCGTTTCAGTAACAGAAGTAAACGCTCGACATATTCTAATTAAACCATCGGTGATCCTAAGCGATGAAGGCGCTAAAAAGCAATTATTGAGTTTCATAGATCAAATAAAATCCGGTGAAACAACGTTTGCGAAACTGGCTACACAATATAGCCAAGATCCTGGTTCTGCGACACAAAACGGAGAGTTGGGCTATCAAACACCTGATTTATATGTACCAGAATTTAAACATCAAGTTGAAATTCTACCACTTCATCAAATTAGTGAACCATTTAAAACGGTTCATGGTTGGCATATTGTTGAAGTGTTAGATAGACGTAACGTTGATAAAACCGATACGGCTTTAACTAACAGAGCTTACCGAATTCTATTTAACCGTAAATTTAATGAGGAGGCGTCTGCCTGGATGCAAGAAATAAGAGCAAGCGCATTTGTCGAAGTGCTTGAAAATGAACAAGGTGAAGTACAGTAATGTCAACAAGACGAATAATCGTAACGGCAGGAGAACCTGCGGGTATAGGACCGGATTTAGTTTTAGCCTTATCCCAATCAGATTGGCAACATCAAATTATCGTTTGTGCGGATAAAGCGATGCTGGCAGAAAGAGCAGTAAAACTTGGTATTACGGTTGAACTACTCGATTATGATCAAAGTCTGCCAGCAAAACCACAAAAAGCGGGTTCATTGGTGGTAGAACATATCGCATTAAATCAGTCTTGTACTTCTGGCGAACTTAACCCAAACAATGCTCTTTATGTACTCGCTACCTTACAAAGAGCCAATGATGGTTGCGTGAGTGGTGAATTTGACGCAGTAGTAACCGGACCAGTGCATAAAGGTGTGATAAATCGTGCTGGAGTACCTTTTAGTGGTCATACCGAATTTTTTGCTGAAAAATCCAATACTCCTTTAGTTGTCATGATGTTAGCAACAGAAGGGTTACGCGTAGCCTTGGTAACCACTCATTTACCGTTAACTTCTATATCAAAAGCCGTTACAGCCGAGCGACTAGAGAGTATAATCCGCATCCTTCATAAAGACTTGGTAACTAAATTCGCCATTGCAGCGCCTAAAATTTACGTTTGTGGGCTAAATCCACATGCAGGAGAGGATGGTTGCTTAGGTGATGAAGAGATAAAAACGATCACTCCTACGCTACAAAAGTTAGCAAAAGAATCGTCTTTTGACCTAATCGGGCCACTGCCTGCCGATACCATCTTTAGTGAAAAATATTTAGCAGAAGCAGATACTGTACTTGGTATGTACCACGACCAAGTATTACCTGTTTTAAAATATAAGGGTTTTGGACGTTCAGTAAATATTACGCTTGGTCTACCCTATATAAGAACCTCTGTCGATCATGGTACGGCGTTAGATCTGGCAGGTACAGGGCAAGCGGACACAGGAAGTTTCCATACCGCCCTCAAATACGCGATAGAATTAGTTGAGAATAAACAATGATAAATGATGTCCACTTAGGGCACAAAGCGAGAAAACGTTTTGGTCAAAACTTCCTAAATGATCCTTATGTTATAGATGGAATTGTTTCAGCAATAAACCCACTTCCGGGGCAAAACTTAGTTGAAATAGGTCCAGGCTTAGGCGCACTTACCGAACCTGTCGGTAAAGAAGTGGATAAATTCACTGTTATCGAACTGGATAGAGATCTTGCTGAACGATTACGTAACCATCCTGATTTAGCGTCAAAACTGACCATTCATGAAGGTGATGCAATGAAATTCGACTTTACTCAACTGGTAAAGCCGAATAATAAATTACGCATTTTTGGTAACCTGCCATACAACATATCGACACCATTAATGTTTCATCTTTTTGAGTTTCACAAAGAAATTAGTGACATGCACTTTATGTTACAAAAAGAAGTGGTGAACAGATTAGCCGCTGGGCCTGGTAGCAAAACATACGGCCGTCTTACGGTTATGGCTCAATACTACTGTAAAGTAGTACCAGTACTCGAAGTACCGCCAAGTGCATTTATACCGCCACCAAAAGTCGATTCTGCTGTAGTACGACTGATTCCGTATGAAAAGCTACCTTATCCTGCTTCCAGTTTAAAGTGGTTAGAAACAGTATGTAAAACGGGCTTCAATCAAAGACGTAAAACCGTTCGAAATTGCTACAGAGGTTTATTAGATATAGAAATATTGGAGCAATTAGGTGTCAATCCTAGTATGCGCCCAGAAAATCTGACGTTAAAACAATTTGTTGATATTGCAAACTGGTTAGACGCAAATCACGACGAATCACAACAAGAAAATTAAGTTGTTATAGTTATATTGTCATCAACTGCAATCCAATTCGTGAGGTGAACATGGACGTTATTCAACCTTGTATAAAGTGCCAAGTGCAGGCTAAATATGTCGAAGAGCAATCTCAACCAGAAAATAAGCGTTATGTATTCGCCTATATAATAACCATTAAGAATTTGAGTAATCAAACCGTTCAACTGATTGGACGGCGCTGGTTAATAACCGACTCTGACGGAAAACAAATAACAATAGAAGGCGAAGGTGTGGTAGGAAAACAACCATTTATCGCAAGTAATGATGAATATACATACACTAGTGCAACAGCAATTGAAACACCAGTCGGTGTCATGCAAGGTCAATATGTAATGCATGATTCAAACGAAAAAGAGTTCATTGTTGAAATCGAACCTTTTAGTTTGGCTATTCCCAATATTGTGAATTAATTCCTTGCGACTTTTTAAAGGTAAATGACGTGGCAAACTATATTGTTGGAGATATCCAAGGCTGTTTTGACGAATTACAACTGCTTTTGAACAAAGCAAACTTTGATCCAAAATTCGATACGATCTGGTTTGCTGGTGATCTCGTTGCTAGAGGCCCTAAATCTTTAGAAACATTGCGTTTTGTAAAGTCGCTAGGTTCGGCAGCTGTAACCGTTCTGGGTAACCATGATCTACATTTACTTGCTGTTTCATTGGGAGTTCATCCAGCAAAGAAAAAAGATAAAACCTCGCCTATTTTGTCGGCTCCCGATAAACAAGCACTGCTAGATTGGCTAAGACAACAGCCTTTACTGGCTGAACACGAAGAGTTTGTCGTCTGCCACGCTGGTATATCCCCTCAATGGGATTTAAATCAAGCCAGAGCCGCTTCAAAAGAGATCGCAACTTTACTTAAAGAAGATAAATGGGCGTTACTTATTCAACAGATGTACGACAATTCACCTAATTACTGGGATGATGAACTGCAAGGTATTGAACGTTATAGATATATTATCAATGCATTTACACGTATGCGCTACTGCTTCACCGATGGCCGACTTGACATGCTATGCAAGCTCCCACCAAGCGAAGTATCCTCTAAAAAGTTAGTGCCTTGGTTCAAGCTCAAACAGAGAACTAAACTAGAAAAGACGATTCTATTTGGTCATTGGGCAGCACTGTCTGGTTTTCAAAATAAGCACGTGGTCGGTTTAGACACCGGTTGCGTTTGGGGAGGAACGTTAACCATGCTTCGTTGGGAAGATAAAACCTTCTTTAGTCAAAAAAGCCTATCTCACTTCTAAGTCAGCATTATTTATAATGCTGACATATTAACTATTTTATTCCCGCTATTTAACCACTTACGAGGCATAGGACGCTTTAGCTATTGTATATTCTCTATACTTTATTAGTGGAGAAACTATTACCTTTCTAAAATGACAAATCGCATATTGTGAGCATTTTTTTCGTCAGCGCAATATGTCTCAGAGTAAGTTTCAGTCCAACCTTCACCTAACTCAGGAAACTGAGTATCGCCATCAACATGCAGATCAATGTAAGTTAAATATAAACAGTTAGCTAGAGGTAAACACTCGTGGTAAATCGAACCGCCACCAATAATCATTACTTCGTTTTGATCATCAACCAATTCAATTGCTTTCTCTATAGAAGTAACACAATCTACCCCTTGTAAATTTAACGATTGATCACGGCTAACCACGATATTTTTTCGACCAGGTAAAGGGCGTCCAATCGACTCATAAGTCTTGCGCCCCATAATAATTGGTTTTGCCATTGTACAACGTTTAAACCATGCAAAATCAGCAGGTAAGTGCCAAGGCATCTGATTATCTTTACCAATTACTCTATTATCTGCCATAGCGGCTATCATGCTAATTTTCATTATCTTCTGCTTCTATCATTCGGTTAAATAACTGAGCGACGTCGATAAAACAATAATCCAGGCGTGGCCAACCCTATCGCAAGCCCTGCAATAATAAACATCGCTTTTAAAAAGTTCTCCATTAAAACAGACACAAGCTCAGGCGTATAGCCTAAATGATTTATTTCTACTAACGCAATCATCGCTTTATAAGCAAAAACACCAGGAACCATAGGTATTAAAGCCGCGACGGTAAAAACTTTGGGGTGAGCTAAAAATTTACGTGACCAGTAAACGCCAATCATACCAACCGTAGTTGCAGCAAAGAACGTGGCCCATTCAATTGGTATTCCATACTGCAGCATAAGATAACGAGAACCATGACCAATAGCACCACCAATGGCACAATATTTCAGTGCTTTTTGCGGCACATTAAACACCAGAGCAAAACCGACCGCAGGTATGGAAGCAAAAAACATATCATTTAAAAGCCCAAGTAATAAATCCATTATTCTATCCACCCCCATACGCCAACTACAGTCATCGCACCAACAATACCTAAACAAGTCGCCAACGTTAATAAGCTACCCATTACAAAGCGCGCGATACCAATGTTTATATAACCTTTAACCATATCAGCAACCGAATTAATCAAGGGAAAGCCGGGAACTAACATCAACACAGATGATGCCATTGCGATAAATGGTTGATTTCCTATACTTAAAACCATGGCTTGTGCAGAAATTAGTGTTGTCACAAATGCGGTAACTGCAAAATTAATTAGCGGATTAAAATGTCGATGTCCGATCTCTTGCCTTACGATCATGCCGACTGCAGAGGCTAGAAATGTCATAGCAAAAATAGCCCAATCACCACCGGCTAAGTGGCTAAAAGATGCACAAGATAAACCGATCATAACGACCACAATCCAGCGGTTATATCTAGCTGGACTGATCTTATTTAGCCGATCTTGGGCAAAAGCGTGATTTAAAACTCCTTTTTCCATCATAATACAAATACGTTGAATTTGAGTAACTACGCGCATATTAATACCACGGTCGGGAGCTCTACGTGTAGTAGTCATACAGCGATTTTGAATAAAGGTAGTTACGACGATCGCATTAGCAGATAAAGAAACTTCAACTTCATCGGCACCACTTGCTAATCCCATGCGCCTAATTATGTCGCCAACCAGAGTACTTTCAGCCCCATGTGCGAGTAACATCTGTCCTGCTTGGGCAATAAGCCGAGAAATCGCACGTTGCCTCTCTTCTATATTAGAATTCGATTTTGCTTCTATATTCGAACCTTTCTCTACGCTTGATATCGTTTCCACCAACAATCCTTTTTCATTACCGAGTTATAGTGTTTGCATTCTGTAACATCTATATTGCATTAAAATCGATCGCTATAAAATGATTTGAATATAAAAAAACCGCAACAAATGTTGCGGTTCTATTGATAAGAGTCATTTAATAATCATTATTCACGTACATAGATAACGTGACCGTCATCTTCATCGTCATCCCAATCATCATCATCCCAACCATCTTCAGTAATAACATCTTTTCCAGAGATAGCATCTTTGTGGTAATCATCCCACATGAAATCGACTTTCTCTTCTTCGCTAATCTCTACTTCTTCTCTAGGTAAAGAATCCATAAAATCAGCTAGCTTGTAACAAAGCTCTTTTGTACCACTTTTATTAACGGCAGAAATTTTGAAAAATTGCTCTTCCCAACCTAGCGCATCTAAGATCTCTTGGATCTTTTCATCTGCTTCATGTTCAGGAAGTAAATCGACCTTATTAAAGATCAACCAGCGAGGCTTTTGAGAAACTTTATCACTGTATTGTTCCAGTTCATCGATAATAGTTAATGCATTTTGCACCGGATCACTGCCATCTATAGGCATAATGTCGACCATATGCAATAAAACTCGACAGCGTTCTAAATGCTTAAGGAAACGAATACCTAATCCAGCACCTTCAGCTGCACCTTCAATAAGACCAGGAATATCGGCAACCACAAAACTCTTACCCGGAACAACACTTACAACACCCAAACTAGGGATCAAAGTGGTAAATGGATAATCAGCGACTTTTGGTTTGGCAGCTGAAACAGAACGAATAAAGGTGGATTTTCCAGCATTCGGTAATCCTAGCATGCCCACATCAGCTAAAAGAAGAAGCTCTAAACGTAACTCTCTCACTTCTCCTTTGGTTCCCATTGTCTTTTGACGAGGCGCTCTATTCACTGAAGATTTAAAACGAGTATTACCCAACCCATGCCAGCCACCTTTGGCTATCATGACTTTTTTACCATGCTCTGCGACTTCACCAACGACTTCATTTGTATGAATATCAACAGCACGGGTACCAACAGGTACGCGTAAAATTTTATCTTTACCACGCTTACCCGTGCAATTGCCACCACGTCCATTTTCACCACGTTCACCAGCATAAAAACGCTGAAAGCGGTAATCAATAAGGGTATTTAAATTTTCATCAGCAACAAGGTAGACATCACCGCCATCACCACCGTCGCCGCCATCAGGGCCACCTTTGGTTACAAATTTTTCTCGCCAGAAACTAACAATACCGTTACCGCCATCACCAGCTTCTACTTTTACAACCGCTTCATCTACGAACTTCATCTCTTAACTCCGCATTGGGTGCAATATCATCTTAATAGATTGATACTATTCTAGCAGATCCAAATTAATCTGATCGATCACCCAAGATCCAATGCTATCTATTCAATAGAACATAAAGAAAGCCCCTTTCCTTAACAATAAAGGAAAGCTCCGTTCTTTATGCTCTTCTATAAGTACCCAGCTTTCTTATAAGTACTCTATTTTCTATAAATAAAAAGCCCCGCCGAATTGGCAGGGCTTTTAAATTCAGCTTGAAACTAAATTACTCAGTTTCGATGCTTACGAACTTACGGTTTTTAGCACCTTTTACTTCAAACTTCACTTTACCTTCCGATAAAGCAAAAAGAGTATGGTCTTTACCGATACCAACGTTTGTGCCCGCGTGGAACTTAGTACCACGTTGACGAACGATGATATTACCCGCTAGAACTGATTCGCCACCAAAACGCTTAACGCCAAGACGTTTGCTTTCTGAATCGCGACCGTTACGAGTAGAACCGCCAGCTTTTTTGTGTGCCATTGTATATCTCTCCTAACTAAATTAAGCGCTGATGCCAGTGATTTTCACTTCAGTGAACCACTGACGATGGCCTTGTTGTTTACGAGAGTGCTTACGACGACGGAACTTAACGATTTTAACTTTATCGCCACGACCGTGTTGAACCACTTCCGCAGTTACTTTACCGCCCTCAACAAGAGGTGCACCAACAGCAATTTCTTCACCATTAGCAACCATAAGAACAGTATCGAACTCAACTGTTGCGCCAGTTTCAACGTCTAATTTCTCTAAACGAAGGGTTTGACCTTCGCTTACTCGGTGTTGTTTACCACCAGATTGGAAAACAGCGTACATTTTTTACTCCGCTTTTTCCGCACAGCCTATGCAATTGTACGAGCATTTGGGGTGTGCGCTAAACTAATCATCAATAGGGCGCAGATTCTACGTGAATGTACTTCCTATGACAAGCCATATTTGTAAATAAATGGCGAAAACATAATCGCCAAACAAAAGTGAGAGAATCATGCCTCTAGAACGTACATTTTACAATGATTTTTAGTGTATTATTACACAATAATTAGAAACAGCTCCCCTTTATCGGGCCTAAACTTAGCCGGAATGAACATGGATTTTAAAGCTATCCAAACACTGACTGCCAATGATATGGCAAAAGTGAACGAAATAATTCAAGCACAACTCAACTCAGAAGTAACATTAATAAACCAACTTGGTTTTTATATTATAAGTGGAGGGGGCAAGCGCATCCGGCCTCTTTTGGCTCTTTTAACAGCAAGAGCTCTGGGATACAAAGGGCAAGATCATCAAATGGCAGCCGCTTTTATCGAATTCATTCATACAGCGACTCTTCTGCACGATGACGTTGTTGATGAATCAGATATGCGTAGAGGAAAAGAAACTGCAAATATCGCGTTTGGTAACGCGTCAAGTATTCTGGTCGGCGATTACATGTACACGCGAGCTTTCCAAATGATGACGAGTCTAGGATCATTAAAGATCCTTTCTTTAATGAGTGAAGCAGTCAATGTGATTTCTGAAGGAGAAGTTCAGCAATTGATCAATTGCAACGATCCTGACACATCTGAAGAAAGTTACATGCAAGTTATCTATTCGAAAACGGCTCGCCTATTTGAATCTGCGACTCAAATAGGCGCGATACTAAATGATGCTCCAGAGCACGTTGAAGTTGCCATGCAAAACTATGGTAAATATTTAGGCACTGCCTTCCAATTAATTGATGATGTTCTCGATTACACGGCCGACGGAAAAGAAATGGGCAAAAATGTTGGTGATGACTTAGCGGAAGGCAAACCAACACTTCCCCTACTTTACGCAATGCAACATGGCAATGAACAACAAAGAATGATGATTCGTGAGGCCATTGAAAAAGCCAATGGAATGGAACGATTAGATGAAATTCTTGCTACTTTACATGAGACGGGCGCTTTAGAATACACCACTCAGGTGGCTTACAATGAAGCGGATAAAGCCATCAATGAATTACGCGCTATACCTGAATCAGAATATAAAGATGCGTTAATTTCACTCGCGCATTTAAGCGTAAAACGCAATAAATAGCTCTATAAATAACACTAAGAAAATAGCTCTAAGACGCAAAATCACGGCGTAGAGGCGTTACTTTACTCTCTACGCCCTATCTTCTATAAGCGCATTTTTTACAAAGAATTTTCTCTACAACAAAGTCTTTCTACATTAAATTAGCGCTGATAACCGCTCGTTTTCTTTGTTCCATTAACTCAGAACTCGTTTCAGCCTCGATGGCAATCAACCGATTAAACACAACATCAAATAATGCAAGTTGAGATATGGGCACAATACTGTTGAATATCTCTTCATTGCCTTCGTCATTGATAAAAGGAAGAACGACATCAGACAGTTCATGCAACTTTGAATGTTTAGCTTGAGTTATTGATACGACCTGGCAGCCACGAGCTTTAGCGATAGCTATTTTACTATTTATTTGTTCAGTTTCTCCTGCCACACTAAGCGCTAACACGACATCATTATCAGTAAACTGCAACAAATACTGATCTTGTATTATGGCATCAGGCTGATATGTAACCGCCTTATTAAGCAACATAAGTTTTTGACTAATTGAATTGGCCACAATAGAAGAGGTACCTAATGCTAAAATCACAACACGACCGGATTCATGTATCGCCTTAGCGGCCGCTTCAACCGTTGTATTTAAGACATTCTCAAAGGTACAGTGCAAATGTTGCTGCAATAAATAGACAGAGCTTTCAATAATCGAATTACTGGATCCAGCATGATCAAAGTCATTCAAAACGCGCGATCGATTGTGATTTTTTTGTTCAGCAACAAAATCGAGTTTAAATACTGAATAACCTTTATAGCCCAAACTCTGTGCGAAACGTACTATTGAAGCATTACTCACACCACATAAGCGGCCAAGTGCAATAGCACTCATCTCAGAGATATCAATATCAGGCCTAAGCAGTTGTTGAGCGATCTTCATTTCTACATCGCTACTTGATTCAGATAGCGATATCAGCTTTTTAATTAATCTAGCCATGCCAATCCCACTACATTATCAGTTTTAGGGCTAAAAACACCGGTATATTTGTTTTACGCATAAAACATTATAACAAAAAAAGGCAGCGTAAAAACGC
>NZ_JAWMPW010000022.1:0-53530 GCF_033101115.1 Vibrio sp. TH_r3 | reverse complement strand
CAACGGCATATTTCATTTCTAGGACACAGGGTAGGTTAAAAAACATTCTGCTTCTTTTAACGCTTTTTCCTCTTTTAACCAATGCGGTTGTAAGAAGTATTTCATGGATGATTATTCTCGGATACGATGGCATTTTAAGTAGGCTGATACATGACTTAGGCTTTATAAGTGAACCTATTAGTTTTATGTACTCAAAGCTCGCCGTTATTATTGGTTCGACTTATATATTTCTTCCGCTCATGATTGTCTCTCTGATAGGTGTGATGGATAACATCTCAGAAGAGATAGAAGATGCTTCAATAAGTCTAGGAGCATCTAGGCTTCAGACCTTTTTTAATGTGATTATTCCAAATTCCGTCGCTGGCATTATTGTCGGTATTGTATTGGTGTTCACTGCAACTCTGACTGCATATACAACCCCTAATATACTCGGCGGAACAAGAACAGTGGTTCTTGCTACTTTGGTTCAACAGTATGGAACAACTCTTGGTCGTTGGGAATTGGTGTCTTCAATTTCTATTTTTCTGTTTGCTTTAACCGTTGTGGTTATAACCTTGGTTAATAAATCAGCGAGTTTGGTTGGAGGCAAAAATGAAGAAAAGTAAACTACTCACAGCGTTTGTCTGCCTTGTATTCTTTTATCTGCTTTTTCCTTTGTTTATCACGGTTGTCGCGTCCTTCAATAGTGAAGATATACTGACATATCCTATCGAAGGCTTTTCATTAAAGTGGTATGAAAATGCCTTCAATAGCAGTTATATATCGGGCTTTGCCATTAGTTTCCAAGTTGGGATTGTAGCAACAATCATTTCATTATGTTTTGGTGTGCCTGTCGCTTATGGATTAGCAAAATTTAAGGACCGATTTACCAAGTCGATAAAAAATGTTTTTTTCTCTCCAGTACTCATACCAGGTATTGTGCTGAGTTATTCCCTCTTTTTAGGTTGGGTTTTTATTGCGAAAGAGTTTGATATCAAGCTACCTAAATTACTGGTTCTGATGTCGGCTCACATTATAGTCTTGTTTCCTTATACCATTAGGGTTATTGGTGGTGCCTTTGACAAGTTTGATTTTACTATCGAAGATGCAGCTGAGAGCTTGGGTGCAACAAAGAAAGATTTTATTCTGCATATATTAGTGCCAAGTATTACTCCGGCCATAATATCGGCATCAGTCCTGTCTTTTATTACATCATTTAACGATATCCCTATATCCATTTTCTTGTATGGAAGAGGCTCGACACCACTCCCTATTATTATGATGCAAGATGTTGAAAAATATGGTGATCCCACTGTTGCAGCAGTGTCAGTGATCCTACTGATCATAACAATTGGAATAACATACCTAATTGAAAAGACTTTGGGTCTAAATAACTACGGAAGGTAGAAAAGTAATGGCAAGATTGGTACTTAATGATTTAAAGGTATCTTACGACGGTAAAGTTAATATATTGGAAGACTATAACCTTGAAATAGAAGATGGAAAATTAGTTTCTATTTTAGGCCCTTCTGGTTGTGGTAAAACGACTACCCTAAAAGCTGTTGCTGGATTTTTAGAGGCGGCTGGTGGAGAGATTCTTATTGATAATGAAGATTACTCCAAAGTACCTGTAAACAAGAGAAATTTCGGTATAGTTTTTCAATCTTACGCTTTGTTTCCAAATATGACAGTATTTGAAAACGTATCTTATGGGCTAAGATTAAGGAAAGTTCCGAAAGATGAAGCGAAGAAAATGGTTCTTGATATCCTTGAGACAGTAGAATTACTGTCATTAAAGGATCGAAAGCCTGAAAAATTGAGTGGTGGACAAAGGCAAAGGGTGGCTCTTGCTAGAGCATTGGTTATTTCTCCTAACTTGTTGCTATTAGATGAACCGCTTTCTAATTTGGATGCTAAGTTGCGAATTGAGATGAGATCTCAAATCAAAAGAATGCAGCAGAAGTTCAAAATAACAACCATCCTGATTACCCATGATCAGGAAGAATGTTTTTCTATCTCAGATAAAGTTGCCATTATGAATAATGGCAAGATAGAGCAGTACGATTCACCAGAAAATATTTACAGTAATCCCAAGTCTATTTTCGTTGCAGATTTTGTCGGCTTTAAGAATCTTTTCGATGTCACTAAAGTTGGTGATGGCGTATATAAACTGAGCAATGGCCAAGAGATAGAGGCCGAAGATGTTCAAAATGCCAAGAAAATTGCTATCAGACCTCAAAATATTGCAATAGGTCAGGGGAGCGGATCTTTCTTCGAAGGGGCCGTAACAGTGCGAACGTATTTAGGTGAAGACTATCAATATGAGGTCGCGACGGATTTGGGAGAGATTGTGGTAAACGCTGACAAGGAGGCCGCTTTCAATACTGGAGATATAATCAAACTGCATTTTCCAAAGGATAGTATTTGTGTATTAGCAAGTTAATAACAGTACTTACGTTTGGATCGAGAGATTGATATGGACATGTGGCAAAACGTATTCTAAAACATAGGTCACGAGTAATTACGGTGTTCAACCTTGGTTACTCGTGACAGATAAACCGCATCGTATTCATATTATTCACCAAGAGATTATTGCACAATGAATTGATGCCAACAGCGAATATAGCAATAATCGATGTGTAAGCTCCGATAAATCCACAGAAGTACGTACTTAGCTAAAATAGTAATAGAACAGTAAAATTAAAATTCAAAACTAGGGTTTACCCAAAGTGCTTTGATATTTTAGTTTAACGGTTAACCGGTAGATGTTTTTTGCCATTATCATAATAACGCTCCCATTCTTGCTTTGGCACCATGCTTCCTCCCGTAGCCCATACGATATGAGTCGAATTTTTCATTACTTTGGCAAGCTTTTCACTTGTTAAATAGTCGGAAGACTGCGTCGTTTTACAATAACCAAAAAAACCAGCGGTGGCAGAAGGTTCTAACTTAATGTTTTCAGTATCCCAAGCGAGAGTAAGATAAGGATGAAGCCTTGCATCATCGACTGTAACCACACCATCAATAAGTGGTCGCATTAACCTACAAACAAGACCAGACGGCCGACTAACTGCAAGGCCATCGGCGAGGGTTTTGCCCTCTAAACCATAATCTTTTGCACTGACATGTTCATCCATTCCAGAGCCGAGTCCAATCAGCACCGCTGGTGCTTGTGTTGGTTCAACAAAGATACAACGAACAGCATCGCCAAAAACCAGTTTTAACCCAAATGACACACCGCCAGGCCCTCCGCCAACGCCACAAGGAAGATAAACAAACAGTGGATGGTCAGAATCAATTTGCACATTTTGTTCAGCGAGTTGCTGTTTCAAACGACGAGCTGCAACGGAATAACCTAAAAACAGATCAATAGAGTCTTCGTCGTCAACGAAGTGGCAGTTTGGGTTGTTCGAGGCTTCATTACGGCCCTCAATAACGGCACAACCGTAGTCATCTGAATGCTCTATTACAGTAACGCCTTTTGAACGTAGCAGATCTTTTTTCCATTGACGTGCATCCGCCGACATATGGACGGAAACATTAAAACCCAAGCACGCGCCCATGATCCCAATACTCATTCCCAAGTTGCCAGTCGACCCCACAACCAGAGAATAGTGACGGAAAAATTGACGATATTTCTCTGAGGCAAATATGGAATAATCGTCGTCATCAGACAATAAGCCGTTCTCTATAGCCAGTGTTTCAGCGTGCTTTAACACTTCATAAATACCGCCACGAGCTTTAATAGAACCGGAGATAGGCAAATCACAATCTAATTTTATCATTAAACGGCCAACCGCTGGGAAACCGAACAACGACTCGATGGCTGCTTGCATATCAGGAGCATCAACGATAGCGGATTCAATCCTACCGTGAGCAGCTTTAGTTTCAGGAAAAACAGTTGCAATATAAGGCGCAAAGCGATCGAGCCTTTGTGCGGCATCTATTTCTTCTGCTGCGGTTAAATCGATTAACTGGCGCGCTTCTTCAAACGATATTTTTTCTGAATTCAGCCAAAAACATTCTTTCCCTGCCACGACGCTCTCTTGATTGGCAAAAACTTTTGCGTTTTTTAAACCTTCAGGTGTGTTAACACTCACTAATCAGCTCCATTTTATTCAACGTATTATGGTTTCTTTCATTTAAGAAAGAGAAGGTTGCTTCACAACCGTAATGCTATCTCAAGCCTAGCTGGTCGGCATAATTTCAATGCTTGTTAAGGTTGATGTAACTTGGTTATCAATTCAAAAGATGATATCGGCGATATCTTCCGGTTGAATAGAAAATAATCAACTGAAGCCACTGTTATGTCAATGGCGCGAAACATTAATCTATATTCTGATTAACAAGTGGTTACCGTACCTTTTTTAGTTATTAAGAACAGGTGAATCAATGTATAAACTGCTGCCAAATATCGCTAATTACAGGTAGGACAGATACAACTAATAACAACGACATTGAGAGATTAAACCAACGTAAATATAGATCATTTTGGAGGTAGTGGCGAAGCAATGAGCCAAACATTAACCAAATACCTACGCATGGAAATGAAATGACAAAAAAGGTAATCGCAATTGTTATATTTTGAAACACATAGTGTTCCCCAACGGTGGTAAATGCGGTAATAGCGCCAATAGCAACCACCCAAGCTTTAGCATTTACCCACTGAAATAAAGCACCTTTCAAGAAACCTAGAGGTTTGATTCGTTGGCTCTCTTGGTCAATATTGCGACTTGTTGCAATAAGTAAAGCTAAATACAGTAAATAGGCGGTACCGGTTATTTTTATGAGTAAGCTGAGTTTAGGAAATACATTAAATAGATGACCAAATCCGAATCCTACTAATAACAACATGATAGTAAAGCCGACACAAATACCTGCTAGTAAAGGTAAACTTTTACGAACACCAAAATTAAGTCCGGATGTCATGACCATTATATTGTTCGGACCCGGAGTTACCGAGCAAGAAATGGCAAATAGTACCACGGACAAGATATATTCCAATTTTAGTTCCTCTAGATAGCCGTTATTTGATGTCTTGTATTCATTTATACGATCAACTGAATGTATTGATAAAGCCAAAAGTCGCGATATTGAGTGTATATCAAGGTAACTGATCTCAATGTAATGATAAGAAAACAGGACTCGATTTTATATCGCTTTCTATAGCTTAGGATAGCGTTAGTAGCGTCCCTAAAAACATCGTATAATCAATTTGTTATTAAAAAATAATTCATACATTAAGATAGACGCAGATCTTTCTTTTATACCAATTAACGCAGATACTTACAAAGGGCGTTAACACTATTAGGACTAAACATGAATTTTAATCAAGATTTGGCATGGAACCAACGTCATATGCTACGCACTGCAAATGTCGTCTCACAGCTGCAAAATTGTGCAAACAAAAAGTTAGCCGTCAGTACGCACTTGGATATCAAAATGGTGTCGTTTTATGAAGGATATTTAAAGCAGGGTGGTCAACTATTTATCACAACCTGCAACCCAACTACCGTTCGAGATGAAGTTGTAGAGTATCTCGTTTCGATAGGAGCAGAGGCTAGCGCTTGGAAAAACATGAGTGAAAAAGACTGGCAAGCTTCTTTGCATATGGCTCTGGAATGGCAACCAACGCACTTATGTGAATTTGGTGCTCAACTCGGTGCTATTTATCACGGTAATTCACAATATAACGGTGTCCTGGCTAGCTTAGAAGGAACGGGGTCAGGAGTATCAGCACTAAACAAACTGCAATTAGAACACCCTGTGTTTAACTGGGATGATCTTGATGCAAAAGAGGGGTTACATAATCGCCATATGGTTGGATTGAGCGCATGGCAAGCCTTTATGGAACGTACTCATTTGTCACTTCACGAGAAAAAAGTCGTAGTAATAGGTTATGGCCTAGTTGGCCAAGGGTGTGCTGCGTCGGCAAAATCTTTTGGTGGACAGGTAATTGTGGCAGAAAATGATCCATCTCGCTCTCTTTTAGCCGCCTATGACGGATGGCATACTGCAACACTGAGTGAAGTGATTGATCAAGCTGATGTTATTGTCACTGCAACCGGAGTATCTGGGGTATTGAATGAAGCGATGTTAAAGCAGTTGAAACCTGGTACGTTTTTAATGAATGTCGGACACGTGAACCACGAGATTAGGCTCGATACTTTAACTCAATACCAAGTTGAAGAAATCATGCCAGAAATTTATGAATATCGTGATGGCGAGCATTATTTCTATGCGTTATCGAATGGTGCAATGTTCAATTTAACCGCTGGCTATGGTGACAGTTTGAATGCTTTTGATGTTTCTTTAGCATTGATGGGCGCTGGTGTTAAACACATGTTCGAACATAGTGATGATTTTACAAGTGGTATCCATATGCTGCCTGAGAAAGCTTGGAAACCGGTTCTATAATAGACTGAAAAGCAGACCAAGTTGGTCTGTTTATGGTACTGCCAGGTTACGTGATGCTTTGGCAGTACCGCTATAATAGTCACTATGACGTTCAGTCATTCTTCCCTTAAAAAATCTAATACGTAGTGTTTTAGCGTTATAGTTTTTAGTGTGTTTAGCAAAATTAAAATCGCTTGCGCGAGCTTACTAGGTGTCATTGCGAAAGGGGGGCTTTGGTAAGAAAGTCTATTCTAGTGAGAACATTTACAAGCATAAAATATACAAATGCACCATACTTCTTCAGTAAAACTTAAGAATTATGGTGCAGTATGCTGTAATCAAAATGTTGGGAACCTATATCAGATGAAGTTACTGTTAGTTGAAGACTCTCTTTCTCTTAGAAATAGTTTAAAAATTGGTTTAGAAAATCTGGGTTTTACGGTGGATGATACGGGAGATGGCTCCGAAGGATTAACAATGGCTTTAATGCAAGAGTATGATCTTATGATCTTAGACTTGATGTTACCCAATGTTGATGGGCTTACTATCTTAAAAACAATTCGGCGCAGTAAGAATGCTCTTAAGGTACTTATTCTTTCAGCAAAAGGCGAATCTGAAGATCGTGTTCAAGGACTGATGACTGGTGCTGACGACTATTTAGCAAAGCCATTTTCTTTTGATGAACTGCATGCTCGCCTGTTAGCGTTATCCAGACGGGGAGGGTTATTAACTAATGATAACGTTATTAAAATTAATGACTTTGTTTTAAATACTCATTTGGTCACGCTGTCTTACAAAGAGAAGCGGATCAACTTAACTCCTAATGAATACAAATTGATTGAATGTATTTTTAAACAAAAACATGTGGTGATGTCTCCCGAAAAATTAAGTGAACATATTGCTGGTCAATATGACACGATATCGAAAAATGCAATAGAAGCGCATTTGTCTTCCGCTAGAAAAAAAGCAAGGGCCGCGGGAGGAACGCTACCTATCATAAATAAACGTGGTTTTGGCTATATGGTCGCTTTAGAATCATGAATTCGATAAGAACCAATCTAGTCCGTAGTCTTTCTGTATCTTTATCTCTAATTCTTGCTTTGGTTATGTTAACCATTGATGTTGTGATTGATAGATGGGTCGATAATGAATTTGAGACAGTATTATTAAATAAAGCCTCTCTTCTGGTTACTTTAGTCGAAGAATACAAACACGGTTTGGAATTTGAGTTCTCAGGAGAGTTTATGCCTGAATTTGAAAGGAGCGAGAATCCTGAATATTTTCAGGTTTGGATTGAAGACCGTGTTTTTGAGCGTTCTCATTCGTTGTCTTATTTTCAACAAAAAGACCTGCCATTTAAAGACGTGAACGGCAACAAAAAAAATATCTTTGACATTGTTTTACCTGATGGTCGCGACGGTCGAATTATCTACTACTCTTTTAAGCCACAAGTTGACGCCTCTTTTCGTAAAGAGTTTTATTCCAATCTAGAGCAAAAAGGTATCGAGCAAAAGACGATGACACTTGCGTATGCGGCTTCTATTCAAAAAACAGAGAATATTCTACTTTTTCTCGATGCATTATTTGTATTCGCGACCATATTTGTTGTATTTATTGTAGTTCACGTGGTCAAACGTAAGGTTGATAAAGGTTTAAATCCTCTAAATAAGCTCAATAGTGAACTGAAAAAAATCAGTATCAGCGATACAAATTTAAAACTATCTCATCACGATTTGTCTACTGAACTACTGCCTGTCATGGATAGTATCAATAGTTTTATTGACAAGAATAAAGCGTTGTACCGAAAAGAAAAGAGATTAACTTCAGATATCGCTCATGAGCTAAAAACACCGATTACTGAATTGATCAGTTTGACCGAAGTAACAATGAAGTTTCCTAAAGATAATTTTGATCGTTTAAATTACCAACATGAAGTATTGTCGATTTCATACCGTCTCAAAAATATTATCTCCAATATTTTACTCCTCAATAAAGTCAACGATACAGGTTTACCCAAAAACGATATTTTTGATTATGGGCAAGTAATGACTGCTGTTTGTGATAGGTATGCAAGTGAGAACATAAAAACTTACATTTGTTGCGAGTTAGATCCTGTTGAAAATAACTTATTTGCTGTTGAAATGGTTCTAACTAATTTAATCAATAATGCATTAGAGTACAGTCCTAAAGACTCTATCGTTAACGTTTCTTTTAATGAGATAGATGGAAGCGCTATCATATCTATTTCTAATCAACTTGTAGACATTTTGTTATCTGAAGATTTAGAAAGAATGTTTGAGCCTATGTGGCAAAAAGATTCTTCGCGAACTTCTACTGAACATTTCGGTCTTGGCCTCACTATTGTTGCGTCACTTTGTAAAGCCATTGATGCCGATATTACCGTGTCAGCTATTGGTCATATTATTACGTTCAAAGTTACGTTTAATTGACGGTTTTAAATAATAAATAGACAGTAATGACTGAACATTAAGTTTACTTTAAGTAAACCTTAAGTCTTTGATGCGATTGTTCTTCTTATCTTTTAGAGGAAGTTATCATGCCATCGAAAAACCGAATGTTTTTTAATCGAAACTCACCGACTCTGTCGGTCGTTGTCCCTCTGTACAACGAAGAAAAAGTAGTACATCAATTTCATTTAAGACTTAACCAAGTCATAAAAACGTTAAATATTAAAACAGAAGTCATTTATGTAAATGATGGAAGTAAAGATAGTACCGCAGAACAAATAGGTAACCTTAAAAATTTAGAATACAGCATAGTACTCATTAACCTGAGTCGTAATTTTGGTAAAGAAGCGGCAATGTGTGCTGGTCTTGAAAGAGTGACTGGCGATGCAACGATAATTATAGATGCTGACCTACAAGACCCTCCTGAGCTAATCCCTACAATGATTTCAGCATGGCAAGAAGGGGCAGATGTTGTTGCTATGCAGCGCAGTAAGAGGCACGGTGAATCGTGGTTTAAAAAAACATCAGCGTTATTGTTTTATAAGATTCTCAATCAATTAGCAGATTGTGATATCCCTGAAAATGTGGGTGATTTTCGTTTATTAGACCGAAAGGTTGTGATTGAACTGATACAGTTGCGTGAGAAAAATATTTACATGAAAGGGCTACTTGCTTGGCCAGGTTTTAACCATGTTTTACTACCTTTTGAAAGAGATGAGCGTTTTTCTGGTGACTCAAAATGGCCACTAAAAAAACTCATTGGTTTAGCCATGGATGGAATCACTTCGTTTAGCACTAAGCCACTACAAATCGCGACTTATCTTGGTAGTGCTATTGCCATTTTTGCTTTCGTTTATGGCATTGGCATCATATTCAAAACATTAGTGTTTGGAGAGATGGTGTCAGGTTTTCCAACTATCATGGTTGCCATACTAGCATTAGGTGGGTTCCAGTTACTTTCAATCGGATTAATAGGCTCTTATATAGGTAGAATATATAACGAGGTTAAAAATCGACCTCGATTTATTGTCGCCTCTCAATTACAAAAGTCGGCTTTAGATAGTGAAAAAGTAGTTTCAATAATCGCCAATAGGAAAGAAAACTAATGATTAACCGGTTATCTTATCAGCTATTTTTTGCGATTATCGTTGTGGTTTTAATTCGAGTTCTTTCGCTTCAGTTGTATCCATTAATGGATACAACTGAAGCGAGATACGGCGAAATGGCTCGAATTATGGTTGAAACCAATAATTGGATAACTCCCCAGTTCGATTACAATGTTCCTTTTTGGGGCAAGCCACCAATGCAAACTTGGGTGAGTGCTATATCTGGAAAAGCATTAGGGATCAGCGAATTTTCTTTGAGGCTTCCGCATCTTTTAAGTGGTGTATTGACGTTAGCTTTCGTTGGCTACTTTGCCAAAGTTAAAAGGGTTTCGATCCTATTAACCATGCTGACGCTCGTTACCACCGTAGGTTTCTATATTGCAAGCGGTGCAATTATGACTGATTCACTGCTGACATTATCCATGACAATATCTATGCTAGGATTTTATCAAGCTTGGGAAAATGAAAATCGTTATTTTGCCTATTTAGGGTTTGTTGGCATTGGTTTAGGGTTACTGATTAAAGGTCCTATAATCATAGTATTGGTTGGTCTCACTGTATTGCCATGGATAATTGTTAACGAAGGGTTGTTCAGTGGTATAGCAAAACTATGGAAACGTATTCCACTTATTTCTGGTTTCGCTGTATCTGCACTTATCGCTGTTCCATGGTATCTATTGGCCGAGCAGACGACGCCTGGATTTTTAGATTATTTTTTGATTGGAGAACATTGGTCACGTTTTACCGTTAGTGGTTGGACTGGCGATTTATACGGAAGCGCTCATGATGAAGTCCGAGGTACCATATGGCTATTTTGGCTCTATACGGCGTTTCCATGGTCTCTATTGATTATCTACATGTTAGTAAGACCGTCTAAGCGACGTGCAGCGTTTAAAAATAAATCGGACAAACGTTGGCATTCCTTTTTGCTTTTTTGGCTTGTGTCACCGATGGCTTTATTCTCTTTTGCAGGCAACATATTACCCATGTATGTATTGCCTGGCGTACCTGCTTTAGCCTTGTTTATTGCCTCTGTACAGAAAAACTATGGCCGTGTTGAATATGTGCTCAGCAGCATTGCACCACTTGCAGTCTGTTTACTTATTATTTTTGGTTCAGCTTCATTAAAAGCCAAAAGTGACAAGTCTTTATTATCGAACATCGATAATTCTATTCCGGTTTATTACTTAAATAAACGTTCGTTTTCTGGGCGCTTCTATACAAAAGGGCAAGCTCAGTTGTGGAACAACGAGACTCATTTTGGCAAGTATCCTTATTTTATGGTTGTGACTAATCATCAATTGAAAGCCTCTGTTATTGAAATGGAAGGATGCGCATTACAGAAAAAAACAAGCAAAAGGTCTCTTTATCTATGTTTAGGTTAATAAGATGCCACCAACAATTTAGTTTTTTACTCGTCGGTGGAAGCGCCTTTTTAGTTGATAGCTTGGTGTTTTGGTTATTGTTTACGCTGGCAGAGGTTGGGATATATATTGCTCGTATTGTCGCGTTTAGCGTTGCAGTGGCGATTACGTGGTATGGTAACCGCACATTTACCTTCAAAGAACGCCAGAAAACTAGGGTAAAACAGCAATTGATACGAGCGTTTATTGGTGCTTTGATTTCGCTCGTACCTAATTTAGCCGTATTTTCTGCCTTAATGCCATTTTTCCAGTTCGGGCTGCTAACCTACATTCCTTTTTGCGCAGGTATTGTCGCGGGCACTGTTAGTAATTTTATTTTGAATGATAAATTTGTGTATAAGTGATGTTATGCATTAATACACTGAACTGTTTAACCTCGACATAATTTAATATTATAGAAGAGGTAACAGGTGGTTTTTAAAGCAGTATTGAATGATATTTGTCTTTCACTATAGAAAATAATGCTGAGGAAATAGAGCGATTAATTTTTATAAATCGCATACTTCATAGACACTACCAGGTTATTGATAGCAAGCTGTACCAATCAACATATTTACTAATCTATATTTACTATGCTTTAAATTTACCAATTGCACTAGCAAGTTCTGCTGATTGCATCGCTACAACCGACGCTGATTGGGTGTTGTCTGTCACTGATTGCACATTAATTGATGTTAAATCTCTTATGTTATTGACGTTTCTGGAGATTTCTCCGGAAACTTGGCTTTGCTCTTCCACAGCAGAGGAAATTTGGGTGCTATTATCTAAGATATGTTGCATCTCATTCATTATTTCTTGAATTTTTTTGTAGGCTGAATCGGAAGATTCCACACTTTTTTCGCCGTTTCCGCTACAGCGTTTCATTGTTGAAACCACAGTTTTGGTTTGTGCTTGAACTGAATCGATAATGGTTGATATTTCTTCTGTTGAGTTTTGAGTACGGCTAGCAAGGGTTCTAACTTCGTCTGCCACGACAGCAAAACCTCGTCCTTGTTCACCAGCACGTGCGGCCTCTATCGCAGCATTGAGTGCTAATAAGTTTGTTTGTTCAGCGATGCCTACGATTACTTCTAATACTGAACTAATTTGTTCAGATAAGGTTGATAGTTGATCGACTTCACTACTTGCAGTATGTAGGTCAGTAGACAATCCTGAAATGACATTTTGTGTATTTTCGATTTCTGATAATCCTAACTGAGCAATCTCGTAACTTTTTTGTGTATTTGTCGCTGCATTTTCTGTTGTTGCGGCAACTTCTCTGATTGTTTCACCCATTTCCGTTACGGCGGTTGCTACGCTATCCGTTTCTAACTGTTGCTGATTTAAAGATTGTTGTGTATCGCGACTACTGTTTTTCAGTTGAGTTGATACTGAACCAAGTTCATGAATGCTCCCCTGGACTTGGATGATTAACTTCTGAAGACTGATGAAAACTGTATTGAGTTGTTTTCCTATATCTGCAATTTCATCATTGGCTTCTACATTGGCTCGAATCGTTAAGTCATGGTTTTGTGATACGTTCAACATAACCTGACTGAGTTGTGAAATACTAGATTGTATATTGCGAATTATAAAATAAGAAAGGCTGGTAAGAACGACACCGACAACGATAAGAGAGAGCAAAATGAAGCGTTCAATCTCGTGTTGTGTTCTTTGAATTTCATTGTCCATTTGAGCTTCAACTTTATGGAAAATGGAGAAAATATCTTCGAATAAACGCTTCATTTCTGCTTGGATAGTATGATCTTGAGAGTTGTCGTTACCGAAAGTACGTACTAAGTTATGGAACGCTTTATCATACTGAGTGATTTCACGGCTGAGTTTAGGTAACTCTTTAACAATTATATCCAGTTCATCTAAACGATTATTTAGATGAGAGAACATGTCTTGGAAGTGCTCATATTCCTGTGAAAATTCATCTAATGTCGACGTGTTGTGCTCATTCAAAAACTCAAGTTCAAGTCGGTTAAGATCGAGTAAAGATATCTCTAAACTTTTAACTTCAATAAGAGTTTTTTCTAGCTTAATTAATTTTAGGTTACTAATTTCTGTAATGGTTACAACAACAATAAGCGCAAGGAAGGAAAAGGTAGTGAGGCCAATAAGTTTGTGTTTAATTTTCATATAGCTTATCCAATGAGACTAAATATGGTTAATGCGCATAACCACTTACCAATGATAGCGTTTCGCGGTTTAGGTGAAGAAGGAATTTCGAATCGCTTGTTCGCGTATTTCTTTCCATTAGAAGCAGAGAAATTAAGCCGAGAACTGATTTATAATGCGACTAAGCTAGGCAGTATTGAATTAGCACAAAGTGGTGTTACGACTTATGCTGATATGTATTACCACATGGATGAAATGGCCAAAGCGACCAAAGAAGTCGGTTTGCGTGCTGTGTTAGGTGAAACGGTCATTAAGTTCCCAGTTGTCGACGCTAAAGAACCTTATGGCGGGATTGATTATGCCAAAGGCTTTATCGAAGAATATCAAAATGATGAATTAATCACGCCAGCTTATGCGCCACATGCAGTATATACAGTGAGTAAGGATAAGCTGCAAGAAATTAATAAGCTATCCGCCCAATACGATGTGCCCGTGTTAATTCATGTGGCGGAATTTCCAAATGAAGAAAAGCGCATAAAAGATGCAACAAAAGCGACGTCGCCAATTGGATTTATGGATGAAATTGGTGTGCTGGATGAGCGAGTTGTCATCGCTCACGGTATTCATCTTTCAGAAAATGACCAAAAGTTACTGAAGCAAGCGGATGCTGGTATTTCATACAACCCAATGGCGAACGCTAAAGGTGCAACAGGCATTGCGCCTGCATGGGATATGTATAGAGCGGATATGAGAATAGGTTTGGGAACCGATGGCCCAATGAGCTCAAACCAAGTCGACATTATGCGTACACTAAGTTACGCGGCGAATATGCAACGCTTGAAATATTCCGATCGCACTATCATGATTCCTGAACAGGTTATTGAGATGGCGACCTTAGGTGGCGCAAAAGCGTTGCACATGGAAGACGAGATCGGGTCTCTGGAAGTGGGTAAAAAAGCAGATATTGTGATTGTAGAAACACAATCGGCCAACATGTTGCCAAGTTATAATCCATATGCAACGCTAGTTTATCAGGCGAACCCAAGCAATATTGATACAACTATCGTTAATGGTCAGGTCGTGATGGAAAACCGTGTAATGCAAACAGTTCAATTAGATGAAATTCGCCAAAGTGTTCAAGAGTTTGAAGCTGATATTAAAGTGTTTGCTAAAGAGTTAGCGAAGAAAGCGATTAAGTCAAAAAGCTTGATGGACTAGCTTAAAATAATCGATACATGTTAATCCGTTAAGGTGATGAAATAAAAAGGCCGACGTTAATGAAGTGATCCCATAACGTCGGCCTTTTTATCGATAGAATAACCCCCTCTACAAATAGTTACTTTAGATAGTTGACAACTAGAGTAAATAAGTCACATCTGTAATTTAATTATTAGCATGAGATTTATTGTTCAGTTTTTTCTCTAATTTCTTAGAATATGACCCCATTGAAAAACAGAAAATAAAAAATACCAATCCAACAAAAATATATCCTTCTATTGCGTAACCGAACCAGTCAGGATCGGAAGTTGTTGTGGTTACCATATTTAGTAGATCAAATAAGCCAATAACCAGAACTAAAGTGGTGTCTTTGAAAAAGCCAATAAACAAGTTCACTATTGGTGGGATCGATATTTTCAGTGCTTGCGGTAAAATGATCAGTCCCATGGTTTGCCAATATCCGAGCCCCATAGCAGAAGCCGCTTCATATTGACCTTTAGGAATAGCTTGTAATCCACCTCGAACAACTTCAGCCATATAAGCACCTGCAAAAAGAGTTACCGCGATGACCGTTCTGAGTAACTTATCTATTTCTACTCCTTCTGGCACAAAAAATGGAAACATAATTGATGCGACAAAAAGCACTGTAATCATTGGAACTGATCGTGAAACTTCAATGAATAGAGTAGATAAGATCGAAATAACGGGATAACTTGAGCGTCGTGCAAGCGCTAAAATGATACCGATTGGTAATGCAAAAGTGATTGAGCTAGCCGCGATAACAATTGTTAGGAATAGCCCTCCCCAAAGTCTTGTATCAACAACTTCTAATGAGAACACTCCACCACGAAAGAAAATAAGTGAAATGATAGGACAAAGTACAACCGCTGATATTACGAATTTGGTTTTGTGTTTTGCTGCAATAAAAGTATAGATAAGGAATAGAGTGACTGGCAGCAAAAGCCCTATTATAACTCGCCACCTCTCAGCATCAGGGTAACGGCCAAAAATAAAGTCGTCAAAACGAGCATAAATAAACGCCCAACAAGCGGCTTCTCTTGAACATTGAGAACCATGATCCGCAATAAACACTGCATCTAATACTGCCCATTGGATAAATGGGGGGATGACGGTAATTAACAGTAATAACCAAAGTAAAGATAAGACAATATTACTTGGTGAGGAAAAAAGGTTTTTCATTATTTTAGACATATTCTTCATTCCTAGCGCTCAATAACTTGTACACGGCGGTTATACATATTCAATATGAACGATACGAGCATACTGACTACAAAGTAAAAAAGCATCGCCATTAAAACCGTTTCCACGGCATTACCTGTTTGATTAAGTGTGGTACCAAGAAAGACATTGACCACTTCAGGAAATGCTATGGCAGCTCCTAAAGAAGAGTTTTTAAATACATTTAAGCTGTTATTAATGTAAGAAGGAATGATGACTTTCAGTCCTTGAGGGACAATGATTTCTCGCATTGTTCTCCAGGATGATAAACCTAACGCTAACGCGGCTTCTGTTTGTCCTTTATCTACAGATTGGAGGCCAGCACGAACATACTCTGCAACAAAAGCTCCATGATAAAGAGATAATCCTATCACTAAAGCGAAAAGCTCTGGGACAATATAAATACCACCGAAAATATTAAATCTCTCGGCTTCGGGAATTTGAATTTGGATAGTTATCCAATCGAAGTACCATAAAATAAAACCAGGAATGAAAGCCATTAAAAGAATAAAAGGGAAAATAATTTTTCTTTTTCCTGTTTTTTTTACATAGCGGCGTTTTTCTTTAATTTTGAAAGCGGTGATCAAAAATACGTAAATAAAAAAGCAAACCGATACGGCTGTTTCCATGCTGAATTCTACTGAAGGTAGATAGAGGCCACGCTGATTCATAAAAAAGAGTTCGAATAAATTCCAACTCTCCGATACTGAAGGGAAAGCATTCAAAATAATAAAATACCAGAATACAACATGAAGCAATAATGGAATATTTCGAACCGTTTCTACATATAATTTCGCCATAAACACGGTGAGTGGGTTATCTGATAACTGAGCAATACCAAAGAAGAATCCAAGTAAAGTGCAAAATAAGATCGAAGCAGCAGAAACAAACAGTGTATTGAGAATTCCGATAATGAATACTTTTAAATAAGTATCACTGGAATCGTAGTCTAGAAAAGAGAAGCCGATATCAAAACCAGCTGGTTGATTAAGAAAACCAAATCCCGTCGCTATGCCAGATTTAGTTAAGTTGTCACTCGTAGTTTTAAATATGAAATAGATAAAACATGCCACAATAGCGAGTATGGTGATCTGAAGAATTATTCCGTATATTCGCTTGTTCATATTTTCAGTTACTTACAATTATTAATGAGAAACCGTTTTGGTCACAACTCATATCCTCGTTGTGACCAAAAACGGTAAAACTTGTGTGTTAAATAATTTTAGGATTTAGCAAATCTAAATTAACGTGCTGGTGGAGCATACTGCATTCCGCCATCAGACCATAAAGAATTTAAACCTCGAGGTAATTTAAGAACTGAGTCTTTACCTACGTTACGATCAAATACTTCACCGTAGTTACCTACGTTTTTAATGATTTGATATGCGTAATCAGGTCGTACACCTAAAAGCTCGCCTAAGTTGCCTTCAACACCAAGAAAACGTTTAACAGAAGGGTTGGTTGTTGTCGCCATCATTTGATCAACATTTTTTGATGTCAGACCAAGTTCTTCAGCTTCAACAGAGGCATAGAATGCCCAAGAAACGATATCTTTCCATTTATTATCGCCATGTCTAACGAGAGGCCCAAGAGGTTCTTTTGAAATAATATCGGGTAGAACGGTGAACCCATCAGGGTTTGGTGCTTGAATGCGCAATGCTGCTAACCAAGAAGCATCGGAGCTAAATACATCGCAACGACCACTGAAAAATGCCGATCTTGCTTCCGATGATTTTTCAAAAACAACCGGATTATATTTCATTGAATTTGCTTTGAAGAAATCAGCAATATTCAATTCGGAAGAGGTACCGCTTTGAGTACATACAGATGCGCCATCTAGTTCTTTAGCTGATTTAACACCTAACTTAGAGTTTACAATGAAACCTTGACCATCAAAGTAATTGATTGCAGCAAAGTCAAACGCTAGCTTTGTATCTCGCGAGAGTGTCCAAGTAGTCACTCTTGATAAAAGATCAATATCGCCAGATTGTAACGCTGTAAATCGTTCTTTACTTTCTAAAGGATTATAGACCACTTTACTTGCATCGCCGAATATTGCCGTAGCAACCATACGACAAGTATCAATATCTAATCCTTGCCAAGAATTATCTTTGTTAAGATATGCAAAACCTGGTGTTCCTCCAGTACTTACACCACACTCCACATGTCCTCTCGCTTTAACATCCTCAATGGTGCTTGCTTGCGCAATATTTATCGCTGCAAGAATACAGCTAAAGCCTATAACTTTTATGACGTTTTTCATGTTTTTCCCTAACGTGTTTATTTTTTATTTGATAATTAAACATTTTTATTCAAAATGCACGCTTTGTCTTTTTTTTAATAAATCAATAAAAACATTGCATTACAATCGATTATTGGTTTTTATTTACCAATATAACTCGTTTTAATATGCATGGCATTAATATAGTGCACATTGTTGAGTTTAGATGCAAATACAAGTGGGGAAATAGACAATCAGGAGGCGTAAAAATATTTTAAACAGGTGATAAAAATAGGCAGTGAGATGGATAACTATCTAGGATCAAGTGTTAGAGAGTGGAAGATTAGTTTGAAAGGCTAAAATAGCCCTCTAACTATTAAAAAATAGCCAGAGGGAACCTTTGGTACTTACTGCGAAGCATTTTTACTGCACGGTATTTTTATGGTTAGGCACCAATTACACCACCATCTTTACGGGTAATAGCAATTACCGAGGAGCGAGGGATGCTATCCCCACCTTGAGGGAAGTGCGAGTCAGCAAGTTTTTCGCCGGGATGCTGAACGCCAACAAACATGGTTTTGTAGTCTTGTGAGAAGGTTAAGCCTGTAATTTCACAAGCGACTGGCCCTGTTAAAAAGCGACGAATTTCGCCTGTTTTAGGGTCACTACAAAGCATTTGGTTATTGCCCATTCCTGCAAAAATATCTTTGTCTTTGTAGTTGCCATCGGTTTGAATCCAAAGGCGACCAAAACGGTCAAAACCGATTCCATCTGGGCTGTTAAACATATTATCTTTGTTGATGTTATCAGTACCAGCCATTAAGCCTGATTTATGTACTTCTGGATTGCCGGCCAATACATAAATATCCCATTCGAATGTATTCACGATGTGATTTCCATTCTCTGGTCTCCAGCGGATGATATGCCCATAAGGATTTTCTTTTCGTGGGTTTGCTGCATTTAAAGGTTGTGACTCTTTTACGCCGCGGTATTTATTGTTGGTCAGTGTACAAAAGACCGAATGATTATCTGGGTGCACAGCAACCCACTCAGGGCGATCCATGGTGGTTGCGCCAACTTGAGTGGCGGCAAGACGTGCAAATACCATCACAGAAGCCGCATCTGGGAAACCATTTTCAGGAGTGAGGCCGTTCTTACCCCATGTCATCTCAAGCCATTCGCCTTGTCCTGCTTGTTCACCTTCTGTGCCATTGAATTTAGCCACATAAAGCGTACCATCTTCAAGCAGGTTGGCATTATCAGGCGAGTCCGCAACATATTTGTTTTTAGATACAAACTTGTACAGATGCTCTCCACGCTCATCATCACCCATATAAACGATAACATGACCAGATTCATCAATCGTTAACGCAGCATTTTCGTGCTTGAATCGACCTAATGCACTCCGTTTTTTGGGTGTAGAATTAGGGTTCATTGGATCAATTTCGACAATCCACCCCATACGGTGTGGTTCATTAGGGTGCTTAGCCATATCAAAACGGTCATCGTGTTTAAACCAATCATAGCCCCAATCTTCTTTTTTTAGACCGTAGCGGGCATAACTATCACCAAGGTCATTGTCAGCAGAAGAACCAAAGTAGCCATTGAAATTTTCTTCGCAAGTGAGATACGTTCCCCATGGCGTTTGTCCGTTGGCACAGTTGTTCATAGTACCAAGGATTTTCATTCCCGATGGATCGTTCTCTGTTTTTAAAAGTGCATGTCCGCGAGCTGGGCCGGTCATCTCCATCTCAGTAAACGCGGTGATTCTGCGGTTCACTCTTCCTTGTGGGTTGACGACCCATTTGCCATTTTTCTTGGTCAGTTCAACAACAGAAACACCGTGAGCTGCCTGTGCTTTTCGTACATCATCGGCAGAAATATTTTTACCCTGATGGGGGTATAAATACTCTAAATTCACGTATTCATTGTTTACCGCAAGAACCGCTCGGTCATTTGAAATAGGGAAAAATGTCATCCCATCGTTGTTATCACCGAATTGTTTCTCTTGAGCCATAGAATCATTTGACTGACTGAATTCAGGGGCACCGTTGATAATTGGGTCACCCCAAGAAATTAGAACATCGGCATCGTAACCGGCAGGTACCACAATGGTGTCAGCGGTCGATGCAGGAATTGCCTCAAAGCCCATAATAGTGGTTTCATCTTGCATAGAATTTGCAATGGCTTGACTAATTGGGCTAGCAGAAAAAAAAGCCACGGTGCTGGCAGCACCGGTGTTTTTAAGAAAATTTCTGCGAGACATTGCGGCTTCTATAAAACGGTTGAATTCGGGTTCCTGTTCTAGAGGACGCTGATCATCATCGTGGTCAAACTGTGTCATTGGCTGCTTCCTTTACGTGTTTATATTAGCCATTACGCGGCTGTTCATTATGCCAACACCATAGAAGTTTATTGTTGCAGTAAGATTGCACTTAAGTAACCGAAATGTGACTTTTTGGTTGAGCGGGGAGGGGGGGAGATTTTTGTTGATATGTTGAAGACATATACAACAAGATTACTTGCACGTAGTGATCGGTTTAACAGCCATTTATCGAGACAACTTAACCAGTTAAACACCATGACAGCGATTAACTGGCTAATTGATTACACTAACGTTTACCAAATATATCGCTAGCGGCGGCCTTCTTGAACCAATAGTCAGATTTTGCTTGGTTTTTAGCCACTCCCGTCCCTTCGAGATAGAATTTTGATGTTAAATATTGTGCTTCTATATCTCCTTGCTGAGCGGCTTTTCTAATGTACTTAAAGGCCTCGGTGTTATTCGTTCCATAAAACGTATAACCATACATTTTTTGACCTTGCGGATGGTTATCTCTTGCTGATTGTTCGAACCAGTAGGCCGCTTTATCAAAATCTTGTTCTATGCCTACCCCATGCATATACAACATAGCTACTTGAATTTTAGCCTCGCTATCACCCTTTCTAGCAGCGGTTATGAGTTGTTGATATGAATGTTTAATATTTAATTTATTAAGCGAGAAATTTTTCCCCGGCAGTAAATACACATTATTCCAGTTGGTTCTGTAGTTGGATTGTACCGCCGACTTTGTAGAGATTACTGCAGGTGCTTGTACTGTTTTCACTGTTTTTATTGATTCTTTATAGTGCTTTAATCCCCAATCACCGGTACTGAAGGAGTAGCTCAATTTGTCTGACACCTCAATGGTATATTCCTGTAGATCAAGAAGAATTCGATTAGAAGCTGAGGCAATATACAAACAGACTATTGGAACGATTAATGTCGTTACAATATAAGCCGTTAATTGCCTTTTGTTTTTAGTAAAAATGCCTAAAACGATTGCAATCCACACACACAGAATAATAAAGACGCTAATTTCACAATAATATTTAAGCGCACGAGGAATAATATCAGTAGCGAGCTCTTCAATATAATAACCATCTTTACTACCATGATAGGTAGGGTCGTAATATCTAGAGAAGTCATCCTCGAGGTTAAGCTTGTCAAATGTACCGGATCGCTTATAAAACTGATAAATCTCAGATGCTTGTTCTTTTACCCATAAAGGTTTGTTCAGTTTACGTTCATCTTGTTGCCATCCTCTGCTTTCTAATAGAAGTTCAGATAGTTTAACTTTCTCATAGATAACGCTATTTCCCAGTTTTGCTTGTGGATCATGAGGAAATAGGTGTAAGTCTGCGTTTAATGCAAATAATGAAGTCGCTAAGGTGAGCAAGCCAATAATAACGATGATCTTTGATGCTTTATAACTATCTCGTTTAAAAAGTCTCATTAATTTTGCAATAAAACTGTTTTGTGGTGATACAGCGGACATAATTGCAAACCAAAGCAGTAATGATACCCAGAAGACTAAAATATAAGGGAACACTGCTTGATAGATAAGCGAAAATGGGATTCGTTTTTTATAATCGATGTCTAGCAGGCCAACCAGAGAGGAGTTAGGCTGCATTAATGAGGTATCAGTAATACCAAATAGGGTGGGAAAGGTGAGTATTAGAAAGAATATAACCCCTAAAAAAATCACGACGTATCGAATAGCGGCTAATATTTTTCTAGCCATGCCCATCGAGTGGTCTATTTTTTCACTTCGTTTTTTAAGTCTGGCGAGAGTTTTTTGGTCAGATTGTACTGCAATGGCAACGTAAATAACCAGACAGTTGGTTACAAATGGTTTTAGAAAACCGTGAAATATTATAATAGTTGATGCGATAGCTACAACGGGAAGAAAAATGCCATCCATTGTATCCAAGCCCGTTTGTTTAAGTAGTTGGGCATTATCAGAACTAAGGATACGAACAAGACCCACTATGGATAGTAGGACTGAAAGGGCAATTGTACCAATGTAGATGGCTTTATATTGGTAGTGGCTGCCCATTGCTTGTACTTTAAGGCTGTTTTTTAATAATGTACCGAATACACAAATACCTAAAAAGACGGGCATAACATATGAACTGGATTCTACCGCCATTCCCACCATTGCCAAACTACTAAACAAACCAGAGATAAAGGCCAAAAATAGCAACAAGACCAGTGCAAATTGGGTTAAAACGAGCATCAATGCACCACAGCCTCCTTTTTGTACACTATCACTTTCTGCTGTAATGCTTAGCATTTTTAACAGGCCATAAAGTACACTAACAAGACTGACAACCACTTGAACGATTGCAGATATAAATGGCACAGAAGAAAACCACTGAACTAATTCATCATTGAATCGTGGTGAGATAAAACGCATTCCAGTGCGAACAAGTAGGGAAGGTTGGTCACTTATTTTTGCTTCTGACTTAGCTGAATTTGGTGCAGTCGATGGTTCAGGGTTTATAGTATTAGAAGTAGATTCTGATTTAGCAGTAGAAAAGTCAACGTTATCTTTTATCGTTTTATTGTTGGTAAATTCCTCATTGAAGTTATCCCTTAGCATCTCAATCGCATCTTGATTACCATGTTGACATGCATTCAATAAATGTTGTTTTGCTTTACCTCGTTCATTTTTAAAAACCAAAAAATGTACTGCAAAATTAATCTCATCTTGAGGGTGAGATTTAAGGTACTCTATGCTCCAATTGTTACTCGCAATGAGATCAATATAATAGAACAATTTACCATCCGCGCCATCAACTCCATCGAGAAACTTCTTGGACCAATTTTGAGCTGATTCAAATGTTTCCTCTTTTGTTATCCCTGCCATTACTTTCCTTACTTTTGGTTTATTAAATATCGAAATTATTTGAACACTGCCTGGTATTTAATCCGTTTTGAGTCGTATTTCGCCGAACGTATATATAAGACATTGATTCCTTTATGGTATTATCTAACATATCATACGATATTGTTACTTTTTTATCTTGATTATTAATAGGTTACAAATGTCCTAGTTCACCTAATTATGGTGAGTAATCGATGCAGGTATGTTTTGCTACATAATATAAGGAAAGGTGATGAGTAAAATTTACTTTATATGTGGTTTTATTGGATCGGGCAAAACGACCTATTCAAAACAGTTTGCAGCAAACATTGGGGCTTTTCGCTTTTCTATAGATGAATGGATGATTCCTTTGTACGGTGAGCATATGGAGCGCGACGTTTTTGATCGTCGTTTCGAAACGCTGACAACGTTATTTAAACAATCGGCACAGCAGCTGTTCTCGTTAGATGTACCTGTTATTTTCGATTTTGGTTTTTGGCGTAAATCAGAGCGAGATTCGTTTATTCAGTGGGCTTCAAATTTAGGTGTTGTCAGTGAAGTACACTACCTTGATGTGTCTTTTGAAACGTGTAAAAAAAGAGCATTAGCACGTAATTCCGATCTAGATGGTCAGTCTTATGAGATGACAGCAGAAATGTTAGATTTATTCTGGTCTTGGTTTGAGATCCCAGAATTAAACGAAAATGTGGTTCGGATTCAATAAACAAATGATGTGAATGTGTTTATAGTTTCAGGCTCTGGACTCCTTTCAAAAGCTTCTTTCAAAAGGTCACTCCATAAGAATGGTCAATCATAAGGTATAAAGGTGGTATTTAACCAAGTATTACTTCACTAACAGCACAGTAGTTGGTATTAATCGGCTAAAAATTTTTAGCATGTTTAATGTGTTAATTTTGTGCCAACCAAAGTGTAACCGGTTTTGTTGCATGTTATTATCTTTCTCACTAGCGGCTAGTTGTATATAAACTATTAATTAAAGAATAAAAGGGTGCTGATGAGTACTATTGTTGACGTTTGCAAGTTAGCAGGTGTATCTAAAGCCACAGTTTCAAGAGTGGTAAACGGTACAGGACAGGTTAAAGAGTCTACCCGTGAAGCCGTTTTTGCGGCCATGGAGCAGCTTGGATATAGACCAAATAAACTCGCTCAAGCATTAGCAACTAATCGTACTAACAGCATAGGCTTGGTGGTTTCTGATTTTGATGGTGTTCATTTTGGGTTATTGTTAAAACAAGCTGCAGCGAGTACGGATAGCGCCCATAAACAATTAATTGTGACTAACGGGAAAAATGATCCTGAACAGGAATATGAAGCGATTCGTCAACTTGAAGGACGTTGTGATGCGGTCATTCTTTATAGTCGAACACTGTCTGATGAACATATCAAAACTCTGAATAAACAACTGTCAATACCATTAGTTATATTGAACCGAAATTCCTCAGAGTCTTCTTATTATACGGTTTCTTTTGATCAAGAAGGTGCCATAACCCTAATGATGGAATATTTGATCAAACTTGGTCATAGAGATATTGCATGTATTACCGGCCCACTTGATAATCCAACTGGACAGGCTCGTTTGGCTGGTTATAAAAATGCATTAAAAGCTAGCGAGATCCCATTTCAGATGAATTTGGTTCAAACCGGCGATTATCATATGATGAGCGGATATACCGCGTGCAAAAAATTGCTTGCTCAAGGAGCCTCCTTTTCCGCCATCGTTGCATTTAATGACAACATGGCGGTGGGCGCTTTGAAAGCATTGAATGAATCAAGAATTAATGTTCCAGAACAAGTCTCCATCATTGGCATTGATAATGACCCGATTACCGAGTTTTTTAACCCTACTCTAACAACAGTAGAACTACCTATTGAAGATATGACAAAGCAAGCAGTCGACTTAGCATTAGAGCTTATTGAAACAAAACAGCGACTATCTTGTTCTCATCATCACTATGGAAAGCTTATTGAGCGTAATTCTGTAATTCCGTTCCAGGGACAAAAAAACAGTTAGAACGATAGGCTATGTTTATAATCGTGATATTTGTTGCGACTGCCTTTGTTTTTGCATAGTGACAAAATGATATACCGCACCAATTAGGCCATTGTCATTGTTGAATGATGTACTTTCGATAGCAACAAGTTCATTGAACTTGAGTTTATTGGCTACGGGAATTGCTGTGAGTAACTGTTCCATTTTACCGATCACATTAGGAATTAACTCTGACCTTTCACTAATAGCACCGCCAATGATAATTTTGTTAGGGTTGAGTATGAACGTTAAATTATGCAGTCCCACAGCAATGCTATTGTAAAATTCATCAATGATTTTGATGGCTATATTGTCGCCATTTTCCGCTAATGAAAAGATATCTTTTCCCGATATAAGTTCGAGGTTCGATATTCCTTTATCGTTCGCATAACGTCGTCTTAACCCGTCTCGTACTGAGGCGGTCATATTCATTGTTTCGTTAGCTTTATCCTCTGTTTCATGTGCATAGGTAATGAAGGTGTAACCAAATTCACCAGCGAGTGAGTGGTGCCCGCGTATTAATTGGTTGTTTATATAAATCGCTCCACCGATACCTGTACCAATAGTTATACAGACAAAGTTACTGATATCTTTGGCTTTCCCTAACCATTTTTCAGCTAATGCAACGCAATTAACATCATTCTCGACTTCTACCGCCAGAGAAAGCTTATCGGTTAAAATACGTTTAAAGTCGAATTCACTGAAATCGGAAATAGCGCCTCCGGATTTTAAATAGCCGGTTTCAATATTAACAAATCCAGGCACGGAGAATGCAGCACCAGAGACAATAAACTCCTGCTCCAACTCTTGTTTTATATTTACAATCGTTTGGATGATTTCTTTGCCGTTAGAGGCAGTTTTCACTTTTCCTCGGTGTAGAATATCTCCTTGAGCATTTACAATACCAAATTTAATGTCTGTACCACCAATATCAAACGACAGATAAGTTGCCATAGCGCTGCTTTTTCTCCAGTTTAGTTATTTTCACACGTCTTCATGGCGATTGGATATAACCTCTTTATACCAATAAAATGACGCTTTTTTCTTTCGTTGTAGGTTGTTGTTATGATCGACATAAATGAAACCATACTGCTTTTTATAACCATTCAACCAACTTAGCAGATCAATAGCGGACCACGCAAAATAGCCTTTAATATGCACACCGTGTTGGATCGCTTTTTTGACAGCAGCAAGATGTTCTTTTAAAAATTTAATTCTGGCTATATCGCAAATTTCGCCTTCAATAATAGGATCTTCATCGCCTAACCCGTTTTCGGTAATATAGATCTTAATTTGTCCATATTGCTCTTTTAGCATTTCAAGTCCACAGACAAAACCTTCTGGAGAGATTTCCCAATTCCATTTGGTATAACGTTTATCGTTCATTTTTACTGTTTGATAGACATTATCATAGCTTGTATCACCGGGAGAACCAGTTGCACTTGCACGTGTTAACTTCTGAGTATGAGTCTGTCCTTGAGCTTTCTGGACACGCATTGGTTGATAATAATTCAGCCCTATGAAGTCATTCAGTGGTGCGGCCTTTTCGATAGTCTCCAGTTCGTCGGCAGTCCAGTCAGGAAGATTACCTTCTTGCTTGAGTTGGCTTACAACATATTGTGGATATGTTCCTAGCAGGATAGGATCAAAAAACCAATTCATCTTAAACCTGTTGGCATGATCTTGCGCGAATAAATTATCTTCGGAATCGTCTACTGAAAACGCGGGATTAAAAACATGGCTGAGTCCGATTTCACCAAACTGATTCAATTTCTTATATTCTATGACGGCTTTCGCATGAGCATAAAAAACATTGTGCGTCGCTTGAAAATATTTTTTGGGATCATTCTGAATCCCAGGTGGGTGAGCACCACGCATATAACCAAGTGAGCAGAACACGACTGTTTCGTTAAATGTGATGAAATGTTTGACTCTGTCACCAAATTCGTTAAAGCAGAGTTTGGCATATTGGATGTAGGCGTCGGTCGTTTCTTTGCTCAACCAGCCGCCTTTTTTCTCTAAGGTTAAAGGCAAATCCCAGTGATAAAGAGTGATAAATGGAACCATTCCATATCTTAGACATTCGTTAATCAGGTTATTGTAAAAATCAATGCCTTTTTGATTTACTTTGCCTGTTCCTTCAGGAAATATCCTAGCCCAAGAGATAGAGAAGCGATATGATTCAAGGCCCATTTCCGCCATTAACGCGATGTCTTCTTTATAACGATTGTAATGGTCGATGGCGACATCGCCATTAGTATTTTCGAAAGTTTTACCTGGGATTTTGCTGAATTCATCCCAGTTTGTTGGGCCTTTTCCATCTTGATCCCAAGCTCCTTCAATTTGATACGAAGCCGTTGCTGCGCCTATTAAAAAATCATTAGCAAATTTCATTGTATGGGTATCCATTAAATTTAGTTCCTGAGACGGGAATTAATGCTCAGGAACACGGTAAAGGGAAGTACTATAATTTATTGTTTTCAATTAAATTTTTATACCAATGGAAACTTTTTTTCTTCGAGCGTTTCATTTCTTTGAGGTCAAATTCTTCTCTATCTACGTGAATGAATCCATACCGTTTAGAACAACCTTGATGAGTACTAACCAAATCGATAGCAGACCATGGGCAATAACCAAACACTTCAACTCCGTCGGTAATGGCGTATTGCACTTGTTCTATATGCTTATGTAAGTATTCAATGCGATAATCATCGTTAATTGAGCCATCTTCCTCTACTACATCAAAAGCGCCTAGACCATTTTCGGTCACAATAAGTGGTAATGCGTAACGTTCGTAGATTTCGCGCATTGTCGTTCTGAAACCTACAGGGTCTATTTCCCAGCCGAATTCATTTTTTTCTAGGTTTTCATTTCCTACACCTTTATATGCGCCAATTTCACCAATAGTGATCTGCTGGTCACCAGTGGAATTAATATCACTTTCATCACCAGAACTGGCTGCAACTGTTTGCGAGTTATAGTAATTAAAGGCGATAAAATCTGGTTTGGCCGATGCCATAATGGCCATGTCCTGAGGTTCGATAGTAGGAAGAGCATCCCTTTCTTCTAGGAAACGAAGAACGGTCTTGTTGTATCGACCATACACTGCCATATCTAGGTACAACCAGTTACGTAGAGCAGAAAATGTATTTGCCGCTAAAATGTCTTCTGGTTTTGCTGATGCTGGATAGATAACAGAGATATTAGGAGCAGGACCAATTTTCGCTTCAGGCAGTATTTGGTGGCATAGGCTCATGGCTTTCGCTTGTGCTAACAGCATGTGATGGTTTTGTTGATAGAGATCTTTCATTGGATTCTCGTCAGCGACATGCTTTGTTCCTAAGGCATCACCGTGTAAGATCATCATATTTTGTTCGTTAATTGTCAGCCAGTATTTCACTCGGTTGCCATAATGCTCAAACAGAGTTTTACTATATATTGCAAAAGCTTCAACCGTGTTTCTGTTAGACCAGCCTCCTTTTTCTTGTAGAGCATAAGGCAGATCAAAATGATACATGGTGACAATAGGTTCAATATTGTGCTTTAGTAATTCGTCAATTAGGTTGCTGTAGAATTCGATTCCTTTTGGGTTAATTTCACCATCGCCATTTGGAAATATTCTGGTCCATGCTATAGAGAAACGGTAGGCCTTGAGGCCAAGCTCTGCAAAGAGTGCAACGTCTTCTTTATATTTATGATAATGGTCGCTAGTGATTGTAAAATCTGTTGTACCTTGAACAACGTTTCCTTTATCGATGACAGACGGTCCTTTACCATCTTCATTCCACGCGCCTTCAACTTGATAGGCTGAAGTTGATGCTCCCCAGAAAAAATTGTCAGGAAAGTCTTTTAATTTTGTGTTTTGCATGGGTAGGTCCTGTAGTTATTTTTCTTATGCATCTTGCATAGTGCGGTGAATGTAAATAAGTTCTTCGATGAGTTCTCTTGCTAGCATTGAGGTCATGATATGATCTTGTGCGTGCACCATAATTAGGTTTACCGGTACTTTACCTTCGCCTTCATCAAGACCTATAAGCTCAGTTTGTACAGAATGCGCGCGTTTTGATGCAGCAGTAGATTGAGCTAACAGGTCATCAACTTCCTCCCATTGTCCTTTCTTAGCACTGGTTAATGCTTGCATTGCACAGCTTTTCGATTCACCTGCATTGATGATCAATTCCATAACAGTAGATTCAAGATCCATTGTGATACTCCGAGTCATTATTGGCGGGAAATGATTTCCCGCCAGAACAAATAATTAGTGTGTGTGATTAAGCGTAGTTAGGTGTGTTTGCGCTCTTTTCGTTTTCAGTTGGGGTTTCTTCTGCAATCAATTGTTTCTCATAAATTTTGAAGAAAGGATAATAAATAACCAAATCAAGTATAATTAGACCGATTACGAGTAAGCCGTTATTTATTTCCCAACCGGCTCCCCAAGCAGCACCAATTGGAGCTGGAGCAGTCCAAGGAACGAGTGAAATTGTTTTGCTAATTAAGTCAGTTTGTACTGCTATATAGGCAATGGTGGCATTTATCATTGGAGCGCCGACAAATGGTATAAATAGGACTGGATTCATTACAATTGGACTACCGAAAATAACAGGTTCGTTGATATTAAATAGTGTCGGTACCGCACATAATTTTCCGATAGAGCGTAAGTGAACAGATTTACTACGTAGATAAAGTAAGACAAGCGCAAAGGTAGCGCCTGAACCACCCAATGTAATAAAGAAGCTCCAAAATGGCTCAATAAAGGTTGCAGGTAATTCTGTGCCTGCTGCTAGTGCGTCTTGATTGAGCCCTAAGTTAACTAACCAGAAAGGCGCCATAATACCGCCGACGATTGCTGCACCATGAATACCAGCAAACCAAAGAGCATGAGCTAGGAAAGCAGCTAAAAGAATGGCGGGTAAAGAATCGGAGGCTGAAATTAATGGAGCAAATAATGACATGATAGCCGCAGGCAAAATCATATCTAGCTGACCTTGCAAGAATAGATTTAGTGGGTAAATGGTAAAAATAACAACCAGAGCTGGAATTAATAGATCGAATGATTGTCGGATTTTTTCTGGTACTTGCTCAGGTAATTTGATGCCAATGTTTCTCACTTTTAAGAATCGAGTCAGCTCCGTGACATAAATAGACAAAATAATGGTCGTGAATATGCCGGTGCCACCCATGAATGCGGCAGATAATTTTCCATCTTCCATAGGTGCGGCAACCAATAAAAAGGTCATGAGTGATAGTAAACCGGTAGGAAGCGCATCGAGTTTGTAGTGGTTTGCTAGGTTATAGGCAATGCCGACACTGATATAACAAGACATGATACCCATCGTCATATTGAAAGGTGTCATAATTTGGTCGAAATACTGTTGAGACATGCTGATCCACCACTGGCCAAACCCAAAAGATGTTTCTGCAGAGAAAGGAGGAAAAGCGAATACCAGTAAAAATGAACCTACTATCATAAAGGGCATACCACCGATAAACCCATCACGTATGGCACTGACATGACGTTGTGAGGCAAATGCACCAGCAACGGGTGCGATCTTATTTTCAATGAAATCAAAAAAGGGGTTAGACATAATTTTTCTCCATTATTAGACCAGTAGTGCCAAAGCATCATCGAGTATTTTTTCGCCTTTCATCATTCCGTAATCCATGGCATTTATTACGGCAACTGGTTTGCCGACCTTATCTGCTTTTAGTTTGAAGTCATTCAATTTGTATTTTATTTGTGGGCCTAAAAGAAAGCAGTCATAAGTATCTAGATTTGCATCAAATTCATCTAATCCGACCGCTTTAACTTCAACAGACAGATTTTTATTGGCGGCGGCTTCTTTCATTTTTTTTACGACCATACTGGTTGACATACCAGCAGCACAGCAGAGAAGAATTTTAGTCATATCGTTATCCTCAGTTTGTTTGATTTATTATCTTAGGTTAGGAATACATTTTGTTTCTAAATAACTGTAACCGGTTTCTGTAACCGGTTACAGTGCGTGATTGAATTTATGTGAGATGCTTCATTGTATTTTGGTTTTTAAGAGAAAAAACGGGATCGCATTACTGAATTTTTGTAACTGGATCACAAACGTCAGAATGATCAGAGAGAACGAGAGCACAGAGGGTAAACTGCGTTCTAAGTACAGTTTACCGTTGAAAGGATAGCGTCAATTGACTTGAATTGAGGATAGGTGCTAATTGATAATCGCACTGGTTACGAGCTGGCCGCTATTGTGTTTGACGAGATGATTTTTCTAGAGAAACGATTTTAATTGAACAAAAATTGATGAGCGAATTGATTAAAAATGGTAGAAAATAGCATGGATTTCTTATCATTGATTTTTGCTTTGTGTCGCTGCTCTTCGTTAAATTGATCTGTACGTTGTTCGAGTAGAGCATTAAAAAACGGTCCGTTAAACTCAGGGTGTCCCTGAACCGTTAGTACTTGGTCTTTGTAGCGAGTGATATAGTTAGGGCAAAATTGGTTTCCTGCCATTACTGCAAATTTGTTTGCTGGTTTCACTACTTGATCTTGATGAATCGATATTAACTTCATGTTTTGGCCTGCATTTAATTCGTCAATATTTTGTTTTAACTGCACGTGGTAAGAGCCTAATCCCCATCCTTGACTTGCTCTTTGTACTTCGCCACCTAGTGCATGATTAATGATCTGATGACCAAAGCAAATGCCAAATAGTTTTCTATTCGCTAAAAATGCTTGGCGAATAAATATGATTAAGTGATGAAGCCACACTAAATTATCATTTACGCCAGATGGGCTTCCTCCAATAACATAAGCCTCGCATTCATAAGCATCCTCTGGTAATTGATGCTGTTGGTAGACATTCCATACTTTAACTTCACCATATCGTTCTAAATTTAGCTGTGACTTTAGACAGTCGGTATAACATCCAAACTCATCCACTAATTCGGATGGCACATCACCACAGAGTAAAATTCCGATGGTCATTTTGTATTCCTTAAATTAATCATGGCCTGAATCGAAGTTTCAGGCCATACATTCGTTATCACACCTAAATTACATATTGAAAAAGTACGCCTGCTAAAACCGCAGTCGTTAGCACAATACCGACAAAAGCGATCACTGCTTTCGGTTTTAGAACAGAAGAAACTAGGGCAATTTCAGGCAAACTCGCGCCAGTACCACCGACAATTAGTGCCATGGCTGGACCGAGCCCCATCCCTTTAACGATTAATACGTTGAGTAGTGGAATAGCCATTTCAATTCTAAGATACAGTGGAACACCGATGACAGCGGCGATAAAGATAGACGACATATTGTCACCACCAACGTATTTTTCGACTAACTCTGATGGTAAGTAAGCTGCAGATAAGCCGCTGATTATTGCGCCCAGTAATACATAAGGAATGATTTTTTTAAACAAAGCCAAGGCAAAACGAAGCGCGCTTTGGGTTTTGCTTGGTTCGATTTCATTAATCGTGAGCATTCCCGTTGCACCACAAGCGAGGCTTACACTAGAGGTGTCGATTTGCGGTTGCGCATTACAAGAAGCGGTAACAGGTTGAGAATTTTGATTTTCTGTTGCTTGATTGCTATCACAACTGGAGGATGTTGGTGTTGATCCACAAGAAGGTACTTTGTTTGTTTCAAGTTCATCTTCTCGTTTAATTTCATTACGCCATGGAGTTTTAGTTATTAACCAGCCACCAATAACCGCAGAGCTAAACGTCACCGCGAGATAAGTAGCGGTAACTTTTAAGCCGAAAGTCGCGTACACCATAGCCAAAACGACAAAATTACACAGTGGAGCTGAAATTAAGAAGCTTAATACTGTACCTAGAGAGACACCCATTGTTGCCATTCCCATTGAGACTGGCACAACTGAAGCGCTGCAAAATGGCGTCAACATACCAAATAGTGAACCAAGGAGTGGCCCCCATTTTTCATGTTTAGCGAGTTTTTTTGTAGTTTGTCTTGTGGAATATATTCACGCATAAAGCCAGTAAGTATTGAGACGATTGCGATCACTATGATCAAGGCCCCTCCAACGTGAATAAATTCATCTAAAGCAATTGTTAGTTTTTCCATGTTCACGACATCACCCTTATATTTATTAGTAAATCCTAAAATTAGTTTGGATAAAAACAATACTATTAAATGCATAATCGCGCAAGTGTGTATTTATGTGAAAATCAGTACTTAACTGAATGCTATGAACCCTAGCTATTTAAGGTTTTGCATTGCTTCTAGTGGGTAGTCAGTGAAATAGAGTGATTTAAACTATGTAAAATAAGAATAAATTTCTGAGTTGACGTTGAATTTTGTATCGCAGCAGATAAAGAAGAGTAGGGGGTAACAGTTTACCGTTATATAACCCTATTTTTACTTGGTTTTTGTTTGGCTGTTGCTTAGTTATACTGTAACGCTTTTTAAACAATACTGATTTTACATGCTCTGGATTTACGTTCCAGCTCGCAGAGGAAGAACCATGTCCCAATATGTTGTATGCGCTTTATATAAATTTGTCACTCTGGATAATTACCAAGAACTTCGTCAACCTCTAACCGATCTTCTTGTGGCGAATAAAATTCGAGGAACGCTGCTGTTAGCGAGTGAAGGGATTAATGGCACGGTTGCCGGTACACGTGAATCTATAAATACGTTATTGGCATGGTTTGATCAAGATACTCGTTTAGCTAATGTTACTCATAAAGAATCGTTTAGTGACGTACTGCCTTTTAATCGTACTAAGGTAAAATTGAAAAAAGAAATAGTGACGATGGGAGTAGAAGACATTGATCCTCTTAAAGTTGTTGGGACCTATGTGAAGCCTGATCAGTGGAACGATCTGATTTCTGACCCCGAAGTATTATTAGTCGATACTCGTAACCACTATGAAGTGGATATAGGCACGTTTAAGAATGCAGTCAACCCAAATACTGAAACGTTCCGTGAGTTTCCACAATATGTTGCTGATAATTTAGATCCAGCAAAGCACAAAAAAGTGGCTATGTTTTGTACAGGGGGTATTCGTTGTGAAAAATCAACTGCTTACCTTAAAGAGCAAGGTTTCGACGAAGTGTATCACCTTGAAGGAGGTATTCTAAAATATTTAGAAGAAGTACCAGAAGATCAGAGCATGTGGGAAGGCGATTGTTATGTTTTTGATGAGCGTGTTGCTGTAAATCATCAGTTGCAGAAAAGTGATTATGATATTTGCCATGCATGTCGATTACCTATTACAGATGAAGAAAAACAATCTGAACACTTCGAGAAAGGGGTCAGTTGTCCCAAGTGTATTGATAAACATAGCGAAGAAAGAAAAGCACGTTTTCGTGAACGTGAAAAACAAATCCAATTAGCGAATGCTCGGGGTGAAACTCACGTTGGGTCAGAAGTCGTTCATCGAATGGAACAACGTACAAAAAAATAAGTTCCATCAAAAAGCCGCAATCATGATGTAGCAATTAATCCTCCGCTCTACCGTTATTGAAATGCTGCCAAGTCACTTAATACTGTGGCAGTATTTCAATTAGAGCTTGAGTTTAACGGTTCAGTAAATCAGCATTTTTAATCTTTCCTGTACAGTACAATTTATATTCCCGTTGTTCGCTATTTCGTTGCTACTCGTCAATAGACAAGTTATTGGGAAGCTGCTGCTATATCAATCAATCATTCACTTGCATATCACTACTCCCAGTATATTGAATAATATCAACATTATTGAAGGACTGATGGAAGCCATGTAATTATTTGAGGGAAAATCGTAATGACTCTTTCTTGAGGAAGGAGCTGATAATGTGATTGCACGTCACAAACAAGCGGTTGCAGCAGCGATAGCGCTGTATTGTTAATCTGTCGAGAAAACAGCCATAACCAGTATTGAGCGGTTGTAAACTCTTCCCTAATCTGAACTCTCTTTAAATGGTTGTCATTTACAAAGAGAGTTCATCGTAAATAATGGCTATTGGCACTCTTTAAGGCTATTGATCATAGCCATTAATAAGGTACTGTATTGATCTTTACCTACTGCAATATTGGCACCTAGCGGGTCCATTGTTCCGATAGTTGTTACAGTAGAATCTTCAAAAACCGTTTTAACCAATTGTGGGTTAAATTGCGGTTCAGTAAAGACACATGTCACGCCTAACTTTTTAACTGTTTCGCGTATTTCTGAAATTCGAGCTGGGCTTGGGTCAGAAGCATCAGAAATTGAAATTGCACCAGAAGCTAGAAGTTGGAAGCGTTGTTCGAAGTACTGATAAGCATCATGAAATACAATGAAATTGATGTCTTGTAACGACTTTGCCTGTTGTTGAATATCATTGCTCAGAAGCTGTAAGCGATTTATCGCTAGTTTAGCGTTATTTTTATACGCGTTTGCATGCTCACTGTCCGCTTCAGCTAATGTGTTTGCGATGGTTTTTACCCAAACTATTGCGTTTTGAGGGTCTAACCATACATGTGGATCGTGGCCTTCGTGATGATGTTCGTGTTCATCATGGTGCTCCGCATGTTCTTCATGATGTTCATGCTCACTTTCATCGTGATGTTCAGCATGGTCCTCATCATGTTCATGTTCACCTTTATCGTGCTGATCTTCATGGTGCTCATCCTGTTCGTGTTCAGCGTGGTGTTCATGTGCTTCGAATGTCGCCCCTTCACGGAAATCATAAAGCGTAACACCATCGCTTTCCATCATCTCAATTTTAGTTGCCGATCCAGCTAAACTAGATAAAGGTTTTTCCAACCAAGGCGTTAATCCTTCTCCAATCCAAAAAACAACATCTGCCTCCGATAGCGCTTTTGCTTCCGAAGGACGCAACGAGTATTCATGCGGAGAAGATTCTGGACGGATCAGTAAATCAGGTGTTCCAACACCATCCATTACTTGAGTGACGAGTGAATGTAGTGGTGCAATATCAACGGCGACCTGTGGTACTTGGGCGTAAACTTGTGAGGCTGAAGCCAAACTAACGAAAACACCAGTAATCGTTTTTTTGAGCATGATTTTCTCCTGATAGTGTCTTATTTACAGCAAATATGAACAGTAGTAATTGTAATTGTTATGTTATAACATATCCATCAATCGAGTATCTAGTAATAATTTTGGTTTAAAATAAGCCAGTTATAGCGAAAAAATTAAGCGAGAGTAGATGTTAATTTCATTACAAGCTTTGTCGGTAAAGTTTGGAAATCATCTTATATTGAACCGTATTAACATGTCGGTTTGCCAAGGTGAAATAGTGACGATTGTTGGGCCAAATGGCTCAGGTAAATCCACGTTATTAAAAACTGTGATTGGATCTATTTCTCCTGTCAGTGGCCATATTCAGCGCCATAAAGATTTAAAAATAGGGTATGTACCGCAACGTTTACATATTGATGAAACCTTGCCTATGACGGTATATCGTTTTTTAACGCTTCCTATCCGTCGCCCTAAAGACGTTATATTAAATGCATTAAAGAGAGCAGGTGTTCCTGCGGTCGAAAAGCAGCAGCTAATGTCGCTGTCTGGGGGGCAACTTCAGCGTGTTTTGTTAGCACGTGCCTTACTAGAAGAGCCGTCGTTGTTGTTATTAGACGAAGCCACTCAAGGTTTAGATCAGCGCGGAACGGCTGAGTTTTATCAGCAGATAGACGCTATTCGTAAAGAAACTGGATGTGCTGTCATTATGGTCAGCCATGATTTGCATGTGGTAATGCGTCGAACCGATAGGGTTATTTGTTTGAATGGTCAAATTTGTTGTGAAGGTGTGCCAGAGAAAGTGAGTAAGTCATCAGAATATAGAGCGTTATTTGGTATCGAAGATGATGTTTTAGGAATATATCACCACCATGCTTCTGTACCGAACAATGTTTCTGTACCTAACAATGTTTCTGTAGCAAGTAATGCTTCTGCAACCGTTAATAGCAAAGAGAGCGTTTTAGATGTTAGATGATTTTCTTTGGCGGGCTGCTTTGGCTGGCGTTGGAGTGACTTTGGCGGCAGCGCCTTTGGGATGCTTTATTGTGTGGCGTCGTATGGCGTATTTTGGCGATGCGACTGCTCATGCGTCAATGCTTGGTGTTGCATTATCTCTGTCTTTTTCGCTGCCCATTTTTCCTGGAGTGTTATTCATCACGCTATTAATGGCGCTTACCGTCGCGACGTTTAGTGGCCGAGGTTATGCGATGGACACATTATTAGGTGTAATGGCGCATTCTGCTTTAGCAATTGGTCTGGTTGCCGTCTCGTTCTTATCAGGAGTTCGCTTGGATCTTATGGCGTACTTATTTGGCGATATTCTAGCCGTTAGTAAGATGGATTTACTGGTTATTTGGACGGGTACGCTACTGGTTATTGGATTGATCATGCGCCGTTGGTCTGGATTGTTACTTACCACCTTAAACAAAGATTTAGCTTTAGCCAGTGGTTTCTCTCCAAAGAAAGAACAAATGATTCTTACTATTGCACTGGCGGTAGTCGTGGCGGTAGCAATAAAGGTTGTTGGCGTACTACTCATTGTTTCCATGCTTATTATTCCAGCGGCCACCGCACGACCCTTTAGCCGCACACCCGAAATTATGGTGCTTCTTGCCGCAGTGATAGGCAGTAGTTCTAGTGTTATTGGTTTGCGAACTTCTTTTGTGTTCGACACACCGACAGGCCCAACAATGGTGTGTATAGCTGCGGGATTGTTTGTTGTTTCAAGTATCGCATGGCGAGTGCTAGGCCGGACTAGGTAATAAATAATAGCAATTAACCTTTATGTAATCAGAGTGTGGTTTCTAATAAAAGTTATGCGTGTTGAATTGGACGTTTGTTTTGACTAGGGAGCGATAGTATGGGATTAAATTTAACAGTTGAATCTAAACAGTATGCGTCAGGTACGGAGGTGTTAATAGATTCTAGTTCACAGGCTATAAAGGCTAAGCCTTCTGAGCATAGAGCAAAGTTTATCGGTATCAATCCAACTGTTTTAACCAGTATTTATCAAGCACAACATAATATTTCGGTACTGCAACGTACGTTGCCAACGGATATGACACGTACTATTCAACAGATGCTTGATAGCGGTAAGTCACTCGCTTTAGTCGAAACCGTTACGCCAGATAATACCGCCCAGTGGATAAGAGATAAGTTATCTGATTATGCTTGTGCGGCGTCATTAAGTGAGGATATTGCTCTCATAGTTGATATGTTCTGTTGTCTGTTCGATTTGCCAAAAGTAGGGTTGAGACTCACCATTCTAGACAGACCAATGTGCCCTAAATTTCATGTTGATCATGTGCCATGTCGTCTTGTTACAACGTATGCTGGCTCATCTACTCAATGGCTAGATAGTAACAATATCAATCGAAGCAAATTAGGCGCAGGAGGCCTTGGTCAGCCAGATCACCTATCTGGATTATTCGAAAATGAGCGTGCGATAAACACTATGTCGCCAGGTGATGTTGCATTGTTAAAAGGCAGTGGTTGGGAAGGCAATGAAGATAATGGATTAGTACATCGTTCCCCTGAACTCGATTTAAATGAACGACGATTGTTACTTACATTAGATATGGTGTAGTTCATATGAATGATATTGACGCAATTATTCAACATGTAGAAAAAAGTTGTAAAGCTGGTGGTAAACAGTTGACGTCAAAGCGTAAATTGGTTTTACAAGCATTGATACACGCTAATAAATCGCTTTCCGCTTATGAGTTAGTCGAGTACTGTAAACAACATTTCAACCAGAATATTCAAGCAATGTCGGTGTATCGTATATTAGACTTTTTAGAGAGTGAGCACTTGGTTCACAAGCTTAAAGTGTCGAATAAATACATTGTTTGTTCTCATATTCTTTGCGAACACGACCATGGTACCGCGCAGTTTCTTATTTGTTCTAAATGCGACAAAATCAGTGAACAAATTATCGACCCTGCAATGATAACTGGTTTGCAATCTAATGCCAGAAAAGAAGGTTTTACTGTTATTAGTCCTCAATTAGAGATTAACTGTGTTTGTGACGACTGCACTGAGTAGCGTTTGCGATCGTCATTGTGAAATAGTGTTCATGGTTTAGTTTTCCGTTAATTTAAGAGAAATTAGTATGTTAAGAGCAAATCCTAATGGTGATCTTCCACAGGTATCAAAAGTGGCTTTAATTGGTTTCGTAGCCATGATTAGTCGAACATCGTTGTCGGCAAAACTATCGTAGGAGAACAATCAATGAATTCTGATAATCAGCCTATTTTAGCGGTTCCAACTAACATCATTACTGGTTTTCTTGGGGTCGGTAAAACAACGGCTATTTTGAATTTGATGGCGAATAAACCAGACAATGAACGCTGGGCTGTATTGGTTAATGAATTTGGTGAAATAGGCGTTGATGGAAGCCTATTCCAAGGGCAAAAAAATGGCGACAAGACACTTTTTTTCCGAGAAGTTCCTGGCGGCTGTATGTGTTGCGCTGCTGGCTTACCAATGCAAATTGCCATCAACCAACTGCTGTCTGAAGCAAAACCAGACCGACTTTTAATTGAACCTACTGGGCTTGGTCATCCGAAAGAAGTGCTGCAAGTGCTATCTACCGAATACTATCGTCAAGTGTTGTCACTGAAAAATAACATCACTTTGGTTGATGCCCGTAATTTATCGGATCCTCGTTATACCAATCACGAAACGTTCAATCAGCAGATTGCTATTGCAGATACGGTAGTAGGAAATAAAACCGATCTGTACCAACAGGGTGATAGAGAAAAATTACAAAACTATGTTGCTGAAGTGGGGCGAACCAATACTCGTGTGATTTTTGCACAGCATGGTGTGATCCCGTTTTCTGAGTTTGAAGGCGACACCAGTATTCATGAGAACCCAGTCAATCATCACTACCATCATCATAACAAGCCATTAGCGTCAGAAGCACCAATGCCAGAAAGTGGCATGATTAAAGCGATTAACGAAGGTGAAGGGTTTAAAAGTGTAGGTTGGCGATTTTCGCCAGAGAAGGTGTTTGATCGCCGTAAACTCATTACACTGTTAGTTGAGTTAAACGTTGAGCGCATGAAAGCTGTCTTTATTACTCAACAAGGTGTGTTTGGTTACAATCTTACTGCTGATGGCTTAAAAGAAATAGAATTGGATGATTGTACTGAAAGTAGAATTGAACTGATTTCTGATACGCTAGATGAAACGTTTGAGCAGAGTTTAGTCAGCATTTGTATAACGGACCAACAACAAGCATTTACAGTGTAAAGATAGTGGCGTAAACGGCATTTTAATTTGACTAGAAGTATTATGTTAATAAGGGAGCTTTCACTCCCTTATTTTGATTTTTGTAATTATAAAAATGCTCGATATGGCAATTCAGGATCATTTTTAAAGATATCAGCAAAACCACGGAAGTGTTGATAGTGCATACGCCCTTTGTCCGTTGGGTAAGTATATCTGCCACCTACTTGCCAGAAGAAAGGTGCGAATCCGTACTGAAGTCGTTCTTTTTTCATATTCCACAGCATTTCAATTTCTCGTGGATCATTTTGGAAGTTAGCCCAGATATCATGGTGAAATGGAACAACGACTTCGCAATTTAAAGATTCAGCAGCACGTAAAATATCTGAAGATGTCATTTTATCTGTCACACCGCGTGGGTTTTCACCATACGAAAGCAATGCAACATCGATTTGATGGTCATTGCCGTGTTTTGCGTAATAATTGGAGTAGTGAGAATCACCAGAGTGATAAACAGAACCACCAGTTGTTTCGACCAAATAGTTTACCGCACGGTCATCCATACCGTCTAAAATTTCTTTATCTAAAGAGGAAGTTCCTTCTGGAAGAGTTACAAGTGCAGTACGGTCGAAAGCATCTAGAACTTTTATGTTTATATCTTTAATTGTTATTTCATCACCAACTTTAGCGATCACACAACGATCTTCTGGTACACCCCATTTAATCCATAGTTCTACGCATGCTTTGGGACCGATGAATTTTACATGCTCTCCACAGTTCTGTAATACAGCAGCTGCAACGTTGATATCAATATGGTCACCATGATCGTGTGATGCCATTACAGCATCGATCTCTTTGATAGCGAATGGGTCTAGTGGGAAAATAGCAGTACGTAAGTTAGGTTGTAGTGCTTCTACCCCTCCCATTCGCATCATTTGATGCTGGTTTTTCATTTTTTGGACAGTTTGTGTTTTTTTGCCCGTTCCACACCAGAAGTCCATAGAAAGGTTTGCACCACCTTCAGATTTAAGCCAAATACCAGTGCAGCCGAGCCACCACATTGAGAACGTATTGGGTTGAACAACGGTTTGTTCTATTTCTTCATTTAACCAAGTTCCCCATTCAGGGAATGTGTTCAAGATCCAAGATTCACGAGTTATTTCATTTACATTGCTCATTTATTTATACCTTCAGTTTCTTAATGCTGAGTTTATTTAGGGTGTAGGGAACCCAGCGTCTTATTCTTAACTAAGACACGGCGTTATGTTTTGATTATTGGTGAAGTTTAGTAACCTCTATATCGATGTTGGTTAACTTTTATACCAATATGACTTTTGTACCTTGTTCTTCAATTTTTTTGACAACGTCGGGGTCTGCCTCTTTACCCGTGATGACGATGTCTATTTGTTTGGGAGTACAAAATAGCATGCCAGTACGTTGTCCAATTTTAGAGCTATCGACGACGACAACAAGTTTATCTATTTGTTCAAGCATTTGTTGTTCGGTTACTGCCGTGAGCATATCCGCTTTATATAATCCTGTTTCGGTCATTCCTTTACCTGAGGTAAACATCCAATTTCCTGCGTACCCACCTAATGAATTAGGTGCTGGATTTAAAAAGATATTTTGTGCTTTGTTGTACTGACCACCAATAATAATTACATCATCATGGTCCTCATTAATTAAGTAGTTAGCCAGAGGAAAGTAGTTTGTTACTATTTGTACATCCTCGCCACATAATTGTTGGCCAAGTAAAAAGGCTGTTGAACCACAGTTGATGACTAGGCTATCTCCTGGTTCGCAGAGGTTGGCTGCAGTTTGAGCTATTAAGGCTTTTTCTTCATAAAAGTCTGTGCTGTTTATATTGAGAGGCGACCACTTTCTCTTTTGATTTTCTAGACGTTCCGCTCCATTTCGGATTTTTCTTAGTTTACCTAGTTCGTCAAGTTTAGATATGTCGCGCCTCGCCGTTGCAGGTGAAACGTTGAAATTTTCAATAATATTAGAAACATTAATTGTCTGTTTTTCTTCTAGCAACGACAAAATACTGTTATGTCTTTGGACTTCATTCATATTTATCACTCGGTTTGTCATGATGACAATTTAATGATTATTTGTGATTTGTTTTGATTTTAATAATCATGAGTTTGATTGTCAATAAAATTGCTTTAAAAATTAAAATTATGCCTTTTGTTAATTTAAAGTATTGATTTATAAGTAAATATTATTTTTTGTGTGATCGAGTGCTCATTTGGAGATATTACAAGCACTATTAATTGATATAAATCAAAGTAGTCACAAGTGAGCATTGAATGATTGCTTTTGATTGGTAAAGTCTGTTCCGTGAGCAAAGTAAGACATCACTGAAACCTACGAACGATCAAAACTACAAACTATATTAGGGGTAAAGATATGACGTTTTTATACGATATCTTCTATATTTTTTACAGCCAAGTAATGACTAAAGCACCTTTACTGCTCGGTTTAGTTACCTGCTTGGGCTACATTTTATTGAAGCGTGACGCAACAACTGTAATCTCGGGTTCTATTAAAACGATTGTTGGATTTATGATCGTACAAATAGGAGCAGGTACTTTAGTTGCTGGTTTTAAACCTGTCATCCAGAAAATGAGCGAAATTCATGGTTTAACTGGTTCTGTAATTGACCCGTATACATCCATGATGTCTACCATGGAAACCATGGGAGATAATTACTCTTGGGTTGGATACGCAGTATTATTGGCGCTAGGACTTAATATTATTCTTGTTGCGTTTCGTCGAATTACTGGTATTCGAACTATAATGCTGACTGGACATATTATGTTTCAACAAGCTGGCCTGATTGCAGTATTCTATTTTGTGCTGGGTACAAGTATGTGGGAAACCATAATTTACTCAGCAGTATTGATGGCACTGTATTGGGGTATATCTTCAAATATTATGTTCAAACCTACCCAAGAAGTTACAGGAGGGGCAGGTTTCTCAATCGGTCATCAACAACAATTTGCATCATGGATTGCAACGAAAGTAGCACCTAAACTTGGCGATAAGAATGACAGTGTCGATCATATAAAACTACCCAAATGGTTACACATTTTCCATGACAGTATTGCAGCTACGACTTTGGTGATGACGGTTTTCTTTGGCATTATTCTTCTTTCATTCGGTCTTAATAACCTTCAAGAAATGGCTGGTAAAACACACTGGTTAATCTACATTTTTGAAACAGGTTTAAAATTTGCGGTTGCGATTCAAGTTATTGTTACGGGTGTACGTATGTTCGTAGCAGAACTGTCAGAAGCTTTCAATGGTATATCGCAACGCCTTATTCCAAACGCAGTCCTTGCAATAGATTGTGCTGCAATTTATGCATATTCACCAAATGCCATGGTATTTGGCTTTATGTGGGGAGCGGTTGGCCAATTTACCGCAGTGTTAGCTATGTTGGCTTTTGATGCTCCTATTATGATTATTCCTGGCTTCATCCCAATGTTTTTCTCAAATGCGACAATAGGTGTTTTCGCCAATCACTTTGGTGGTTGGAAAGCAGTAATGAAAATCTGTTTTGTCATGGGCATTATTGAAGTTGTTGGCTCTGCATGGGCGATACATATTTTTGCTCAATCTGGTACGGAATTTAATGGTTGGATGGGTATGGCTGACTGGGCACTAGTGTTCCCACCAATCATGCAAGGTCTTTCTAGCTCAAGTTTGTTTTTCTTTATTCTCATAGCACTGGCAGGTGTGTATATGTTTTTCGCATCAAAACAGTTGAGAGCAGAAGAAGATGAACAAGCACTTGAGACGATAACAGCGGTTACTCCAGAAGGTATTGAGATTGAAGTTACAACGGAAAAATCCTCACTTGAACAGCAGCCTTCAACGTCAGGGTCAAAAGTTACAAAAGTCAGTAATGTTGGAAGTCAAAATCCTGTTCGAGTACTTGTGTGTTGTGGTTCGGGTCAAGGTTCGTCCATGATGTGTTCGAAAAAAATTAAAGAATATCTCGATAAAAAAGGTATTCCCAGCACCACATTTAACAGCGCTATTACTGATTACAAATCACACCTAGGTTCATTCGATATCATTGTGACGTCGGTAGCTCTTGCGGCCAAAATTACTGGACTTCCAGAAGGTAAACAACAGCTAGCTGTTAAAAACATGATTATGGTTAAAACGTTTGGTGATGATTTAGTATCCATTATTAAAAACAATTTTCATCAGTGATGAATTAACCAACTGAGAAAAAATAAAGCTCGATGATTCTATCTCATCGAGCTCAAATAAAAATAATACGTGAGCAAAATTATGAACTTAAAAGAATCTCTTATTCAAAATAACTCAATTTTACTGAACGCTTCAGCCGCAGATTGGAAGTCTGCTATTAAACTAGGTACAAATGCATTAGTGCGAGCTGGTGTGGTAGAAGCTCGTTATTATGATGCAATTATCAAGGCTATTGGTGAAGAAGGACCTTACATTTGTATTCATGATTCGTTTGCACTCCCCCACTGTCGTCCTGAAGATGGTGTTATTAAAACGGGCTTTGCTTTAACTGTATTAGATAAGCCTGTCAAATTTGAAGGTGTTGATGAGCCTGTAGATGTGTTCATTACTCTGTCAGGAAAAGATTCAGAAGAGCACATAGAAGGTACGATGCAAGTGGCGAACTTAATTGAATTTGATGAAGACTTTTCTTTGCTTCGAGCATGTAAAACACCTGAAGATGTTGCTTGTTTAATTGATGCAGCACTAGCGCAAGCAGAAGCAGCATAAAAGGAGGAATTATGTCTGAGTGTATTGTATTGCCTCAATATGCAGAGTTAAAACAACGAGTATTAGAAGCTAATCTTCAGCTTCCTAAATATGGTTTAGTTACGTTCACTTGGGGCAATGTGTCTGAAATTGACCGTAAGCGTGATGTTATTGCGATCAAACCATCCGGTGTTGAATATAGTGATATGACCGTTAATGATATTGTCGTCATTGATTTAGAGGGTAACGTTTTGGAAGGAACGTTGAATCCATCGAGTGACACGGCAACACATATTGAGATTTATAAAGCGTTTCCTGCTGTAGGAGGAGTGGTTCATACGCATTCACGAAGCGCGACAATTTGGGCGCAGGCGGGAATTGATATACCTGCACTTGGCACAACACATGCGGATTACTTCTATGGTGATATTCCTTGTACTCGACGTCTTTCAAACTCAGAAATTACTGATGAATACGAAAAAAATACTGGATTAGTGATCATTGAAGAATTTTCTCGTCGGGGTATTGAACCGATGGCTGTGCCTAGCGTTATTGTCGCAGGACACGCTCCATTCTCATGGGGAAAGAATGCAAATGATGCTGTTCATAATGCTGTGGTGTTAGAAGAAATATCTGCTATGGCATTGTCTACTCGTGCTCTTAATAGTGGTATTAAGATTCAGCCTGAATTATCAAATAAACATTATTTACGCAAGCATGGTGATAATGCCTATTACGGCCAACGTTGAGCATGATGTGAAATTATAACAATAATATTTGAGAGGCTACTTTATGTACAAAGTGCTCGCGCTAGATCTTGATGGGACAATTCTAACTGATGATCACACTGTTCATCCGCAAGTAAAAAAAGCGATTCAAGAAATTAAGCAGTATTGTCGAGTAATAATTGTGACCGGTAGACATCATACAGCTGCTCGTCCTTATTACTATGAACTAGGTCTTGATACACCAATTATTTGTTGTAACGGTACTTATATGTATGATTATAAAAGTGAAACTGTACTTAAACAAAATGCGATTGAAAAGCATAATGCATTGAGATTTATAGAGAAATCTCAAGAGTTCAAATTGAAAATGGTGATGTATATAACCGATGCTATGACGTATTCAAATTACAACCCATTTACTTATATGCTGGCATTAGAGAGGTGGGCAGACTCGGCATCTGAGGAATATAAGCCCAACATTTATCGTGTGGATTCTTTCACTCAAACAGCAGAACAAGCAGAACATGTTTGGAAGTTTGTTGTAGAAGGGTCCTCAGCTTCCGTGAAAAGCTTGATGCAAGATTCTTGGGTTAAAGAGAATTTTAACGGTGAGCGTTCTTGGTCAAATAGAGTTGATTTTGCAGCTAGAGGAAACAGTAAGGGGCCACGTCTTGCTGAATATGTTAAATCACTTGGCTATAAAGCTTCCGACGTTATTGCTATTGGCGACAATCATAACGATATTTCAATGCTTAGTTATGCTGGATTTGGTGTAGCCATGCTTAATGCAGACAGCATAGTAAAGTCACACGTTCAAACCGTGTGTGCAACAGACAATAACCATGATGGTATTGCCCATCTAATACGTGAAAAAATTAAAGGATAATATTATGACTCAACCGATGATTCAAATTGCATTAGATCAAACAAACTTGTCTTCAGCGATTGAAGTTGCGAATAATGTAGAGAGCTTTGTCGATGTTATTGAAGTGGGAACTATTTTGGCTTTTGCCGAAGGAATGACTGCTGTATCAACATTACGTGAAAATCATCCTGATCATATTCTTGTATGTGATATGAAAACCACTGACGGCGGTGCCATCTTGGCTCGCATGGCATTTGAAGCAGGTGCTGACTGGATCACAGTTTCTGCTGCCGCGCATATTGCCACGATAAGTGCATGTAAAAATGTTGCTGATGAATTTTCAGGAGAAATTCAAATTGAAATATACGGCAACTGGACGATGAGAGATGCAAAATCGTGGGTCGATTTGGGAATTTCTCAAGCGATTTATCACCGCTCTCGTGACGCTGAATTAGCAGGAGTTGGTTGGACAGAAGAAGATCTTGTAAAAATGCGTGAGCTTTCTGCAATGGGCTTGGAGCTATCAATTACTGGCGGTATTGTACCTGAAGACCTATATCTATTTGAAGGTATTAAAGCGAAGACGTTCATTGCAGGTCGTGCGCTTGCAGGTGAGAAAGGTAAAGAGACAGCGGAAGCTTTAAAAGCGCAGATAACTCGTTACTGGAATTAGGAGGCAGCATGTACCAAAATCTAGTGCGTCATCGAATTGGTCTGTATGAAAAAGCTCTGCCTAACGATTTCAATTGGGAAGAAAAATTAGTTACCACTAAAGAGTTGGGATTTGATTTTCTTGAGATATCGGTTGATGAATCAGATGAACGCCGGAGTCGTTTAGATTGGCATGACGATGAGGTTTATGCATTACGTCGTCTTTGCGAAACACATGGGGTTCCATTGCATTCGATGTGTTTGAGTGCTCATCGCAAGTTTCCATTTGGGTCTGCGGATCCTGATATTCGTGAACAAGCTGTTATTCATATGAATAAAGCGATTTCATTAGCGTATAAATTAGGTATTAGGACGATACAACTAGCTGGTTATGATGTGTATTACGAGCCTGCCGATAAGTTGACGCATAAACGTTTTATTGAAGGAATGAAATTATCGGCTCAACTAGCTGAGCGATCAGGTGTTATGTTGGCAGTTGAAATAATGGATACGGATTACCTTAATTCTTTGAGTAAATTTGAGATACTCAATAGAGAGATTCGTTCACCATACTTTACTGCTTACCCTGATGTTGGAAATATTTCAGGCTGGAATTACGATATTGCGACTGAATTGAATTTGAGTAAGTCGCACATTACTCAAATTCACCTTAAAGATACTTATCGAGTGACTTCTGAATATAAAGGACAGTTTAGAGATCTGACTATCGGGGAAGGTGAGGTAGATTTTTGTGCTATTTTTGAGACATTGAAAGATACCCAGTGTGTAGTACCTTTAGTTATAGAAATGTGGGCACAAGATGAAAAGTGGAAAGATAACATTGTGATAGCGCAGAAATACCTCAATGAGGTTTGTATTCAAACTGGTTTACCGGTGTTATTCAACAGTTAACTGATCTCTTTTTTTATTATGATTATCTGGTGTCAAATGAAAAAATGCAGCGTATTGTACTCAATATGCTGCATTTATGCCGTGTTTTAAGTAAACACTTGCTTTACACTGCGATCGTTACATGATCTCGACCAACTTCAGCTATCTGGATAAGATAATCAGTGTGATATTTCTTTTTTATTACGATTTGGCTACCGATTTCAGCAATAATTTTGACTACTTCTAAAGCATCTGAAGGGTGTAATGAAGAGTCTTTGGAAATTTCGATATTAACGCCAAGATTCGCTAACTTAATGATGTCATCTGAATGCATTATTATCCTCAAAATAGTTTATTGGACTTAAATTTCTTCAGCTACTTTGCCTTCTTGTGTCATTAGAATCAACTTTTATGTATTAAAATCTTGGACTAAGTACACATAACTCAATGAACAACCTTCCACATTTAACGAACAAAGATGTTCTTAACCTTACAATGTCTTAATTTTTGTTTGCTTACCTTTAATAATAAAATCAATTAAATGCTTACTTATCAATGCCTTAAATTTAATTACGCTCTTGGCTTATTTTTCGCACATAGAATAATGAATTGTTTTTTCAATTATCCTATGGAGGGACCCATTATGACAATTCGTCAATGTGCAATATATGGTAAAGGTGGTATTGGTAAATCAACAACTACACAAAACTTGGTAGCCGCACTTGCAGAAGCTGGAAAAAAAGTGATGATTATTGGTTGCGATCCTAAAGCGGATTCAACACGACTAATTCTTCACTCAAAAGCACAAAATACCATCATGGAGATGGCAGCGGAAGCAGGAACAGTGGAAGACATTGAATTAGAAGATGTGTTGAAAATAGGTTACGGCGATGTGCGTTGTGTTGAATCTGGTGGTCCAGAGCCAGGTGTTGGTTGTGCAGGTCGAGGTGTAATTACCGCTATTAACTTCTTGGAAGAAGAAGGAGCCTACGAAGAAGACCTAGATTTCGTATTTTACGATGTGTTAGGGGACGTAGTGTGTGGTGGTTTTGCGATGCCAATTCGTGAAAACAAAGCGCAAGAAATTTATATCGTGGTATCTGGCGAAATGATGGCAATGTATGCTGCAAACAACATTTCTAAAAGTATTTGTAAATACGCTGCGACAGGTACAGTTCGTCTTGCCGGTCTTATTTGTAATTCACGCAACACTGATCGTGAAGATGAGCTTATTGAAGCTCTAGCTGACAAAATTGGCACACAAATGATTCACTTTGTTCCACGTGACAATATTGTTCAACGTGCAGAAATTCGTCGAATGACTGTGATTGAATATGATCCTACGTGCAAACAAGCTGATGAATACCGTACGCTTGCTAAAAAAATCATTTCAAACGAGTTCTTTGTCGTTCCAAACCCAGTCACTATGGATGAGTTAGAAGAACTGTTAATGGAATTCGGCCTTATAGATGAAGAAGATGAATCAATCATTGGTAAAACAGCAGAAGAAGTTGCTGCTTAATTTGTATTAAGCGGAATATTTTCACTGTCGTTTACCCAATTTTGGAGGCAGAAATGTCGATGAATAAAGAACAAGCACAAGCATTGATTGATGAAGTATTGGAAGTCTATCCCGAGGTCGCTCGAGAAAAACGTGTGAAACACGTGATCGTGAATGATCCAACCAATACCGATAGCAAATGCATTACTTCAAATCGCAAAACACTGCCTGGTGTCATGACCGTTCGTGGTTGTGCTTATGCAGGCTCAAAAGGTGTGGTTTGGGGACCAGTAAAAGATATGTTGCATATCTCACATGGGCCAGTTGGTTGTGGCCAATATTCTCGTGCTGGACGTCGTAACTACTACACTGGTACAACAGGTGTAGATAGCTTTGCTACATTAAATATCACTACCGATTTCCAAGAAAGAGATATTGTTTTTGGCGGAGATAAGAAACTATCAAATGCCATTGATGAACTTGAATCACTATTTCCACTAGCAAAAGGATTGAGTGTTCAATCTGAGTGTCCCGTTGGTCTTATCGGTGACGATATAGAAGCGGTTGCCAAAGAAAAAGGGGCAGAAATTGGTAAAACCATCGTCCCTGTTCGTTGTGAAGGTTTCCGTGGTGTATCTCAATCACTAGGACATCATATAGCCAATGACACACTACGTGACCATGTATTGAACAAGTCTTCGGAAAAGATGAGATGGGATTATAGTCTTTAAAATTAATTTGGATAAAAAGGCAATGAATGCATAAAAGTGCAACTATGTATTTATTGTCTTTTTTTGTGTATACTGTTTAGCATTACAAATGATTTGGAAAATTAACAATGAGAACGGCAATAAATAATTTAACCAAATGGTGTGCTTACAGTCATATGTTCAACGTGTTTTCTATTTTACTTAGTGGCGGTGATATTTCCGAACAAACGCGCACAGGGCGGAATATTGCTTTGCTTGGTGTGTTTTGTCCTTTCTTTTGGTATGCACTGTTTACGGGGGCGAGCAAAGCAGAATTAATTTTTCATGCAACGCATTCTAGCGTGGTATTTTTGATTGGTATGGTGATAATGTTGCTGAGTATGAAAAAGAACAAAGGAAAATAGATGGACGCCCAATACCTTGATGCATTAAAAGCTTTAGCTGAGCCTCATCGACTGAAGTTGTTTTGGTTGCTTATTCACGTAGACCAAAAAATTACGGTTGCCGAAGCAATGGATGTGACAGGAGAAACCCAATATAACGTGTCTCGTAACCTAAAAATGCTGTTTAAAGCAGGGTTACTTTTACAAGAAAAACGAGGTAAATGGGTTTATTACACTCTCGCAGATCACTCTGAAATGCATTGGATCGCTTTAGTTGATTCAGTACGACACTTACCTGAAGATGATTTTCAATATGTAACGAAGCGGTGCAAATTGAGATTAAATATACGGCTTAACGGTGAGTGTGTGGTGGGGCCAAACAGTGAAGAGTGGATCGCATTAACTAGTGAGCTAAAAGATTAGCGTTGAACTCGACGGACGCTAAGAGGAAAGAGGTCAGTAAGTGGCTGTCGATGTTATAATTTCAAATCTATATAGTCTAATCGGTACATTATTGCTAACAGGCAGTCAATCCGCTTTTTCTATCCCAACTCTCGATAAGTCGTATGGTTATTTCTTGGCGATCTTAGGGTCTATCTTCATGTTAGTTACTTTTTATCGCCTCAATTCAATAACATTTTTTCTATTTAATATCTTTTGGCTTCTAATTTCTATTTATGGATTGATGCGATTACTTGAAAATAATAAAAGCCATATAAGCCCAATGTTGCATCAATATAATACTGTCCAAATAGTCCACTTCTTCTTGCTGTTTTTAGTGTTAGTTGCTCTGATAGCTAATATTCTAGGTGATGATACTTGGGCATCAATTGCTGCGGTTTCTATTTTTACAGCCAGTTATACTGCTTGCTCTTACGGTGTTATTTCGCAAAGCAAATACGTCTGCTTAAGCGTGTTAGCTAATTTAGCATCACTGCAACATTTTATCGTTATCCAGAATTACGTCGCTTCTGTTCAGGTTTTCATTGTGGTGTTGATAGCAAGCTACGGTATGTTTACTCATTTATCGAGCCATCAAGAAGAGTGATGTTGACCCGCTGTCTTGGTAATAGAACTATTTTTTGACAGTTTTTTAGTGGTTATTTAAATAATTTTACCTTTTTAGTCTTATATATCACAAATCTATTGACCAAATCGTGTTAGACGCTAGTATGGCTGTCTGGACATCTAAACGTCTTTTAATTTTAAAATGGAGTTATCATGAAAAGCTACAAAAAAATCACAACATCGCTGTTGGCATTGGCACTTGTACTCGGCGTAGTAGGATGTGAGCAAAAAGAAGAGTCGGTTATCAAAATTGGTGCGACTGTTGGCCCACATGCACAAGTTGTGGAGGCGGTTGCTAAAGAAGCGGAAAAACAAGGGATCAACATTCAAGTCGTTGAGTTCTCAGACTACATCACTCCTAATGCAGCACTTAGTGATGGAAGCATTAACCTTAACAGCTATCAACATCAACCGTTTCTAGATAACTTTAATGATAATCACAGCAGTAACTTAGTCCCTATTGGCCGTTCAATTTTAATGCGAATGGGTGTTTACTCTAATAAATACAAAGCCCTTGACCAGATCCCTGAAAATGCACGAATTGCAATTCCGAACGATCCAACGAATGGTGGTCGCGGTTTATTATTGCTCGAAAGTGCAGGGTTGATAACTTTAAAAGAAAACGTAGGTTTTAAAGCTTCTTTGAATGATATAGCTAGTAATCCAAAAAACTTTGAATTTGTTGAAGTAGATGCGGCTCAATTACCGCGTACACTTGACGATGTAGACGCTGCCGCTATTACTATGAACTATGTGATGTCTTCTGGCCTCGATCCTAAAAAACAAGGCATCTACCTAGAACCAAAAGACGCACCTTTAGCGGTGATGGTAGTCGCAGCAAGAGAAGAAGATAAAGATAAAGAAGTGTTCAAGAAAATTATGTCTATTTATCACTCCGAAGAGATTAATGATTTCTTAACGGAGACCTTCAAAGGAACGATAGAAGCAGCAAATTAAGTTTAGCTACTCATCATCATTTTAGTCTTGGTAGAATCTATTTTCTCACCTTGCAGGACGTCAAGAGGATCAGTTCTGATCCTCTTTTCATAGAACAATCAAAAGAATTACAAAATGAAATGAAAGTCGTATCTAAATATTAATATTATCAGTTATATATTACGTGCATATGATAGAGGTGGTTTAATTTAACCGACTATTTATATTTTAGTTATATAACCTTATTTTTAGTTAGGTAAGCAAGGCTATTTGAAAAATATTCAATTATTTTTGGAGTGAAGCATAAAATTATTCCTGTCCCCCTGTGTCAGACTTGTTGTCACCCCTAGTTTTCATCTAATTACTATGACAGGGAGCGGTAACCTAGGTTGTAATGAATCTATATTCTCCAGAGAGAAAAGAAGCGGTTTTGAGCAAAGTTCTTCCACCTCATTCGAGAT
>NZ_JAWMPW010000021.1:0-54307 GCF_033101115.1 Vibrio sp. TH_r3 | reverse complement strand
TCAAGCAGCTCGTCTTACTGGTTTTAGCGGTAACCCTTGTGGGCTCTGCCGTGTCAGTGAGGCGCATTATAGAGAGCTGAATCACATTGGCAACCTCTTTTTGCACTTTTTACTGATTTTTTTACTGTTCGAACAGTTTTTGTCCACTAAAGACTAGTTTTACTCACTTTACTCTTTATCTATACTCTATTTACTCACTTATCAAAGGATAAACTATGACTAATTTAAAGAGTTATAAAGGAATATCACCAGACATTGGAGAAAATGTCTATATAGATACAAGTGCTATATTAGTTGGACAAGTAGCAATCGGAGAGGATTCGAGCATTTGGCCATTTGTTTCGGCTCGAGGCGATGTTAATTCTATATCTATTGGCCGTCGTTCAAATATACAAGATGCCAGTGTGTTGCATGTTACCCACAAATCCGAAAAAAATCCCGAAGGATTTCCGCTTATTATCGGCGATGATGTCACTATTGGGCACAAAGTTATGTTACATGGTTGCGTCATTCAAGATCGGGTTCTTGTTGGTATGTCGGCTATCGTATTAGATGGAGTAACAATAGAACACGATGTCATGATTGGCGCAGGTAGTTTAGTTCCGCCCAATAAAGTACTCAAAAGTGGCTATCTATATGTTGGCTCTCCAGTAAAACAGGTAAGACGGTTAACTAATGACGAACGAGCGTTTTTGAAAAAATCTGCTAGTAATTACGTCGAAACCAAAAATAATTACCTTTTAGAAATGAAACCTGTTATCTAATTTGGATTTGATCGAGATGATTAAACTGCTCATCTTCGATCATATCTTCTGCTATTTCTTCTATATCGAAACGATACTGCAAGAAAATATTCACTGCGTTAGATGAGTTTATCTCTCTAACACCAGAAATAGCGGCTAATTTTTGTTTAGAAATGCTGCATTCTATTAACGTACCTGCATTCTGAGCATAGAACTCGACGATATTCAGCTCATCATTCCAATCTTGGATATCAGCAAACAAAATAGCTTGATTCATTACAGGCCTTCTAAGTTTTTTCTGAGTTCACGTAATATTTGCTTGGTTCCAGGACGTAACCCACGCCACAACATAAAACTTTCAGCCGCTTGACCAACCAACATCCCTAAGCCATCATATGCTTGCGCAACACCATTGTTTCTCGCCCATTGATTGAATACCGTCATACCCGCTCCATAACTCATATCGTATGCGGTTGTGGTAGGACTAAATATACTGCTGCTCACATCCGGTAGTTGTTTGTATAAGCTAGCGGAAGTTGAGTTGATAACTAAATCAAAAGGCGCATTTACCCGGTCCATATGCTCAACATTAATCTTACCAAACGGCATAAATATTTCTGCCAGTTGTTCTGCTTTTTCAACGGTACGATTAACTAGAGTAAGTTGGTAAGGTTGTTGGTCTAATAGGGGTTTTATTACTCCTCTGGCTGCACCACCAGCACCCAATAATAAAATACGGCTATCTTTCAACGAAACCTGATATTGAAGGAGGTTTTGAACCAATCCTTCGCCATCAGTATTATCACCAATAATCTCGCCATCATCTAATTTTTTAAGCGTATTTACTGCGCCCGCTAATTTTGCACGCTCAGTCAACCGGTCGGCGAATTGGTACGCCTCTTCCTTAAATGGTGCAGTGACATTACAACCTCTTCCACCTTGTTCAAAGAATGCGGTCACAGCAGCTAAAAAACCATTTTCCTCAGGTTCACATTTAGAATACTGCATCTTTTGCATCGTTTGCCTTGCAAACAGTGTATGGATAAATGGAGATTTACTTTGTGAAATTGGATTACCAAATACTACGTATTTATCAATAGTGCTAGCCATATTCTTACCTAACCTGAACTTTTAAGGAGAAAGTCTATAACCCTCTAATTTTAAAGTACAGAGACTTTTCAATCACTGAAGCCCAGGTCTTGTAATTAACAAGGCCAAATAATAAAACCATCTCTTATCGACAATAATTTATATCCACTCTTTAGCTTTAAGGTAATCTCTATAGAGCTCAGTTTCAGGGCTATTGGGTTCTAATTGAATATCATACTCCCAACGAGCTAAAGGAGGCATCGACATTAAAATAGACTCTGTCCTTCCGCCACTTTGTAAACCAAACAATGTTCCTCTGTCATAAACCAAATTAAACTCAACATAGCGTCCACGACGGTAAAGTTGAAATTGGCGTTCTCGTTCTCCGTATTGGATCTCTTTTCTTTTTTCCACAATAGGTAAATAAGCGCGAGTGAAACCTTGACCAACGGCTTTAATGTAAGAAAAACTCTTATCAAAACCCCATGAATTTAAATCATCGAAAAACAATCCGCCGACGCCGCGAGTTTCATTTCTATGTGGTAGGTAAAAGTACTCGTCACACCATTTTTTATGCTTAGAGTAAACGCCTTCACCAAAATCGTCACAAATAGATTTTGCCGTTTGATGCCAGTAAACACAGTCTTCTGCAAAAGGGTAGAATGGAGTAAGGTCAAATCCTCCTCCAAACCACCAAATAGGTTGTTCACCTTCTTTTTCGGCAATAAAAAAGCGGACATTTGCATGAGATGTTGGAACATAAGGGTTATTTGGATGGAGAACTAAAGATACTCCCATAGCTTCAAATTTTCGACCTGCTAATTCTGGTCGGTGAGCCGTTGCTGAAGCAGGCATTTTATCACCAAATACATGAGAAAAATTAACGCCACCCTGTTCAATAACGTCACCAGATTTAAGTACTCTAGTTTTTCCCCCACCACCTAATTCTCTTTGCCAAGCATCTTCTTCAAATTTGCCTTTACCGTCGATTTGTTCAAGTTGCTGACAAATATCATCTTGCAGTTGCAAAAGAAATGACTTTACTGCTTGTTTATTTACCGTGGACATACCTAACCTTTATCAATACAAACACTATTTATTACCAAAGACCTAATTAACCTTGCCTCAAAATTTTTCCGCTTACTGCATCTCGTATCTCTGAAGGTTTATTTCGCCCACCCGTTTCACCCGATAGAATAACTACACCCGATTGACCAAGCTGATTTCGCACTTCAGACGTAGTCATACAAGGCGGCATACCAGATAAGTTTGCACTGGTTGAGGTAATAGGCTTATCAAACAAGGTGCACAGGTATTTAACTAAAGGGTGATCTGTGACCCTCACCGCGACTGAATTAAACTTACCTGTGACTAATTTTGATGTCTTAGTGCTGACTGGCATTACCCACGTAACAGGGCCTGGCCATGTAGTTTTTATTTCTGTTAATTGCTTTTTGGTCAGTTTAGATTCATCAATATAAGGTAGAACCTGTTGATAGGAAGCGGCTATTAATATCAGTCCTTTATCTACCGACCGGTTTTTCACTTGTAAGAGTCTCTTAACTGCCATCTCATTATCAGGATCACAACCAACACCGAAAACACCTTCGGTAGGATACGCAATGACATCCCCGTTATGTAGGGCATTAACAACTTGATCAAGGTTAACTTGGTTAAAATGAGTCATAAATCTATTCAAATTATTCTTTATTTTGTTTAGTGTACAAATTCTTTGTCCAAGCGACTAAATTTATTTCACCTAAGTTAGTCCAATCAGACATAATACCCATCTACTTGGAACAAATAAAAGTTGAGCAGTGCCACTTTACTCACGGTTATAACAATATCAACCATTACAGCCTATCGAAAGTTACGGTAAATCTTTACAAGAAACAAAAATAACCGACGCAAACGTTTTCCTTGCGCCGTTTTAACCTTATAATGCGCGAAAAATATCCGCGCATTATCATAAATCTGTAGGAGTTAAACATGAAAGTCGGAATTATTATGGGTTCAAAGTCAGATTGGCCAACAATGAAACTTGCTGCGGAGATGCTTGATCTTTTTGGAGTTCCATATGAAACAAAAGTTGTTTCAGCACATCGTACGCCACAATTATTAGCAGATTACGCTAACAGTGCCAAAGAACGTGGATTAAAAGTTATTATTGCTGGCGCGGGTGGTGCGGCTCACCTGCCAGGCATGGCAGCAGCGTTTACCAGTATTCCAGTATTAGGGGTTCCGGTTCAATCTCGTGCGTTGAAAGGGATGGATTCATTATTATCTATTGTACAAATGCCTAAAGGCATTGCAGTTGGAACTCTAGCCATAGGTGAAGCAGGTGCAGCTAATGCCGGTATACTTGCGGCGCAAATTATCGGTACAAGTGATGAAAACGTAATGGCTAAAGTCGAAGCCTTTCGCAATGAGCAAACTGACACCGTTTTAGCCAACCCAAACCCTGCCGAGGATTAATGATGCATGTTCTTGTATTAGGCGCTGGGCAACTTGCTAGAATGATGGCTCTTGCTGGTGCACCACTTAATATTAAAATTTCTGCGTTTGACGTAACAAGTGAAAAAATTGTTCACCCACTAACTCAAGCGGTACTGGGTCATGGACTTGATAATGCCATTCAACAAGCAGATGTAATCACTGCTGAGTTTGAACACATTCCACATGACATTTTAAATATTTGCCAAGCAAGCGGAAGATTTTTACCAAGTACCGAAGCAATAAAAATTGGTGGCGATCGTCGACTAGAAAAAGCACTCTTAGATAAAGCAAAGGTTGCAAACGCTAAATACCACATAATCAATAGTCAGCAAGACTTCGCTCAAGCATTAGAGATAGTCGGCGCTCCAATGGTTTTAAAAAGCACGTTAGGAGGGTATGACGGAAAAGGTCAATGGCGACTAATGTCATTGTCTGATGCTGATAACCTATGGCCTGAATTAGCAGATTGTATAGCGGAATCTCCAGAACAAGCCATCGTTGCAGAAGCATTCATTCCATTTGACCGTGAAGTTTCTCTTGTTGGAGCCAGAGGAAAAGATGGAGAAATAGAAGTCTATCCATTAGCCGAAAACATTCACACTAATGGTGTTCTCTCAATTTCTACTGCGATAACTGATATTGATCTGCAAGCCCAAGCTAAAGAGATGTTCGCCAACGTTGCAGAAACGCTTAACTATGTTGGCGTACTCGCAATAGAGTTTTTTGATGTTGCTGGCGATCTATTAGTCAATGAAATAGCGCCTCGCGTTCATAACTCTGGTCACTGGACACAGCAAGGTGCCGAAGTTTGTCAGTTTGAAAACCATCTCAGAGCAGTGTGTGGATTACCACTTGGAAGCGCATCATTAATTCGCCCGACCACTATGATCAACATTCTCGGTGAAGATAGCGTACCAATCGATGTATTAAAACAGCCAGCATGTCATGTACATTGGTATGGAAAAGAAAAACGTCCGGGAAGAAAAATGGGGCATATTAATGTTAGTGCTGATAATAAAGCAAAGCTAAGTGAGTATTTACTTACACTGTCAAATACTCTTGATCCTGAAGTTTACCCTGCTTTAAGACAATTTGTCATAAAGCAACAAGCTAACGAAAAATCAATTTAACAATAAATATTCACACTAAAGCGGCGCATTAGGCGCCGTTTATTTTTTGTATATGTTGACACTTACGACTAGCACATTGAATGCTTTTACCTTTTTTGCTGTTTTTTTCAACCAACAATGGAAAGTGACATTGTTCACATTGACCTTGTACAGGCGTTGAGTTAATCGCAAACTTACAACTAGGATAATTATCACAAGCCCAAAAAGTTTTACCAAATCGTGACTGTCTTTCGACAAGTTTTCCCTTGGTACATTCAGGACAACTGATTGATTGTAACTCTTCCTGATTAGTTTCCGTAGTATGGGTTGGGGACTCGATATGTTGACAATCAGGGTAGCCATGACAACCAATAAACATGCCATACCGACCCTGGCGAAGAACTAACTCTTCACCACATTCAGGACAAGGTACACCTAAATATTTGACTATGTGTCCATCGTTATGATGTAAAGGCTTAATGTAGTCACATTCAGGGTAACGACTACAACCTAAAAATGGCCCAAGCTTACCATGGCGTAAGATCAATTCACCGCCATGAGTCTTTGAACAAGATGGGCACTCACCATGCTCAAGCGCTTGCTCGTGTGCTTCAAACAACTGATTATTTATCTTTGCACTCATACATACCTTAGATGTTGAAGTTAATGTAGTATTCCCGTTTCTGCGGTATACAATAATTCTTCCATTAACGTATAAGCATTTTCATTACCGGGTACGTTAAATAACACCATCAAGATAATCCATTTTAAATCATCAAGTTGTAATTCTTGAGTTTCTAACCCCATGACTCTGTCAATAACCATTTCACGGGTTTCGGTAGTGAGTACATTTACCTGTTCAAGAAACAGTAAAAAACCTCGGTTTTTTACGTCTAAACGGTGCATCTCTTCTGTAGTATAAATTCTTGTTGAAGTAGAAGCTCCTTTTGCGATAGCTGAGCGCTGATCCGTTTGCTGAAGTGCGGCTAAATCTTCTAGCCAATCTAACGCTTTATATATTTCTTCCTGATGAAATCCTGCTCGTAACAGTTCATCTTCAAGTTCGTCTTGGTCGACCATTAACTCTACATCACTATGGATATAGGTCTCGAACAAATACATCAAAATGTCCATCATTGTTAGGTCCTCCTCGTTCGAATATACCCGCCAGATACAGCAGCGACTTGCCCCTGAAGTTCAAGCTCCAAAAGTTGAATCATAATTTCATGTACAGAAATATGGGTTCTCTGTGCCAAAATATCAACTGATATTGCTTCATCCTCTCCTACGTTAGCCAAGACGAGAGAAAATGGCAATTGCTCATTACTAACTTCATCAGCAAAAAGCTCTTTCTGGCTATTTAACGACCAATTAAGTAAGACGTCTATTTCTTTAAGCATCTCATTAGAGGACTGGACAAGATTTGCCCCATCTTTGATTAATGCGTTTCCACCTTTAGCCAATGGATTATGGATCGATCCAGGTAAAGCAAACACTTCTCTTCCTTGTTCCATTGCATACCGGGCCGTAATTAATGAACCGCTTTTTTTGGTTGCTTCAACTACTAACACTCCCATCGATAAACCACTAATAATTCTATTTCTACGCGGGAAATTTTCCGGTCTCGCCACACCATTCGGCCTAAATTCTGAAACTAGCGCTCCATTTTCTACAATTCTTTCTGATAACACCCTATGCTTAGCGGGATAAATATTATTTAAACCTGAACCTAAAACCGCGATCGTCTCGCCACCAGACTTTAACGCGCCATCATGTGCATGGCCATCTACGCCTAAAGCCATACCACTGGTAACGGTTATTCCTTTGCGAGCCAAATCGCCTGCAAACAATTTAGCATTATTGAGTCCATCAACACTGGCGTTTCTGCTTCCTACGATGGCAATTTGAGGTTCAGATAAAACATCGATTTTTCCTTTAACAAACAAAACTGGTGGCGGAAGATTTATCTGTTTAAGAAGCCTAGGGTATTCGCTGTCTAATAAAGTAATGATTCTATGGCTAGGGGATTGTTGTTGCCAAAATAAACAAGCTTCAATCTCTTTTTTCGCTTTATGTTTTATGTAATCTATTTGCAAATTATTAAAACCAAGCATTTCTAAATTTTTGGTAGGATAATTAACAATATTTTCGACTGAATCTATAGCGACTAATTTGCTAAAACTTTTACTCCCAATGGAAGGGGTAAAACTTAATGTTAACCATGCTGAAAGCTTATTTTCATTCATTTACACTGCACCTTTCGGCTAAGTTTGCATATAAAAATCATTATAGAAAGTAGAAAAGAGCAAAAAAAATACTAAAAGAGGCAAAAAAGGGTAAAATAATAAGATAATGTCTTGTCATCTTTATTATTAGAATTAAGGATGCTGTCATTCCAAGCATAAAATGTCTAGAATTGTGCCATTAAACGTTTAGCTGTTTCGATACAGTTCAATTTTTCGAGTTATATATGTCTGTACTACAAGTTTTAACATTCCCGGATGATCGCCTACGAACAGTAGCAAAGCCGGTAAAAGAAATAACACCAGAGCTTAATAAATTCATCGACGACATGATTGAAACCATGTACGAAGAAGAAGGTATAGGGCTAGCCGCAACTCAAGTAGATTTTCACCAAAGAGTTGTAGTAATCGATGTTTCAGATACAAGAGATGAACCGCTAGTGTTGATCAACCCCGAAATAGTAGAAAAACGAGGGGAAGATGGTATAGAAGAAGGTTGCTTATCCGTTCCAGGTTCAAGAGCTTTGATACCAAGAGCATCTGAAGTATCCGTCAAAGCCTTAAATCGTGATGGTGAAGAATTTACCTTTGACGCGGATGACCTACTAGCGATCTGCGTCCAGCATGAACTCGACCATTTAGAAGGTAAGCTTTTTGTTGATTACTTATCACCTTTAAAGCGCAAGCGAATTAAAGATAAGTTGCAAAAAATTAAGCGTTTCAACGAAAAAAACAACGAATAACGAGGTTTCTTTGAGTCAATCATTACGTATTGTCTTTGCTGGCACACCCGATTTCGCCGCCCGCCATTTGGCGGCGTTGTTGTCTTCAGAGCACAAGGTTATAGCCGTATACACACAACCAGATCGACCTGCGGGTCGAGGTAAAAGACTGACAGCAAGCCCAGTTAAAAATATTGCTTTAGAAAATAATATCGCTGTTTTTCAACCAGAAAATTTCAAATCAGACGAAGCAAAGCAACAGCTTGCAGAGCTGAACGCGGATATTATGGTCGTTGTCGCCTATGGACTACTGCTTCCCCAAGTAGTATTAGACACACCAAAACTTGGTTGCATCAATGTTCATGGTTCAATACTTCCTCGTTGGCGCGGAGCGGCTCCTATTCAACGTTCCATATGGGCGGGCGATGCCGAAACTGGTGTAACCATCATGCAAATGGACCTTGGACTAGATACTGGTGACATGCTCAAAGTAGCTAAGCTACCGATAGAGGCAGATGACACAAGTGCTTCTATGTACGATAAGTTAGCGCAACTTGGTCCAACAGCATTAATTGAATGCTTATCTGACATAGCAAACTCTCAGGTGTCACCTGAAAAACAAGATGATGCCTTAGCCAACTATGCAAAAAAATTATCCAAAGAAGAGGCTAAAATTGATTGGTCTCAAGACGCTGAATTCATCGAACGTTGTATTCGTGCCTTTAATCCTTGGCCAATGAGTTATTTTTCGATTGCTGATAACAACATCAAAGTTTGGCGCAGCCGAGTAGAACATATAACAAACAACCAAACAGCAGGGACGATACTAAAAGCAGATAAAACCGGCATATACGTAACCACAGGAAAATCTGTTTTGGTATTAGAACAGATTCAAATTCCAGGTAAAAAAGCGTTGTCTGTGCAAGATGTTCTTAATGCTCGCAGTAACTGGTTTGAAGTTGGCAGTCAATTAAATTAGAAATGGACAATACTAACTAAGGAATTGGGTTAGTTATTTTTAGACATTATCGATGTGAGTTTATAATGAACATCGGCATACTTAAATTAGGTTTTTATTAATGAATGTTCGTGCTGCCGCAGCCACAGTGCTTTTCCAAGTTATAGACAAAGGGCAATCTTTATCTACCGCGCTTCCTGCTGCTCAACAAACTATCAAGCCGCGTGATCACGCCTTACTTCAAGAGATATGTTATGGCTGCCTTCGTTATTTGCCTAGGCTTGAAAGCACAGCTAACAAACTTATGGATAGCCCTTTAAAAGGTAAAAGGCGAGTTTTTCATCATTTAATTCTTGTGGGTATTTACCAATTAAGTTTTATGCGAATTCCAGCCCATGCCGCAGTAGGTGAAACGGTTGAAGCAGCTAAGAACCTAAAAGGCCAAAGCTTAAGAGGTCTTATTAATGCTGTTTTACGCAATTATCAGCGTAAGCAAGAAGAGTTAGATCAACTGGCCATTAGTCATGATGCAGGTAAATACGGCCACCCTAGCTGGCTACTGAAATTACTTAAACAAGCTTATCCAAATAATTGGGAAACCATTGTTTCTGCAAACAATAATAAAGCACCAATGTGGCTTAGAGTAAACGAACAACATTATAGCCGTGATGAATATTTAGCTCTTTTACAACAACAAGATATCTCTGCTACGGTACATTCAGAAGCAAGAAATGCGCTGAAGCTAGATAAGCCTTGTGATGTAACCAACTTACCCGGATTTGATCAAGGTTGGGTTTCAGTGCAAGATGCTGCAGCGCAATTGTCGGTGGATTTTTTAAAACCACAAGACAATGAGCTGATTCTAGATTGTTGTGCAGCTCCTGGTGGAAAAACTGCTCATATATTAGAAAGAACAAAGAACAGTCAAGTTGTTGCCATTGATTGTGACGAATTTCGACTCAAACGAGTTTATGACAATTTAGAGCGTCTTAAACTCGAAGCAAAAGTTATTTGTGCCGATGCAAGAAAACCAGAACAGTGGTGGCAGGGCGAAAAATTTGATCGAATACTGCTTGATGCTCCTTGTTCTGCCACTGGCGTTATTCGTCGTCATCCCGACATAAAGTGGCTACGTAGAGCCGATGACATAGAAGCGCTAGCTGAGCTACAAAAAGAGATCGTTGATGCAATGTGGTCACAATTAAAAGTTGGCGGCACCATGGTCTATGCTACTTGCTCTATTACTCCGCAAGAAAATATTCAACAAGTTATCAACTTTCTCAGTAGGACAAAAAATGCAGATTTGATTGATTCGGACCGGGCAAATCCTGGCAGACAGATTCTGCCAGGTGAAGAAGATATGGACGGTTTTTATTATGCCGTTATCAAAAAACTCGCTTAATGATGTTCTGGTGAAAACAAGACCGTATATCAGCTTAAACAACTAAACAATGGTTTAAAAGAGATCATAACATTATGAAAATCATTATACTTGGAGCAGGTCAAGTTGGAGGTACACTTGCTGAAAACTTGGTTGGTGAAAACAACGATATTACCATTGTAGACAAAAATAGTGACCGTCTACGAGAGCTTCAAGATAAATATGATTTACGAGTAGTTAATGGCCATGCAAGTCACCCAGGGACTTTACGTGAAGCAGGTGCTCAAGATGCCGATATGTTAGTAGCGGTAACTAACTCAGACGAAACCAATATGGCTGCTTGTCAAATAGCTTTTACTATATTCAATACACCAAATCGTATCGCTCGAATCCGCTCTCATGAGTATTTACAAGAAAAAGAAGCACTATTTCATTCTGGTGCAGTTCCAGTAGACCATCTAATAGCCCCTGAAGAGTTAGTGACTAGCTATATAGAGCGACTCATTCAATATCCCGGAGCGCTTCAAGTTGTCAGTTTTGCAGATAAACGAGTCAGCTTAGTAGCAGTAAAAGCCTATTATGGTGGCCCCTTAGTCGGCAATGCTCTTTCGACACTGCGTGATCATATGCCACATATAGATACTCGCGTAGCAGCAATTTTTAGGCAAGGAAGAGCAATACGGCCTCAAGGAACAACCATTATTGAAGCCGATGATGAAGTATTTTTTGTTGCAGATAGCTTCCATATTCGCTCAATCATGAGTGAATTACAGAGGCTAGAAAAGCCTTATCGTCGAATCATGATAGTCGGTGGTGGTAATATAGGATCGTCCTTAGCCAAACGCCTAGAACAAGACTATAGTGTAAAGCTTATCGAGCGCAGCTTTAATCGTGCAGAAAAGCTCTCTGAAGAACTAGAAAAAACCATCGTATTTTGTGGCGATGCGGCAGACCAAGAGTTACTTATAGAAGAAAGTATTGATCAGGTTGATGCCTTTATTGCCCTTACTAATGAAGACGAAACCAACATAATGTCGGCCATGCTTGCTAAACGTATGGGGGCTAAAAAAGTGATGGTGTTAATACAACGAGGTGCTTACGTAGATTTGGTGCAAGGTGGTGTCATTGATGTCGCTATATCACCACAGCAAGCAACAATATCTGCTCTATTAACACATGTTAGACGAGCGGATATTGTTAATGTTTCGTCACTGAGGCGTGGTGCAGCAGAAGCGATTGAAGCGATAGCTCATGGGGATGAAACCACCTCTAAAGTTGTCGGAAGACCAATTGGTGAATTAAAATTACCACCAGGAACAACAATAGGTGCAATCGTTCGCGGAGAACAGGTCATGATAGCTCACGATAAAACCGTTATAGAGCAAGATGATCACGTGGTTATGTTCCTAGTAGATAAGAAATATGTACCTGACGTAGAATTACTATTCCAACCAAGTCCTTTCTTTTTGTAGGAAAGTATCAATCATGGTTAACTTTCGTCCGATTACATTTGTTATAGGGTTAGTTTTATCCAAACTCGCTTTATTTATGTATATCCCCACTTTAGTAGCTTTCTTTTCTGGTACGGACGGTTTTCTGGAATTTTCTAAAGCGGTGATTATTACTCACCTTGCCGCTTTTCTTTGTTTATCTTTCGGTAAAACAAAACCGTTTAGACTTGGGGTAAGAGATATGTTTCTTATTACCTCGTTAGTTTGGATGATATCCAGTGTGTTTGCCGCTCTGCCTTTTGTATTTATAAATCATATTAGCTTCACTGACGCTTATTTTGAAACCATGTCGGGCATTACCACGACGGGCTCTACTGTTCTAAGTCATTTAGATACAATGGCTCCCAGTATATTACTGTGGCGTTCAACTCTACAGTGGCTAGGTGGTATTGGTTTCATTGTCATGGCGGTAGCAATTCTACCTATGTTAAATGTAGGTGGAATGCGGCTATTCCAAACTGAATCTTCAGATTGGTCAGATAAAAGCGATCCGCGAGCAAAAACTGTCGCAAAAAATATTGTTTCTGTTTACTTAGCATTAACCACTGCCTGTGTTATTAGCTACTTGATAACCGGAATGGGTTTTTTCGATGCAATAAACCATAGCTTCACTACGCTATCAACCGGCGGTTATTCCACCTCTGACAGCTCGATGAATCATTTTTCAAATGGCGCTCACTGGGTCGGAACATTATTTATGTTTTTAGGTGGTTTACCATTTTTACTTTTTGTAAGCGCAGTAAGAAATAAAACCCTGACATCTATTTATCAAGATGCGCAAGTAAGGGGCTTTACACTGCTATTTATTGTTACAAGTATGATTGTTGCAAGTTGGTTGATCCTTCACAACCACTACAACTTTTCAGATGCGATTAGAGTCTCAATGTTCAATATTGTATCGATAGTCACCACCACTGGTTTCGGATTAGAAGATTTCACCGCATGGGGCGCATTACCAACCGTACTTTTTGCCTTTCTTATGTTGGTAGGAGCATGCTCTGGTTCAACATCTGGCGGAATCAAAATATTCCGTTTTCAAATAGCCATGAGTTTGTTTAATAAGCAAATGATGAAATTGATCCACCCTTCTGGTGTTTTTGTACAACGCTACAACAAACGCCCGGTAAATGATGACATTGTTCGTTCTATGGTTGCGTTTGGCATTACCTTTTTTGCGACGATAATAATAATAGCCGGCTGTCTATCAGCGATTGGCTTAGACCCAACCACTAGTATTTCAGGCTCCATTACTGCTGTTGCGAATGTTGGGCCTGGAATGGGTACGGTTATTGGACCAACAGGTAACTTTTCAACACTACCTGACGTGGCCAAATGGATATTAAGCTTGGGGATGTTAATGGGTCGTTTGGAAATACTCACTATTCTTGTACTATTTTTTCCTGCTTTTTGGCGCACATAAATTTCAACCTATTGAACAAAAAGAACAAAAAGAACTAAAAGAACTAAAATTAGTATCAGCATTTGACTAAATTAGGTTAACTTCGGCTAAATAGGTTCGACATAATAGTAAATTGCTAAAAAATGACTCATGCATCCAGCAAGAACAAATCCATGCCAAATTGCATGATTGAATGGCATCCTATCTAGCATATAAAAAATAACACCCAGAGAGTAAATCACTCCTCCAACAACTAAAAGAACCACTCCACCTAATGGTATCGTGACAACCAATTGATAAATGACAACCAAAGACAACCAACCCATTGTAAGATAAGTCGCCAGTGATAACTTTTCAAACCTAGAGATAAAAACGATTTTGAACAGTACCCCACACACCGCAAGTAACCAAATAACCGCCATTAAGCCAACAGATAATGGTGTTCTTAAACCAACCAACAAAAAAGGGGTATAGCTACCTGCAATCAATAGATAAATAGCACAATGATCAATTAATTTTAAAGTACGTTTTATCTTAGGGTTAGGTATCGAGTGATAAAGTGTTGACGCCAGAAACAACACTATAATGCTAAAGCTATAAACAACCATACTCGCTATTGTTAGCGCATCTGCATTGTTTTCAAACGCCTTATCAAGCAACAGTACAAAAGCCACCAAACCAAACATAACACCTAATAAATGCGAAAGGCTGTTGGCTATTTCTTCATTACGGCTGTATTCACACTCACTATTGGTAGACATTCGATTTTCCTGAAAAGAACAAACCTGAAACGAAACTATATACTCAGTATGACAGGTTTAGCTTACAAGTGTAAGCTGAAATAAGAGCAACATAAAAGCCTTGATCAAGTGGTTTCTTGTAAATAATCCACAACCATTTTACCGGCATCCTCAGCTTTGATATTTTGCGGAATGCACAAATTTCTTTTCAATTTCCCTGTACCAAGTAAGTTTGACAACATTCCTCCTACTCCCTTTTTCTGCCTATCTATTTCAAACCAAAGCTCTAGTTCTGCTTCATGCTGATACGCAACGATCTCTAGCTCTCTCCAACGCCCATGAAATGGCCCTGTAGTTGGCACAAATTCGAATTCTTGCACAAAAGGCAAGGTAAAACCCTTGGTTGCTTCGCACTCAACTTGTCTTATCCGTAAACCTTCTTCTTCTAAAGCAGAAAAAATTCCATCCAAAATAGGCGTTGGCCTTACAGTCAACATATCCTTATCAGTTGGATCTTTGGCAGTCAAAATATCTAATCCAGTCTCGAGCCAAACTTTGGTGTCACCTATAGTAACAGGCGTATTCATTGGAACGTCTAGCTGAGCATCAAATGTTCGGTGTTGACCCGCTTCAATAGTAAAAGCATAAGGCAATTGCCAACGAGCGAGGACATAATTACGGGGAACGCGTCTGGTTCTCCTTGCATGAGAGTTATGACTATTTTTATCATTATCTATTGGAACTTCATCCACATAGCGACAAAATATTTTCAAATCTATATTATCAATATCCTGCGCTGTAGCGCCTCCATACACCTCAATTAAAATGCTAACCTTTTCACCTGGTAGTATAAATTCTTGCTGCAAAGTTGAATCAACCCTCGCTGAACCGATACCAAAACTCGCTAAAGTTTTTTTCAGAAATGACATAACTTGCTCCTTAAGGGTATGACGCATTGATAATATCTACTGTAAAACAAAAAAACGAACCACTAAATAGTAAAAGTAACTTAACTTCACTACGTATGACTATTTATTGTAAAAATGTACATTCTTGAGCCATATCTCGATAAGATCCTACCTAAGTGATATTATTTATATTGATATGTACGCATATCAATTTTCCTGATTATTTTTCGGAACGGCTTATACCAAAGAGATTTATCTCATAAATAATCAGGCCATTAAATTGGCAAAGGAGTTGCCTGACTGGTAGGTATTTTGATGCGACCAACATCTGTCAGGTTTTCACGCACCACTAGAAGCGTGTCTTTACGTCGCTGCGGAATTGTTTCTGCTCCCGTTGCAAAATCACCAAAGCCTGCAAAGACATTGGTAGAAAAAAACGTAACCATTAAGCAAAGTAAATAATTTGTTATTAAAGCAGCATAATTAAAAAAGCGTAGCCTAAAATACTGCGCTTTTTTCTTTGCGCGCTATTTGGTAACGTAGGCAATAAACTGCCTAAAAATTGTGGAGAAATAATGAAGTGTCACCGAGTTAATGAAGTAATTGAATTACTTCACCCTGAATGGCAAAAAGATCCTGAAACCAACTTGATTCCTTTCATACTTAAATTATGTAAAGAAGCTGGATACGAGGGAAACCTTGAAGATTTGACAGACGATGTTCTTATCTACCATCTAAAAATGAGAAATAGTGCCAAGAATGAAATGATCCCAGGACTAGCAAAAGACCAAGAAGATGATTTCAAAACCGCCATATTAAAAGCACGCGGTATCATTAAATAAGAAAATAATATCCAATAAAAGCGACACTCTCTAGTGTTGCTTTTATGATACGCCGGAAATTTTTGTTAAAAATAGACATCAATAAAGAAACAAAACTGTTAACAAGTATATAATCAAAATCTAATAAATATTCTAAGCATAAAAAGTAATGTCAAATAAGCTAAATAGCGCTTTAATAAAGCCTAAAAGGACCATTCATGAGTCAAGATAAAATAGATATAAAAGATGTGACTCCCAAAACATTTAACCCTAAAACACACAAAGGAAAAAAAGATAGGTTTAATCCTAGTGATGGAATTTATGTTAGAGAAAGCAAGGGAGCCTTCCAGAAACTCAGGCGATATGGTGCATGGTTTTTGTTACTTTTATTTGGCTTAATACCTTGGATCCCTTATGGAGAAAGGCAAGCCATATTACTGGATATTGGCCACCAGCAATTTAATTTTTTCGGCACTACCTTATACCCCCAAGACTTAACCTTGCTAGCGCTTTTATTTATGATAGCTGCTTTCGGACTGTTTTTTATTACAACCTTTTTAGGGCGAGTCTGGTGTGGTTATTTATGTCCACAAACGGTTTGGACTTTCATGTATATCTGGTTCGAAGAAAAACTTGAAGGGTCAGCAAACAAAAGGCGTAAACAAGATAGTGGTAAAATGACGCCAAATCTTCTATTAAGGAAAACCATCAAGCATATTGCTTGGTTAGTCATTGCATTGGTTACGGGCTTTACTTTTGTCGGATATTTCTCGCCAATAAAAGACCTAGTGACCGATTTTTTAACTTTTGAAGCGACCTTTTGGGCCAGCTTTTGGGTTATATTTTTTGCCGTATGTACCTATGCAAATGCAGCTTGGATGCGCTCTATTGTTTGTCTTCACATGTGCCCTTATGCCCGCTTTCAGTCTGCTATGTTTGATAGCGACACATTTATTGTTGGTTATAACCAACAACGAGGCGAAGCGAGAGGCCCACGCTCTCGTAAAGCAGACCATAAAAAATTAGGCCTAGGCGATTGTATTGATTGCGACTTATGTGTTCAGGTTTGTCCTACTGGTATTGATATACGCGATGGACTTCAATACGAATGTATAAACTGTGGTGCTTGTATTGATGCTTGTAATAAAACCATGGATCGTATGGGCTATGAAAAAAACTTAATAAGTTATACCACTGAGCACAAACTATCCGGCAAACAGACTAAAGTTATGCGACCAAAGCTGATTGGGTACGGCGGAATTATGCTACTAATGGTCATACTATTTGTTGTTCAAGTAGTCAATGTAGAGCCAGTAGGAATGAGCGTATTACGGGATAGAAACCAACTCTATAAAGTCAACTCGGCAGGGTATGTCGAAAATACCTATAACTTAAAAGTAATTAATAAAACTCAACAAACACAAACCTATACTCTCGATGTGTCTGGGTTAAATGAGGTGACTTGGTATGGAAGCCACACTATCCAAGCAGAACCAGGTGAAGTGGTCAATTTACCAATAAGCTTAGGAGTAGCAGATGAGAATTTAAACTCTCCTGTTTCCACAATTCAGTTTATACTCACCGATAGTAACCAATTTACTGTCGAAGTTGAGAGCCGGTTTATAAAGAAACTTTAATCTAGCAATACTTAACTTAGTCATACTTCACCTAGCAACAAAATAAAAAAAGGGCTCTAAGAGCCCTTTTTATTTACGGATCCATTTATGATTAAAATAGACACATTAAATAATACTGCCTTTAATTTTGATGCTTTAACACCCGATTTTATGTGGTACGCAATAGAAAGTATTGGCATCAAAGCTGAGTCAGGGTTACTTGCGCTCAATAGCTACGAAAATCGTGTTTACCAATTTGTAGATGAAGAAAAACAACGTTATGTGGTTAAGTTTTATCGCCCACAACGATGGACAATCGAACAGATCCAAGAAGAACATGATTTTACCCTTGAGTTACTCGAACAAGAGATTCCTGTTGCTCCACCTTGTATTATCAATGGTCGTACTCTTCATGAATACCAAGGTTACTTCTTTACGTTATTTGAAAGTGTTGGCGGTAGACAATTCGAAGTTGATAACGAAAATCATCTAGAATGGGTGGGACGCTTTATGGGGCGAATACATAATATTGGTCGAAAAAACACTTTCCAACATCGACCTACTCTTAGCCTCGATGAATACCTTTACCAACCACGTAAGTTATTACAATCGTCAAGCTTTATACCATCACATTTAGAACGCAGCTTTTTTAGCGATCTCGACATGCTGATCAATCGGATCGAAGACAATTGGAACAACGATTTCAATCCAATTCGTCTACATGGAGATTGTCACCCAGGTAATATTTTATGGCGAGATGGCCCAATGTTTGTCGATTTAGACGATGCGAGAAATGGCCCAGCCATTCAAGATTTATGGATGTTATTAAATGGCGATAGACAAGAAAAACTGGTGCAACTGGACATCTTATTAGAAGGTTATGAAGAGTTTTGCGATTTTAACCCATCAGAGTTAAAGCTCATTGAACCTTTACGAGGGTTGCGAATGGTGCACTATATGGCTTGGTTAGCCAAACGATGGCAAGATCCCGCATTTCCATTAGCATTTCCTTGGTTTGGCGATCCTAAATACTGGGAAAATCAAGTATTAGGCTTCAAAGAGCAAATTTCAGTATTACAGGAACCGCCGTTATCATTATCACCCCAATGGTAAACCCATAACAGCGGAGTACCCACTCCGCTAAATAGCCAATATAAAAAGTTAAACCACTTGATGGTTTAACTGCTTGAGTAACCTATCCATATAACGATAGCCTAATGCTTCTGCTAAATTTTTCCGCTCTATTAGTTCCTGCTCATCTAAATCTGCAATAGTACGAGCCACTTTTATGATTCGGTGATATGCACGAATAGATAAACCTAATCGGTGTAACGCATTCTCCAAAAATTCTGCATCTTGTTTGGTCAATACACAGTATTTCTCAATATCTCTATTACTTAAAAGCGCATTTATTTTTCCCGAACGCATTAACATTCTCTGTCTGGCTTGTTGAACACGACCTTTAACCACCTCAGTACTTTCACCTCTATCACCACCTTCTGCAAGCGTTCCTTTAGGTAACAATGGGATCTCTAAAGACATATCAAACCGATCTAAAAGCGGCCCTGATAGCCGACTTAAATACCGTAAAACCACTTGTGGGTTCACTCTGGATGTATCGCTATCGTAGTAACCAGAGGGACTTGGGTTTAATGCTCCTATCAATTGAAACCTGGCGGGGAATTTTGTTTTTCCTGCTGCTCTTGAAATAATAATCTCTCCAGATTCAAGTGGCTCTCTCATTGAATCGAGTACTTTTCTCTCAAATTCAGGCATTTCATCAAGAAAGAGTAATCCATTATGAGCAAGCGATATTTCTCCCGGACGAGGAGTAGACCCACCACCAACCAATGCTGCCATAGAAGCAGAATGATGAGGCGCACGAAAAGGTCTTTTCTTCCAATTAAATTTATTAATTTCTTGTTCAGTCAATGAAGCGACAGAAGCGGTTTGAAGTGCCTCATCATCACTCATTTCTGGCAGTAAATCACACAATCTTGAAGCTAGCATAGTTTTTCCAGTTCCAGGAGGCCCAAGGAATAGCAAGTTATGCCCTCCCGCAGCAGCAATTTCTAACGCGCGCTTTCCTTGCTTCTGTCCTATAATATCTTGCAAATCTTGCTGAGATTTCTTACTTGGATTCGGTGTTTCTAGTTGATTTAATAGTAAACTTTTTTGACCACATAGAGCAGAGCAGACTTCTAACAAACTTGAAGCCGATTTATGTATGTTTTCTCCTACCAGTGCCGCTTGATCTCCATTTTCATAAGGAACAACCAAACAACGACGTGCTTTTAGTGCGGCTAAAGCCGCAGGCAGTACACCCTTTACCGCTCTCAAGTCACCAGAGAGTGCTAATTCACCAATAAATTCATAATTTTCAAGCTTATCCACCTCTATTAGTTCTGCCGCAGCTAAAACACCTAACGCAATGGGTAAATCAAACCGTCCTCCCTCTTTAGGTAAATCAGCCGGTGCAAGATTTACTGTGATTTTTTTGCTGGGGTATTCAAAATTTGAGTTAATAATGGCACTTCTTACTCTATCTCTCGATTCTTTCACCGTAATCTCAGGTAAACCAACCAAGGTAAAGCCCGGCATACCATTACTGATATGAACCTCAACCGTAACCGACGGCGCTTCAACTCCAACGCTTGCACGACTATGAATGACAGCTAAAACCATACTTTTCCTTATAATTAATTAAAATTCAAATACATGTTACGTAACTCCCTTTGTATAACCTGTATAGAAATGGAATAAATATGGAAAAAGACTGAGTTTTTCCTTGTCAGTTAACAACTATTTATGTTACCACTAGGAATGCAAACCTATTCGCTAAAAAAATAGACAGTAAATGAAATTAATCGCTCGCCTAAATACGCTCATTATCCTGATTATCGTGGTCATTATTGACACCACGCGGGGGCGGGCAAGCGGAAGAAAATAACAACAGCATTTAAAAAGCCCCCGCACTGAAAAGTTCGGGGGCTTTTTACAATTAAATACCATAATTTTTGCTATTAAAAGCAAGACGAGAAGTATAGGAACACAATATGTGCAGAGCTAATTTTGCAGGAATTAAACAGCAAAGAATCGAGGGGGCTTTATGAACGGTTCAGATTTAGTCGTCGCAGCCCTTAAACAAGAAGGGATAACGACAGTATTTGGCTATCCTGGTGGCGCAATCATGCCAATTTATGATGCCCTTTATGATGGAGGTGTAGAACACATTCTATGTCGACATGAGCAAGGTGCCGCAATGGCTGCAATTGGAATGGCTCGCTCAACTCAAGATGTGGCAGTTTGTCTTGCTACATCAGGTCCCGGTGCAACCAATCTAGTAACAGGATTAGCAGACGCTTTACTTGATTCTGTTCCTTTAGTCGCCATTACTGGCCAAGTTGCGACCCCGCTTATCGGTACCGACGCATTCCAAGAAATGGATGTTATTGGTATGTCTTTAGCTTGCTCTAAACACAGTTATTTAGTTACCGATATTGAAGATTTAGCGCCAACACTTGCCGAAGCCTTTGAAGTAGCTAAATCAGGTAGACCGGGTCCAGTTGTTGTCGACATTGCTAAAGATGTTCAGTTAGCAGAAGCTCCCACGCATCTACTTCCATTTATTGAACCACCAGCTATTCCTGTCGCTTCTCCTGAAGCCATTGAAAAAGCACAAAACTTAATCAACAAATCAGATAAACCTGTTCTTTATATTGGTGGTGGCGTTCAGATAGCTAAAGCAACAAATGCACTACGAGAATTTTTGCAAAATAATCCAATGCCTTCTGTCAGTACATTAAAAGGGTTAGGTAGTGTAGAACGGCATGACCCGTATTACTTGGGTATGGTTGGGATGCATGGTACAAAAGCAGCTAATTTAACTGTACAAGAATCTGATTTATTAATCGTTGTTGGTGCTCGTTTTGATGATAGAGTCACTGGGCGATTAGATTCATTTGCACCAGATGCGAGAGTTATTCATATCGATATTGATGCAGCTGAATTTAATAAACTGCGTCGTGCCAATGCATCATTACAATGCGATATTAACGTGATCCTGCCTCAACTCTCGTTAAAACACGATATTTCATCTTGGCTAAACCATACTTCTACTCTCAGAAAAGAATTTACATGGCGTTATGATCATCCAGGAGATCTGATCTACGCGCCGTTGTTATTAAAGCAACTTTCTGACTCTATGCCTGATAGTTCTATCATTTCTACAGATGTAGGCCAGCATCAAATGTGGGCGGCTCAACATATTCAGCCAAGGGAACCACAAAATTACATTACCTCTGCAGGGTTAGGTACCATGGGTTTCGGTCTTCCTGCCGCAATAGGTGCCAAAATAGCTCGCCCAGATGATCAATCAATTCTGATCACTGGAGATGGATCATTTATGATGAATATTCAAGAGCTTGGTACAATAAAAAGAAAACAGGTACCGGTTAAAATTATTCTGCTTAACAACCAACGCTTAGGTATGGTTCGCCAATGGCAGTCTCTATTTTTCGATGGCAGACATAGTGAAACTATTTTAGATGATAACCCTGATTTCCAAGCATTGGCCGCAGCCTTTAATATTCCTGGCAAAACTATAACTACCAAACAAGAAGTCGGTCCGGCACTCGAAGAAATGTTAGCCAGTGAAACGGCTTATCTACTGCATGTTCTTATTGATGAAGAAGAAAATGTCTGGCCACTTGTTCCACCGGGCGCAGCAAACCAAGATATGTTGGAGAATACCTAATGGATAGATACCTATTGAAAATTGAAGCCAACGATAAACCTGTTTTAGTTGAGCGTATTCTTCGAGTGGTGAGACACCGTGGTTTTACCATTAAGCAAATACTTGCTACACAGAATCATGAGAGTAAAGTTGCACAAATAGAACTTGTCGTTGACAGCGATCGTCCCATTACACTAATTACCAATCAAGTTGAAAAGCTTTGGGATGTGACAAACGTTCATACTACGCGACTGAAAAAAGATGAAATGCTCAGTGCATATAAAATTTAAGGAAGGACTCTAAAATGGCAACAAATACAGCGGATTACATTTGGTTCAATGGTGAGATGGTTCCATGGGCAGACGCTAATGTTCATGTATTAACCCACGCTATGCATTACGGCACATCGGTTTTTGAAGGTATCCGTTGTTACGATACACCAAATGGTCCTATTGTTTTTCGACATAAAGAACATATGCAACGTCTAAAAGATTCTGCAAAAATTTATCGTTTTCCTATTCCATATAGCCTTGATGAACTTATGGAAGCTTGTCGCGAAACACTAAGAGAAAACAAACTAAAATCAGCCTATATTAGACCACTAGGGTTTATCGGTAATGTTGGCTTAGGTGTATGTCCTCCAACTGACACTGAAATGGATCTTATTATCGCGGCTTTTCCATGGGGATCTTACTTAGGTGAAGAAGCGTTAGCTAGTGGTGTTGATGCAATGATATCAAGCTGGAATAGAGCAGCACCAAATACCATTCCTACCGCAGCAAAAGCTGGTGGTAATTATCTTTCATCTTTATTAGTTGGTGGTGAAGCTCGTCGTCACGGCTACGCAGAAGGTATCGCATTAAGTGTTGATGGCTATCTTTCTGAAGGTGCGGGAGAGAATATTTTTATTATCAAAAATGGTGTTCTTCATACACCACCAGCAACCAGTGCAATTTTGCCAGGTATAACTCGCGATTCTATTATGATCTTAGCCAAAGAACTGGGTTATGAAGTAAAAGAAGAAAACATTGCGCGTGAAGCGCTGTATCTTGCTGATGAAATATTTATGACTGGTACTGCTGCCGAAATCGTCCCAGTAAGAAGCGTCGACCAAATCACGATTGGCGAAGGAAAACGCGGACCTATAACCGAAGTAATTCAATCGACATTCTTTGGATTATTCAACGGAACAACAGAAGACAAATGGGGCTGGTTAGATTATATCTACCCACAAAATACTGTTGGCTCAGATAAATAGATAGAAGGAATTTAAGTACAATGTCTACACCTAAAAAATATCGTAGCGCCACAACCACTCATGGACGCAACATGGCTGGAGCTCGTGCATTATGGCGTGCCACTGGCGTAAAAGAGCAAGATTTTGGCAAGCCAATTATTGCCGTTGTTAACTCATTCACTCAGTTTGTTCCTGGTCACGTACATTTAAAAGATATGGGCCAACTTGTTGCAAGAGAAATAGAAGCCTCTGGCGGTATAGCCAAAGAATTCAATACCATTGCTGTTGATGATGGTATCGCAATGGGTCATGGTGGCATGCTTTACTCTTTACCTTCTAGAGAACTCATCGCTGATTCCGTTGAATATATGGTTAATGCTCACTGTGCTGATGCAATGGTGTGTATTTCAAACTGTGACAAAATAACACCAGGAATGATGATGGCGGCATTACGTCTAAATATTCCGGTTATTTTTGTTTCTGGTGGCCCAATGGAAGCAGGAAAAACCAAGCTTTCAGATCAAATAATCAAGCTCGACCTTGTCGACGCCATGATTCAAGGCGCCGATCCGTCAGTATCTGATGAACAGAGTGAACAAATAGAGCGCAGTGCCTGCCCTACGTGTGGATCATGTTCTGGTATGTTTACCGCTAACTCAATGAACTGTTTAACCGAAGCATTGGGCTTGAGTCAACCAGGTAATGGGTCGATGTTAGCGACCCACGCGGACCGCAAAGAATTATTCCTTAACGCAGGCCGTCGTGTAGTTGAATTGACTAAACGTTATTATGAGCAAGGCGATGAGTCGGCCCTTCCACGTAACATAGCCAACAAAAAAGCCTTTGAAAATGCGATGGCACTTGATATTGCTATGGGTGGTTCAACCAATACCGTTCTTCACCTATTAGCGGCCGCTCAAGAAGGTGAAATTGAATTTGATATGCAAGATATAGATCGTATGTCACGTCGCGTCCCTCACCTATGTAAAGTGGCACCTTCTACTCCTAAATATCATATGGAAGATGTGCATAGAGCCGGTGGTGTAATGGCGATTCTTGGTGAACTCGACCGAGCAGGCTTGATCAATAACCAAACGCACACGGTATTAGGCTTAACAATGCAAGAACAATTAGCTCAATACGACATTATGCAAAGCCAATCAGAAGCGATTAAATCCTTTTTCCGTGCGGGGCCAGCGGGCATACGCACGACAGAAGCGTTCTCGCAAAATTGTCGCTGGGATACGCTAGATGACGATCGTAAAGATGGCTGCATTCGTACTAAAGAAAACGCGTTCAGCCAAGAAGGGGGATTAGCCGTTCTTAGAGGTAATATAGCCCTTGATGGTTGTATCGTTAAAACTGCGGGTGTAGATGAAGAAAATCATAAATTCCAAGGACCCGCTGTCGTATTCGAAAGCCAAGAAGATGCAGTAGAAGGCATTCTAGGTGGAAAAGTAAAAGCAGGTGATGTGGTTGTTATTCGTTACGAAGGCCCTAAAGGTGGACCAGGAATGCAAGAAATGCTTTATCCAACCACTTACCTTAAATCAATGGGATTAGGTAAAGAATGTGCTCTATTAACTGATGGTCGATTCTCTGGAGGTACTTCTGGTCTATCGATTGGTCATGCTTCTCCAGAAGCAGCCAATGGAGGAACAATTGGTCTTGTAAACCAAGGTGATATTATCACTATCGATATCCCTGCTCGTTCAATCACTTTAGATGTATCTGAAGATGAGTTAACAGCTCGACGAACTGAACGAAATAAATTGGGTTGGAAACCAGAAAGTCGTGTTCGTGAAGTTTCTTTTGCACTTAAAGCTTACGCAAGCATGGCAACCAGCGCAGATAAAGGTGCTGTACGAGATAAATCAATGTTGGAAGACTAATTTTAATGACTGAATACCCGTCAGAGACTCTTCCAAGGAGTGGCGCAGAATATCTGCGCCATATCCTTAGAGCCCCAGTATACGATGTGGCGACCGTTACTTTACTGCAAGACATGCCTAGGCTATCGGAACGAATTAACAACCAAGTACAGATAAAAAGAGAGGATAGACAACCTGTTCACTCTTTTAAACTGCGCGGTGCGTATAACATGGTTTCTAGCCTAACAGAAGAACAGAAACAAGCTGGTGTCATTGCTGCTTCAGCGGGAAATCACGCCCAAGGAATTGCACTTTCTGGCCAAAAATTATCGGTTAAAGCCGTTATTGTTATGCCTAAAACCACCCCTGATATCAAAGTTGAAGCGGTAAAAAGCTTTGGTGGTCAAGTGGTATTACATGGCAGTAATTTTGATGAAGCTAAAGCCGAAGCAGAAAGACTGGCAGAGGTAAATAACTATACTTTTGTGCCTCCTTTCGATCACCCTTTGGTGATTGCAGGGCAAGGTACCATTGGTATGGAAATGCTACAGCAAAATGGCCACTTAGATTATATTTTTGTCCCTGTTGGTGGTGGTGGTTTAGCCGCTGGCGTAGCTGTGTTAGTGAAACAGTTGATGCCAGATATTAAGGTTATAGCCGTAGAGCCAGAAGAATCAGCATGCTTGAAAGCCGCACTAGACGCTGGCGAGCCGGTTGTACTTGACCAGATCAATATGTTTGCCGACGGCGTTGCTGTTAAACGTATTGGAGATGAAACCTTTAGGCTTTGCAATCAGTATCTTGATGGGCATATAACGGTATCAAGCGATGAAATTTGCGCAGCAGTTAAAGATATTTTTGAAGACACTAGAGCAATAGCCGAACCATCTGGTGCACTAGCTTTAGCAGGACTGAAAAAATTCGCTGAACAGAATGCTCTCAAGAATAACAAGCTGGGAACAATTCTTTCCGGCGCCAACACGAATTTCCATGGTTTACGTTATGTATCAGAAAGATGTGAATTAGGTGAAAAACGTGAAGGATTACTGGCGGTAACTATTCCGGAAGAAGCTGGCGCATTCTTTAAATTCTGTCAAATCATTGGAGGCAGAGCGGTTACCGAGTTTAACTATCGCTACAATGATGCAAGGCTAGCCAATATTTTTGTTGGTGTTCGTTTGCAAAGTGGTCAAGAAGAGCTAGACAGTATTATTGCCGATCTTAAACAAGGTGGGTACGCTGTTATCGACCTGTCAGATGATGAAATGGCTAAACTGCATATCCGTTATATGATTGGCGGAAAACCAGCCAAAAACCTTGAAGAGAGATTATACAGTTTTGAATTTCCTGAATACCCAGGCGCATTACTTAAATTTTTAAGTACACTTGGCACTCATTGGAATATCAGCTTGTTTAACTATCGTAATCAAGGTGCTGATTATGGTCGTGTATTGTGCGGTTTTGAACTTGAAGAATCAGATTTAGCACGCTTTACTGCTCATTTACATGAGTTAGATTATCCTTATAAAGATGAATCGGATAATTCAGCTTATAAGTTCTTTTTGTCTTAATATAAAATGACTCTAATTGTAGACAAACAATGGACGTTTTTACCTAACCACTGTTTGTCTAATTAATTAGCTAAATAATAGTTATTTGATCTTAACTGGACGCTGCCAACTTTCTATTCTGCGCTCTTTCGCACGAGTAATAACTAACTCACCTTCATCAATATTTTTTGTTACTGTCGTGCCGGCTCCAATAGTCGCACCATTGCCAACCGTAACAGGTGCAACAAGTTGGGTATCAGAACCAACAAACACATCATCACCAATAATAGTCTTGAATTTATTAGCGCCATCATAGTTACAAGTGATTGTTCCAGCTCCAATATTAGACCGTTTACCTATAACCGTGTCACCAATATAAGTAAGATGGTTAGCCTTTGAGCCTTCACCGATAAGCCCATTTTTCACTTCAACAAAATTACCTACATGAGCATCATTTCTAAGCTCAGCACCGGGCCGTAAGCGAGTAAATGGGCCAACAGTGCAATCTTCTCCTACTGTTGCTCCATCAATCACACTATAAGGGCGTACAAGCGTGTTGTCATCGATTTCACAGTCTTTAAGGACACAACCGGCACCAATAATAACATTGTCACCTAAACTTACACTGCCTTCGATAATAACATTGGCGTCTATCTCAACATCCATACCACATTGAAGCTGACCACGTAAATCGAAACGAGAAGGATCTCGAAGCATAACACCTTGCTCTAACAATTTTTCAGCTTGCATTTGTTGATAAGCTCTCTCTAAACGAGCTAATTGCACTCGATTATTCACCCCTTCAACTTCCACTTCTTTTGCTGGATGAACCGCTTCAATAGCACAGCCTTCTGCATGAGCAGCAGCAATAATGTCGGTAAGATAATATTCGCCTTGTGCATTATTATTATTTAACCCTGATAACCAACGTTTTAAGTCTCTACCGGTCGCTACCATTACTCCAGTATTAATCTCTTTGATTAGCAGTTGTTCTTCTGAGGCATCTTTTTGTTCCACAATCGCAACAACAGAACCATTTTCCCGCACTATTCGACCATACCCTGTTGGATCATCTAACAATACGGTAAGTAAACCTATGCCCCCATTTGGTTGTGCATCTAAAAGGCTTTCAAGTGTTTCAGAAGAGATAAGCGGTACATCTCCGTACAAGACTAGTACTTTTTCATCATCGTCAAATTTATTTGAAGCTTGATCAACGGCATGCCCAGTACCTAATTGGTCAGCTTGCAAAACCCAAGTTACTGATTCTTTTTTTAATTGTTGTTGCATAAGATCACCACCGTGACCATAGACAAGGTGAATATTTTTTGCACCTAAATCGTTACAGGTATCAATAACATGCTTAACCATGGATTTACCCGCCAAGGTATGCAGTACCTTAGGTAGGTTTGAATACATACGAGTACCTTTACCCGCCGCGAGTATTACCGCACTGAAACTCATAAAAATAGCCTTATTGTTATTATTTAGGTGTTAATTCTAACCGTTCCACGCAATTGTGTTAAATATAATAGAGATAAAAAATTGCAAAAAGGCGACCAATTGGTCGCCTTTAGTAGCAATACTCTCATTTCTTAGATTAAAAAAGAGAGATTAACGTCTATTTTTTGTCAACTCGATTACTCGAAGTTGAGCAATAGCTTTAGCCAGTTCACTAGCCGCTTGCGCGAAGTTCATATCACCATGCTGATTTTTAATTTTCTCTTCAGCTTGGCGTTTAGCTTCTTCAGCCTTCGCTGCATCTAGTTCGTCACCACGAATTGCTGTATCAGCCAATACAGTCGCTGTACCAGGCTGAACTTCAACAATACCACCAGAAACATAAATTATTTCTTCGTGGCCGTGTTGCTTAACTATACGCACCATACCAGGCTTAATAGCGGTCAGCAGCGGAGTGTGTCCATGGAAAATACCAAGTTCACCTTCGCTCCCGGTCACCTGAAACGTTTCAACTAGCCCAGAAAAAATCTCTTTCTCTGCACTAACAACGTCAAGGTGCAAGGTCATTGCTGCCATATAGCCTCCTATTTAGCCTTATAGCTTTTTAGCATTCTCAATAGCATCGTCAATAGTACCGCAGTACATAAACGCTTGCTCTGGAATGTCATCGTATTCACCAGCAAGAAGACCTTTGAATCCACGTAATGTCTCTTTAAGAGATACATAGATACCTGGGTCACCTGTGAATACTTCTGCTACGTGATAAGGCTGAGTTAGGAAACGTTCAATCTTACGTGCACGAGATACCACAAGCTTATCATCTTCAGATAGCTCATCCATACCCAAGATAGCTATGATATCTTTCAGCTCTTTATAACGCTGAAGAGTAGACTGAACGCCACGAGCTACGTCGTAATGTTCTTGGCCTACAACCAATGGATCAAGTTGTCTTGACGACGAATCCAATGGATCGATAGCTGGATATAGACCCATAGCTGCGATATTACGGCTAAGTACTACCGTCGCATCTAAGTGGGCAAACGTTGTTGCTGGAGAGGGGTCAGTCAAGTCATCTGCTGGTACATATACTGCCTGTACAGAAGTGATTGAACCCGCTTTAGTTGATGTAATACGTTCTTGTAGAACACCCATTTCTTCAGCAAGTGTTGGCTGATAACCTACCGCAGATGGCATACGACCTAATAGAGCCGATACTTCTGTTCCCGCTAGGGTATAACGGTAAATGTTATCGATAAACAATAGAACGTCACGGCCTTCATCACGGAAACGCTCTGCCATCGTTAGACCAGTCAACGCTACGCGTAGACGGTTTCCTGGTGGCTCGTTCATTTGGCCATAAACCATTGCTACTTTAGACTCTTCAGGATTTTCAACGTTAACAACGCCTGCTTCCTGCATTTCAAAGTAGAAATCGTTACCTTCACGAGTACGTTCACCTACACCCGCAAATACTGAAAGACCTGAGTGTTGTAGCGCGATGTTGTTGATAAGTTCCATCATGTTAACGGTCTTACCTACACCAGCACCACCAAACAAACCAATTTTACCACCCTTAGCGAATGGACAAATTAAGTCGATTACTTTTACGCCAGTCTCAAGAAGTTCAGACACATTGGACTGTTCTTCATAACTTGGTGCTGCACGGTGAATAGCATAGTGTTCTTCTGCACCAATTTCACCACACTCATCAATCGCATCACCTAAAACGTTCATGATACGACCAAGAGTTTTTGTACCTACTGGTACAGTGATTGGAGCGCCAGTGTTCTCTACTACTAATCCACGACGTAAACCATCAGAGCTGCCCATAACGATTGCGCGAATAACGCCACCGCCAAGCTGTTGCTGAACTTCAAGAACAAGACGTTCTTTCGCTTCAATAACATTCAGAGCATCATATACACGAGGTACTTCACCCTGTGGGAACTCTACGTCGACTACCGCACCGATGATCTGTACGATCTTACCTGTAGCCATCGTTAATCCTCTAACTAATTAGTTTTACCTAAGCTTAAACCGCTGCTGCACCTGATACAATTTCAGACAGTTCTTGTGTTATCGCCGATTGACGGGCTTTGTTATACACAAGTTCTAAGTCTTCAATCAGGTCGCTTGCATTATCTGTAGCTGCTTTCATCGCAATCATTCGAGCCGCTTGCTCACAAGCAAGGTTCTCTACCACACCTTGATACACTTGAGATTCGACATAGCGAAGCAATAGTGCATCTAGTAATGGTTTAGGCTCAGGTTCATAGATATAATCCCATGAATGAGTGCGATTCATATCTTCGCTATCTGATTTTGGCAAAGGTAATAATTGATCGATCGTTGGTTCCTGAACCATAGTATTAACAAATTTGTTAAATACTACGTATAAGCGATCCAACTCGCCTTCATCATACTTCTTCAACATCACGCCGACAGAACCAATCAAATCTTCCAAGCTTGGAGTATCACCAAGGCCGGAGACTTGAGCAGCAACTTTAGCGCCACTGTTGTTAAAAAATGCCGTTGCTTTTGAACCGATAACGGCTAAGTCAATATCAGCATTTTTTTCTTTCCACTCTTGCATGTCTATCATAGCTTGCTTAAACAAGTTGATGTTTAAGCCACCACACAAGCCGCGGTCAGTTGAAATAATGATGTAACCAACACGTTTGGCTTCACGTTCCTCTAGGTATGGATGTTTATACTCTAGATTACCGTTTGCCAAATGACCGATCACTTTACGCATTGTTTCAGCATATGGACGAGAAGCTTCCATTGCGTCTTGCGAACGACGCATTTTAGAAGCTGCTACCATTTCCATCGCTTTCGTGATCTTTTGAGTGCTTTTAACACTCCCGATCTTAGTACGAATTTCTTTTGCGCCGGCCATCGTATTACTCTCTCTTTAGATAACTTTAGTATTGGTGACCCTAAGGTCACCTACTCATTATCAATTACCAGGTCTGGGTTGCGACGAAGTCATCCACCAGCTTTTTAAGCTGAGCTTCAATATCATCATTATATGCACCCGTCGTATCGATCTCTTTTACAAAATCGCTAAACTGGCTACGAGCAAACGAAAGTAGCGCATCTTCAAAATCAGCAAGCTTATCAAGCTCGATGTCTTGTAGATATCCACGCTCCGCAGCAAAGATAACCAAAGCCTGATCAAAAACAGACATAGGAGCATATTGTTTCTGCTTCATTAGTTCCGTTACTTTTTGACCGTGGTCTAGTTGTCGTTTTGTTGCATCATCAAGATCAGATGAGAACTGAGCAAATGCTGCAAGTTCACGATACTGTGCTAACGCAGTACGAATACCACCAGATAGCTTCTTAATAATTTTCGTCTGAGCAGAACCACCTACACGAGAAACTGAAATACCTGGGTCAACCGCAGGACGAACACCTGCACTGAACAGCTCAGTCTGTAGGAAAATCTGACCATCTGTAATCGAGATTACGTTAGTTGGTACGAATGCTGATACGTCACCGGCTTGAGTTTCAATAATAGGTAATGCAGTTAGAGAACCTGTTTTACCTTTTACTTCACCATTAGTGAAACGTTCTACATACACTTCACTCACTCGAGCAGCACGCTCAAGTAAACGTGAGTGGAGATAGAAAACATCACCTGGATAAGCTTCTCGACCTGGTGGACGTTTAAGTAGTAGAGAGATCTGACGATAAGCTACCGCTTGCTTAGATAAATCATCATAAACAATCAGAGCATCTTCACCGCGATCACGGAAGTATTCACCCATCGCACAACCTGCATATGGCGCTAAATATTGAAGCGCTGCAGACTCAGAAGCCGATGCAACAACAACAATGGTGTTAGCCAATGCGCCATGCTCTTCTAATTTGCGTACTACGTTGGCAATAGTCGATGCTTTCTGACCAATGGCTACGTAGATAGAGTAAATACCAGAATCTCTTTGGTTAATAATGGCATCAATTGCCATCGCTGTTTTACCCGTCTGGCGGTCACCAATGATAAGTTCACGCTGACCACGACCGATAGGAATCATCGAGTCGACGGACTTATAACCAGTTTGTACAGGTTGATCAACCGATTTACGATCGATTACACCTGGCGCAATTACTTCAATAGGAGAAGATAATTTAGCCTCAATTGGTCCTTTACCATCAATAGGTTCACCTAGCGTATTTACAACACGTCCAAGCATTTCAGGGCCAACAGGTACTTCAAGAATACGACCAGTACCAGTAACTTTCATGCCTTCTTTAAGGTCGGCATATGGTCCCATTACAACCGCACCAACCGAGTCTCGCTCAAGGTTAAGTGCTAGTGCATATCGACCATTCGGTAGTTCAATCATTTCACCTTGCATCACGTCAGCTAGACCGTGGATGCGAATAATACCATCGCTTACCGATACGATAGTACCTTCATTACGAGCTTCACTTACAACTTCGAAAGATTCGATACGTTGTTTGATTAAGTCGCTTATTTCTGTGGAATTAAGTTGCATGCTCCAATCCCCATCAAGACTGCAATGCATCGCTCAAACGGCCTAATTGACCGCGAGTTGAGTTATCGATGACTAAGTCTCCGGCTCGAATAACAACCCCACCAAGTAGGGTCTCATCTACACTGCAATTCAGGTTAACTTTACGTTCAAAACGCGTCTCAAGTTTGCTGCTGATTGCTGCAAGTTGTTTTTCAGAAAGTTCAGTTGCTGAAATAATTTCAACATCTATTTCTTTTTCATACTCTTGTTTAAGAGTTAAAAACTCGTCACATACATCAGGAAAAGCCATTAATCGGCCATTTTCAGCCATAACCTTAATTAGGTTCTGACCAAATTCATCAAACTGTTCGCCACAAACGGCAATAAAGATTTCTGAGAGTTTATCTGCAGAAACAGAACCACTGAGTAGCTCTTTTATATCTTCATTCCTTGTAACTTCAGACGCAAAAGTAAGCATTTGACCCCATTGGTCTAGTGCCCCTTTTTCAACCGCAAAGTCAAACGCTGCTTTAGCGTAAGGGCGTGCTATTGTTGTCAATTCAGACATGTGCACCCCTCGCTTTAAAGTTTCGCAGTAATGTTGTCAAGAATATCTTTGTGCGCATCTTTATCGATAGAGCGCTCTAGGATTTTCTCTGCACCAGCTAAAGCCAGAGTAGCAACTTGTTTGCGCAGATCATCTTTCGCGCGATTACGTTCTGCTTCAATTTCTGCTTCTGCTTGCATAAGAATTTTCTGGCGTTCTGCCTGAGCATCCTCACGAGCTTCATCAAGAATTTGAGCTTTACGTTTATTCGCTGAATCAATGACCTCAGTTGCCTTGCGCTTCGCTTCTTTTAGTTGCTCAGAAGCGTTGGCTTGAGCTAGATTCAAGTCTTTTGCTGCTCTTTCAGCAGCAGAAAGACCGTCAGCTATTTTATTCTGACGCTCTTCGATAGCTTCGATAATTGGTGGCCATACATATTTCATGCAGAACCACACAAACAGTGCAAATGCTATTGCTTGACCTAGCAGAGTTGCGTTCATATTCACAACAGCTACCCCTCTATTTTGTTCACCAACGAAAAAATGCTATTCAACAACAAAGTGCTTACTTTGTTCTATTGATTAACCTAGTTGACCAACAAATGGGTTAGCGAATGTGAATAGTAGTGCTATTACGATACCAATCATTGGAACCGCATCAAGTAGACCCGCGATGATAAACATCTTAACTTGTAGCATAGGAGCCATCTCTGGTTGGCGCGCAGCACCTTCAAGGAATTTACCACCTAGAATTGCGAAACCAATCGCTGTACCAAGAGAAGCAAGACCGACGATCAGACCTACGGCGATTGCTGAAAAGCTCAGTAAAGTTTCCATTACTATCTCCAATTTATAGTTGTTGGCTTATATGTGCCTAAAAAAAGCTTTATTAAAATTAATTTAATGATCCGAGTCTTCATGTGCCATCGACAAATAAACGATAGTCAACATCATGAATACAAATGCTTGAATCAAAATAATCAAAATATGGAAAATTGCCCATGGAAGAGCACCTAACCACTGTAACCACCACGGTAACATTGCCGCTATAAGAATAAATACAACCTCACCAGCAAACATGTTACCGAATAAACGCATACCAAGTGAAAGTGGTTTTGCTAACAGCGAAACAACTTCAAGTAGTAAGTTAAACGGTATCATCACTGGATGATTAAATGGATGTAAAGCTAATTCTTTAGCAAACCCGCCTAGACCTTTCACCTTGATGCTGTAGTAAATCATCAAGAAGAAAACACCTAGAGCCATAGCCATCGTGATATTGACATCAGCTGAGGGAACCACTTTTAAATAAGGGATACCTAACCAATGTTCTGCTGGATACGGTAAGAAATCAATTGGAATTAAATCCATGATATTCATTAGTAATACCCAACAAAAGATAGTCAGTGCTAAAGGCGCTATCAATGGGTTGCGTCCATGGAATGTTTCTTTGACGTTATCGGCGACAAATTCCATTACCATTTCTACAGCACATTGCAGCTTACCCGGTACACCTACTGTTACTTTCTTTGCTACCGAACGAAATATTCCAAGGAATATCAACCCAGTAAACACAGAAAAAAACAGGCTATCGATATTAACGTTCCAGAAACTGGTCTCCGTTATTTGCCAACCCAAATCAAAATGCTCTGAAATATTAGCAAGTGATAGATTAGTCAAATGGTGATCAATATATCCGGCCGTTGTTAGCGCTTCACCTGGCGCAGCCATAACTCATCCTATTTTTTTTTTGTTAATGAATAGCGCTGGCAAAAATATATTAATAATTAATGCCAACAAATAGGTTAGTTTCAGGGGAACAAGTTCCACCTGCATATACATGTAAGCCACAGAGAAAAGAACAACCGTTATAAGAACTTTCAGTACTTCACCTGTATAAAATGAAGCAGCGACTGCTTTTGCAGCCCTAGCTCCACTAAACATAAAGGCAAATAGCGCGAAAACAGCGTTAGCAAGCACACAAATGCCGCCACCTATGAACGCAGAAACTCCCCAATCAACACTTACGGCCATAGCCATCCCTGCTGCCACAAATGTAACCACGCTAGATTGAATCAATAACAAACGCTTTGCAAGCCTTCGCCCTGGTTGAACTAGCCTAGCTACCATGTATTCATACCTTTATACCAACTCCAAATAGACCATTATAAATGAGCTTGGAAAAACCGAAAAAAATTATACGTTTGATAACTACATTTGCAATAAAAACGCGTCATTAAATAACAAAACTGTTTACAAACCTACAACTTTAGCAATAAACCTTGTAACAAATAGTTAAATTGACAACATCTTTAGATTTTTAATATTTAGTAACAAATAATAATACTAGTGTGTTTCCAATAATTTAATTAGTTGTTCTAATTTTTCAGGTTCGTCAAATGTAATGGTCATTTTAGACTTTCCATTCGCTCCACGAGTCAAGTTCACTGTTGAGCCAATTTTCTGACTTAGCCTATCTGATATAGCACAGGCTTCTTCATCTTTTACTTTATTTTGGTCAGTTTTGGGTGACAGTAATTTTTTTACATACTGTTCAGCCTGACGTACCGTTAAATTTTTATCGGCAATAATTTTTGCAGCATCACCCTGTTTATCTGTATCTAGAACTAATAAGGCACGGGCATGGCCCATATCAAGATGCTTTTTCTCTACGTAATTTTTAACCGAGTCATCTAATTGATTGAGTCGAAGTAAATTGGTTACCGTTGTTCTAGATTTTCCTATCACATCAGCAACTTGCTGATGTGTTAGTTGAAATTCATCTTGTAGCCTTTCTAAAGCTTGTGCTTCTTCTATAACATTCAGATCTTCTCTCTGAATGTTCTCAATAAGCGACATCGCGATAGCAGCATTATCAGCAACATTTTTGATAATACAAGGAACTTGTTTTAACCCAACACGCTTAGCTGCGCGCCAACGTCTTTCACCAGCAATTATCTCATAAAATTGATTATCAACTTGTCGAACAACGATTGGTTGAATAATTCCTTGAGATTCTATCGATGCAGATAGTTCTTCAAGAGCCTCTAAAGACATATCTTTACGAGGCTGATATACACCAGGCTTTAAATTTGTAATCGGAAGTTCAGCTAAATCACCATTAACTGAAATAGATTGGCTACTAGATGCTGTTTTTTCTTTTTCTCTTGCAAGAGAACTGGTTGCTAATAAAGCATCTAATCCGATTCCTAAACCACGTTTAGACATTATCGTTATCCCTTTTGTTTTTCTGTCATGCTGGTACTTCTTCACGACGAAGAATTTCACCAGCTAGAGCCAAATAAGCTTTCGCGCCAGCAGAGTGCTTATCGTAGTACATAGCAGGGCGACCATGACTTGGTGCTTCTGCCAAACGTACGTTTCTAGGAATAACGGTTCTGTAGACCTTGTCACCAAAGTGCTTTTTAAGTTGATCTGATACTTCATTTGATAAACGATTACGTGGATCAAACATGGTCCGTAGTAACCCTTCAATCTTCAAATTTTCATTTACCACTGCTGCTAACTTACTAATGGTATCCATTAAAGCGGTTAAGCCCTCTAGTGCAAAATATTCACATTGCATAGGAACTAATACAGAATCTGCAGCGGCCATTGCATTGATTGTAAGTAGATTTAAGGCTGGGGGACAATCAATAAAGATGAAATCATAGTTATCACGAACCAAAGCTAATGAATTTTTTAGCCGAACTTCGCGTGCAAAAACTTCCATAAGTTTTATTTCAGCAGCTGTGACGTCACCATTAGCGGCAATAAGATGAAACCCTCCGCTGGTGGATTTACAAACCACATCTTCAAATGGCACGTTTTCAACTAAAAGATCGTAAGCTGTCGAATCCACTTGATATTTGTCCACACCACTCGACATTGTGGCATTTCCTTGTGGATCGAGATCGATAACCAAAACTTTTCTTTTTGTTGCGGCCATAGAGGCGGCAAGGTTTACGCAAGTCGTTGTTTTACCGACTCCACCTTTTTGGTTAGCAATTGCTATAATTCTTCCCACTGTAACCTCTCTACTTTTCCACCTTGGCTAAGGTTACAAGATGTCTCTCACCTTCTAGCTCAGGAACATTCAACGTTGTGACGTTGATCACATTACACCACTTTGGTAACTGTTCAATCTCAGCTTCAGAAAGTATGCCTTTTAACGCAAGAAATTGTCCTGAATTTGATTTAGGCAAGTGATGACACCATTCTACCATATCGCTCAAAGACGCAAATGCTCGACTTAAAACTGTATCAAATTTTTCTTCAGGCTGAAATTCTTCAACCCGACTTTGGACTGTAGTGACATTTTTTATTCCTAATTCATGCACCACTTGCTTTATAAAACGAATACGCTTACCTAAGCTATCCAGTAGAAAAAATGTTTTATCTGGATTCATAATAGCCAAAGGTATTCCAGGTAAGCCCGGCCCCGTTCCTACGTCAATCAGTCTGTCACCATGTAAATATGGGCTAACAACTATACTATCAAGAATATGTTTAACTAACATATCCTTTGGGTTACGAACAGAGGTTAAATTATAAGACTTATTCCATTTATCTAACATTTTAACGTAACCTACAAGCTGATCTTGTTGCTGAGTATTAACAACAAGATCGGTTTCGTTAATAAGATCGTTTAATCTTTCTTTCAATAAATCCAATTATTCATCCCCTTTTTTGAGCAAACCTTGCTTTTTCAAATAAACAAGCAAAATAGAAATAGCGGCAGGGGTAATACCAGAAATACGAGATGCAATACCGATCGATTCAGGCTTGGCTTCATTGAGTTTTGCAACAACTTCATTAGAAAGCCCTTGAACTTGTTGATAATCAAGCTCAACAGGTAACTTAGTATTTTCATGGCGCAATGACTTTTCTATTTCATCTTTTTGACGTTGGATATACCCCTCATATTTCACTTGGATTTCTACTTGCTCGGCAGCTTGAACATCTTGTAAAGGGGGTTGAAACAGCGCAAGATCCGTCAGTTTTTTATAGGTAATTTCCGGTCGACGGAGTAGATCTTCACCACTTGCTTCTCGTACTAAAGGCGTTTTCAATACGGCATTAAGTTGCTCTATTCCATCAGTATTTGGATTAACCCATATATCTTTTAGACGCTGTCGCTCTTTTTCTAAGTTGTCGACTTTTTGATTGAAGTGTGCCCAACGATCGTCATCAACTAAGCCTAATTCTCGTCCTTTTTCTGTAAGACGTAGGTCCGCATTATCTTCTCGAAGCAATAGGCGATATTCCGCACGCGAAGTAAACATCCGATATGGTTCTTTTGTACCCATTGTTGATAAATCATCAATAAGTACGCCCATATAGGCTTCATCACGACGTGGATTCCACCCTTCTTTGTCTTGAGTAAATAGACTTGCATTTAATCCTGCCATTAACCCTTGAGCTGCGGCTTCTTCGTAACCGGTTGTACCGTTAATTTGACCAGCAAAGAAAAGACCTTTGATAAATTTATTTTCATAGGTTTGTTTGAGATCTCTTGGATCGAAAAAATCATACTCTATTGCGTAACCTGGTCGAACAATATGAGCGTTTTCAAAACCTTTCATAGATCGAACTATTTTGACTTGTATATCAAAAGGCAAACTGGTAGAAATTCCGTTGGGGTAGAGTTCTGTTGAGTTTAGTCCTTCAGGCTCGATAAAAATCTGATGGCTATTTTTATCAGCAAAACGCATAACTTTATCTTCAATAGATGGGCAATAACGTGGACCTATTCCCTCAATAACGCCTGCATACATAGGGCTTCGATCCAAATTAGCTCTAATTACATCGTGAGTACTTTCATTGGTATGAGTGATATAACAAGGAATTTGCCTAGGATGTTGGGCGCGATTTCCCAAAAATGAAAATACAGGAGTAGGGTTATCACCATGTTGAACTTCTAATACAGATAGATCGACACTATTAACATCAATACGAGGTGGGGTTCCTGTTTTTAAACGATCAACTCGTAATGGTAATTCACGTAATCGATCGGCAAGCGCGATTGAAGGAGGATCGCCTGCACGACCTCCTGAAGAACTTTCCATTCCTATATGGATCTTCCCACCAAGGAATGTACCAACAGTCAATACAACCGCTTTAGCGTGGATTTTAAGTCCCATCTGAGTGACGACTCCCACCACTTGATCATTTTCTACAATCAAATCATCAGCTGCTTGTTGGAATAACGTTAAATTAGGCGTGTTTTCTAATTTATTTTTGATTGCTGTTTTATAAAGTGCTCTATCAGCTTGTGCTCTAGTTGCTCTTACAGCAGGCCCTTTAGAGGCATTAAGTGTTCTAAATTGAATTCCAGCTTGATCAATGGCTTGTGCCATCGCTCCACCTAAGGCGTCCACTTCTTTGACTAAGTGTCCTTTACCTATACCACCAATAGCAGGATTACAAGACATTTGACCTAAAGTATCAATGTTATGGGTCAATAATAGTGTTTTTATACCTGTTCTTGCTGAGGCTAATGCGGCTTCCGTTCCAGCGTGTCCTCCACCAATTACAATGACATCAAATTTTTCGTGATAAAGCATGGAATGACCTTAAGGTATTTCTAATTAGAACATGAATGAAAAAAGGAGCGCTATTCTACCTTTTTTGTAGTGAGTAGAAAATCTATTTAACACTATTTTAAACCGTGTTATCTATATGAATATATATAAGGATCTATATAGAGATCTTTTATTGGATCTATTATTAAGAAAGCATGATCTTGTGGGTAACAGCAAAATGATCAACAAGATCAGGGAGTTTTGCATGATCGTTTCTTGTGATCTTGCTTGGATCTAAGAGAGGATTAGCTGGGATCTAAATGATTAGTTATTAACAAATAGATGCGAATAAAAAAGTTATTATTTGGATAACTATAGCTTAACCACCGGAATTAACTATAGTTATCCACAAAATGGGTTTTATTAAAAGAATAACCTTGATTGAAAATGAGGATAACTTATCCACAAGTATGAATAAAAAATAACGAATTACCGATGAATATACCAATAAAGAGATTAAGGTTATACATGATCTATCATATCTTTTAACCATTTTTCTGCTGAATCTTCAGGGATCTGTTGTTGTAGAATATCTATCAAAAAACAGTCCGTAATTGGTGTGGCACCTATATCTTCTAATAGATTAAAGGCATGTTTACCCGCAGCACAAAAGGTGTCATAACTAGAATCTCCTATTGCGATCACAGCGTATTTCACATCAGTCATTTTAGGTGGAGTAGCTAATAGGCTGTTGATAAAAGGTTGGATATTATCAGGATAGTCACCTGAACCATGTGTGGATGTGATGACTAGCCATGTTCCTTCGTTCGGAATACTTTCTAAGTTAGGATTATTGTGGATCGTTGTTTCTCTTCCGTTTTGTTGCAAGATATCACTCAGGTGATCACCCACGTATTCAGCACCACCTAATGTGCTGCCGGTTATAATGTGAATCATTAGTTTTTTCCTTTTATTATATTTCTATCCGTTAGTATTAAATGAAGCTAGTAATGATTCAATGCTATTTTTGGGTATATGCTCTCAAATGCAGGATTTACTCAAAGTTAGGAATAAAAGGTTGATTATTATTACTTATATTGGAGTAGATAAGGAGAACTTACGTTTCTCTGTACGGCTCTTTTTAGTTTATAGTATTTTTAAAATCAGAGGGTTCCAGTTTTTCTTATTTAGGATGGGAAAGGTAGAAAAATGGCCATAAACCATAAACCTAGGTGAATAGGGCTATGACCGTTAAAGCGTTTATTACTATTAAAGCTTGAAATAAAGTAACGAGTAAGTACTTACTGTTAATTATTGATAAAAGTTAACAATAAATTTATTTACCTATACAGAACGAAGAGAAAATTTTACCCAGTAGATCATCGGAACTAAACTCACCAGTAATTTCATTAAGGTACTGTTGAGATATCCTTAATTCTTCAGCGAGGAGCTCGCCTGCCATGAAACCTTCTAGTTGCTGCTGACCAATGTAAAGGTGTTCTGCTGCTTTGTTTAATGCTTCTAAATGGCGTCTTCTGGCCATAAATCCACCTTCGTTACTTCCGGTAAACCCCATACACTCTTTCAAATGGCTTTTTAGAGCATCGACACCTTCACCAGTCTTGGCTGATAATCGAATAAGTGTAGGGTCGTTTACATGGCAAATACCAAGACTTTCATTTGTTTGATCCGCCTTATTTCGGATCACTGTCATTCCTATGTTACTGGGTAATCGATCTATAAAGTCAGGCCAAATTTCTTTTGGATCGGTGGCATCAGTGGTCGTGCCATCTACCATGAATAAAACTCGATCGGCTTGAGATATTTCTTCCCACGCTCGATTAATACCAATTCTTTCTACTTCATCAGAAGCATCTCTAAGACCTGCGGTATCAATGATATGGATTGGCATTCCATCGATATGAATATGCTCTCGTAATACGTCGCGTGTTGTACCTGCAATATCGGTAACTATGGCTGAGTCTTTTCCTGACAGTGCATTAAGAAGACTTGATTTTCCTGCATTGGGTCGGCCAGCTATAACTACCTTCATGCCTTCACGCATAATTGAACCCTGATTAGCTTCTACTTTTACTGCCTGTAAGTTATCTATTATATTTTGTAAGTCAGTACTTACTTTTCCATCAGCAAGAAAATCTATTTCTTCTTCAGGAAAGTCGATGGCTGCTTCAACATAAATTCGTAGATAGATTAGTGAATCCACCAACGTTTTTATTTTGTTAGAAAATTGACCTTGTAGTGACTGTAAAGCGGAGCGTGCTGCTTCTTCTGAACTTGCATCAATAAGATCAGCAATCGCTTCTGCTTGCGTAAGATCCATTTTATCGTTCATAAATGCACGTTCAGAGAATTCACCAGGGCGTGCAGGGCGGAGATCGTCAATTTGTAAAATACGCTTAATCAGCATATCCATAACCACAGGGCCACCATGACCTTGTAGCTCTAATACATCTTCACCAGTAAATGAGTGTGGGTTAGGGAAATACAGAGCTATACCTTGGTCTAATTCTGTACCATCCTCTGATTTAAAGGCGATATATTCTGCGTAGCGGGCTTTAAGTTGTTTACCTGTTATTGCTTCAGCAACTACTGATGCTTTAGGCCCTGATACTCTAATAATACCAACACCACCACGTCCAGGTGCAGTCGCTTGAGCGACAATTGTATCTTTAATCATCTTATTATTACCCAATTGGTTATACCAACCTTACTAAATAACAATTCAGTGAAAATACATTATTTTCACTGACGTAATCGAATGGATTGTAATCAGCTAAAACTAAAAAGGCGACCTTTAGGCCGCCTTTCTTAGTATTTATTTACTGTCACTTAGAATGTAAGCCTTTCTTTTCCAGGTTCTTATAAATAATAGTCTGCTGGATAAGCGTAACGACATTGGAAACCAACCAGTAAAGAACAAGGCCTGATGGGAAGAACAGGAAGAAACCTGTAAACATAATAGGCATAAATGTCATGATCTTCTGCTGCATTGGATCCGTAACGGTTGTCGGGCTCATTTTTTGGATCATAAACATACTTGCACCCATTAAAATAGGGAGGATGTAGTATGGGTCTTGAGCCGATAGATCCGTTATCCATAAGAAAAATGGCGAATGACGAAGCTCAACCGATTCCATTAGAGACCAGTACAATGCAATAAATATTGGCATTTGTAGGAAGATAGGTAAACAACCACCAAGCGGGTTTACTTTTTCTTTCTTATACAATTCCATCATTTCTTGGCTCATACGTTGGCGATCGTCACCAATACGCTCACGCATAGCGGCAAGCTTAGGTTGGAGCATACGCATTTTAGCCATAGAAGTGTATTGTGCTTTCGTTAATGGGTACATCGCACCACGAACAACGAAAGTTAGAATCATAATAGATAGACCCCAGTTAACCACGACACTCTGAATCATTGAAAGTAACCAATGCAGCGGCTTGGCAATGAACCACAACCAGCCATAATCAACTACCAGATCTAGACTTGGTGCAACTGCTGCCATTTCTTTCTGTAGTTTAGGACCAATCCAAAGGGTTGCTTCTAGCTGAAGATTATCACCACTCGCTACGGTTTTATTTGGCATACGAACACCAATATCGCCTAAATTACCAATAACGCGAGTATATAGGTTTGATCCAGGCGCTTCACGTGGAATCCAAGCACTTGCAAAGTAGTGTTGAAGCATAGCGGCGTAACCTTGACCATCTGTTAAGTTGATAGAAAGATTACGATCTTGCATATCATCAAAACTGTATTTTTTGTAGCGAGTATCTTGGCTTGAGTATGCACCACCACGATACGTTGGCATGGTTAAACTTCCACCATCATCCATAACGTTTTGGCGTAAATGCGCATACATACCAACGGTAGCATTATTACCAGATTGGTTATCTATATCGTAAGTTACATCAATATCGTAATGCCCACGTTTTAATACGAATGTCTTAACGTAATTAATGCCGTTAGCCGTGTATGAAAGTGGCACACGAATTTCGTCTTGGCCATCAGTCAGTGTGAATGAATCGGCACTGGTTGAGTAACTTGGACGACTAGAACTACTTAAATCAATTCCTTGCGGACCAACTAAGCCACTTTGTGCAATATAAGTATGATCAACATCGTTCTTAAGAAGTACGAATCGTTCTTCCGAATCTTCTTCTTTCGCATATTGATTTAATTGCGCAGAAACAACATCACCACCAAAGGTATCAATTGACAGAGTCAAAACGTCAGTTGTTACCGTAATTAGTTTTGCTGATTGTCCTTGGCCCGGGGTAGGATCAAGCTCATTAGCAATTGATGGTGCTGGTAGAGTACCGTTATTTTGTTCTTGTTCTACTTGCTGTGGAGCTTGTGGGTTCTTTTCAACTTGCCATTGTTGAAACAACAAAAAAGAAACCAGTGCCAAAGCGATAAGCAGAATATTACGTTGAGAATCCATCGTTATTTGTCTCTGTCTTTATCTTGGTTCGGTGGAACGGGGTCGAAACCCCCTTCATTCAAAGGGTGGCATTTTAATAGACGTTTGCCAGATAACCAACTACCTTTTACAAATCCGTGCATTTTTAATGCTTCTATCGCATATGTAGAGCACGTTGGTGTAAAACGGCAACGTGGGCCTATAAGCGGGCTGATAACCCACTTATATATATAAATTAAGCCAATAGCTACCCACGTGAAGGGCGAGAAAGCCGATGCCATAACTTATCTAATAATTTAAACATTTCTTCATTACTCAGGTTTTGAGCACTCTTCTTTGCTATTACAACAAAATCTTTATTGGGTAGCTGATGTTGTTTATGGCGGAAACTCTCTCTAGTAAGGCGTTTAAAGCGATTACGACCAACAGCGGTTTTAATTTGTTTTTTCGGAACAGCTAAACCTAGACGAGGGTGTGGAAGAGTATTTTTACGAGCAATAATAGTGAAATGAGGGGAGCCTGCACTGTGTGCTTGCTGGAATACATTTTTATAATGTTCGGGAGTTAGCAGACGTAACTCCCGATAGAACGCGTACGAATTCAAAATAATCGCGAATTATTTTGAAAGGCGCGCACGGCCTTTAGCACGACGTGCATTTATTGTTTTACGACCGTTCTTAGTTGCCATGCGAGCACGGAAACCGTGAGAGCGCTTACGCTTAAGAACTGAAGGTTGAAAAGTGCGTTTCATGTTTATACCTTTACTGATCAGTAGTTTATAGGTTCTTGTTAAACCCGGCGTGGGAATATATATCCGACGCCTCTCAACAAAGAGGCGGAATTGTAATCACTGACTATCAAAGAGTCAATAACTGTTCGGCTTTAAAAGCTATTTTATTCCGGTCGACGGATTATACGTAGTGTGGAGCAAAGCTCAAGGATCTTTATTGGATCCCGACGTTTTTTAAAAACTTTTGTAATCTACTATCTTGTGGATTAGTAAATATATCTTGTGGAGAACCTTGTTCAACGATATTACCTTCAGCCATGAATATAACTCGATCCGCTACTTCTCGAGCAAACTGCATTTCATGAGTCACAACTAACATGGTTTGTTGTTGAGCGGCGAGTTGTTTCATTACACTGAGAACTTCGCCTACCCATTCAGGATCGAGTGCGGAAGTGGGTTCGTCGAATAACAAGAGTTCAGGTTGCAAAGCCATGGCTCTACCTATGCCCACTCTTTGTTGTTGTCCACCAGATAAAGCCGCAGGGTAGCTTTCCGCTTTGTCTGCTAAGCCTATGTTGTCTAGAATTTGTTGAGCACGTTGATAAGCTTGTTCTTTTTTCCATCTTCGAACTGTAATTAATCCTTCTGCTATATTCTGTTTTGCCGTTAAATGGGCAAAAAGTGCGTAGTTTTGAAAAACAAATCCGGTTTTTTTACGTAAAGCTAATACTTCTGATTTGGTGTGTTGTTCTACATTAACGGAAACATTATCAATGGTAATTTGTCCCACATCAGCGGTTTCTAAAAAATTTAAACATCTAAGTAGTGTTGATTTTCCGGTACCACTTGCGCCAATAATAACAATGATTTCACCTTGCTTTATTTCTAAACTAATTCCGGAAAGTACTGGTGTTTCAGCAAACTTTTTATGGATATTATCTAGTTTTATCATCGTTGATATGCCTTATTGAGTTTAAATTCTGCCCAAATTTGTACCCTTGTTAAGATAATCACAACTACCCAATAGATAAGAGCGACAGCAAGAAAAGCTTCAAAAAATTTAAAACTAGAAGCCGCTTCCATTTGTGCTTTGGCCATTATCTCTGCTACACCTAAGGTAAAGGCAAGCGAAGTTGATTTGATCATATCGATAAAATAGTTCATTAAAGAAGGCAAAGCGACCCGAGCGGCTTGAGGCAGAATGATTCTTCTCATTGCTTGGTTGGTTGTCATACCTACTGATAAACTTGCTTCCATTTGACTTCTATCTATACCGATAATAGCGGCTCGAATACTTTCTGCCATGTAAGCGGAAAAGTGCAGAGATAAGCCTATAATAGAAGCGGAAAATGCATCAATACCTATTAAAATAGGGAATATTTGCGGTAATCCATAATATAGTAGAAACAACTGCACAAGCAGAGGAGTCCCACGAAAGAAGCTAATGTATAACTGACTTAATTGATCCAGTACTGGAATGGAAAAAACCCGAATATTAGCAATAACAATAGAAAGGATTAAAGAGAAAAATAATCCCCATATCGCCATCTCCATTGTGGTACCTAAGTATTTAAGTAATATAGGTAGAAGTTCGAGCATATAATTGAAATCAAAAGGCATTAGCTTTTCCTACGCGGAAGTATTAGTTATCTAGTTGTTATTTTTTGGTTATATCTGAACCGAACCATTTCACAGATATTTTTTCAAGTGTACCGTCTGTTCTCATAGCACTTAATGCTTGGTTTACTTCTGCTTTAAGGATATTGCCTTTTTCGTTTTTAACAAAAGGCCATGCATTTTCTATTGTTTCAAACGGTTGACCTGCAAGTTGTAAAGGTAATCCAGTTTTTTTGATTACTTCTAAGATAGAAAGTCTATCCATTACAAATGCATCAGCACGTCCTAGGGCAACATCATGCTCGATACCTGTATCGTAGGTTTTAATGTTAATTTTGTTTTCTTTATCGTAATCACGTAAAATTTGCTCGAAGTTAGAACCAAGGTTTACTGCTACGGTTTTACCCTCTAAATCGTCTACGCTTTGAATATCATCTCTTCCTTTACGTACTGCTAGTTGTGCACCATCAATTACATAAGGGTCGGCAAATTGATATTTTGCTTTGCGGACATCAGTAATGGTGATTTGGTTTGAGATAGTATCAATTCTATTGGTTTCTAAAAGACCAAATAGGCCAGAAAAGTTTGAAGTCACATACTCAATTTTGTAGTCATTTCTACGACCAATTTCATCCCATAAATCCACTTCAAATCCTTGCAATTTATCTTGTTTTACAAAAGTGAATGGAAAATAGCGTCCTGACATACCAACTTTAACGTCAGTTGCAGCATAAGATACTTGAGCGAAAGATGTAGATAGTGCTAAAAGTGTGAATAAGTTTCTAAACCAGTGTTTCATTCTGTTAAATCCTCTATGTTTGATAGAATGCATAATACTGGCAAATGTTCTTATGTACATAATAACCAGATGTTATTAGAAATAACTAAGATTATTAAGCTTTTTACTCTGATCTCTGTGAATTGTGGGGATAACTAAAAAATGATTTATTTAATAAATGGTTACATAGCTTATTTTTATGAAGATCCTGTGGTTTTTAGGTATATAAAAATTAAAAATGTGAATAACTTAGATCTTATTCACTGGATCAGCGATCATTTACTGGCGATCTTGTCTTACAAGGAGTAAAATTGCCGTCCTTTTCCAAGTCATAAAAATAATCGTGGGGTAACAGTGTCATCTTCGCTATGGTTACAGTGTCTGCAACAACTACAAGAAGAGTTATCAGCGACAGAATTTAGTATGTGGTTAAGGCCGCTGGAAGCTGAATTGGATGATAATACGCTGACTCTATTTGCACCAAATCGATTTGTTTTAGATTGGGTACGTGATAGGTATCTAAATAGTATCAATCGTCTATTAAAAGAGTTTTGTGGTAACGATATACCCAACCTCCGATTTGAAGTAGGCAGTAAACCCGTTTCTATTGCTTCTACTGTTCCTCGTGTTCCTACCAAGACAAAAGCCGATGTTGCAGCTGAATCTTCTGCTCCAGCACAACTTCAAGCTCGCCGGTCAGTGCACAAAACTTGGGATGATGAATCTGAATTAGTTGAAATTAATCATCGTTCTAACGTTAATCATAAGCATAATTTTAATAATTTTGTTGAAGGTAAATCTAACCAATTAGGTTTAGCCGCGGCTCGTCAGGTGGCTGGTAATCCAGGTGCGGCTTATAATCCATTATTTTTATATGGTGGAACAGGCTTAGGTAAAACACACTTATTGCATGCAGTAGGTAATGCCATTGTAGAAAATAAACCTAATGCAAAAGTAGTGTATATGCATTCTGAGCGTTTTGTGCAAGATATGGTTAAAGCTTTGCAAAACAACGCGATTGAGGAATTTAAACGTTACTATCGTAGCGTGGATGCTTTACTCATTGATGATATTCAGTTTTTCGCTAATAAAGAGCGTTCTCAAGAAGAATTTTTTCATACCTTTAATGCGCTTTTAGAAGGTAACCAGCAAATTATTTTGACATCCGATCGTTACCCTAAAGAGATTCATGGGGTGGAAGATCGTTTAAAATCACGTTTTGGTTGGGGGTTAACGGTTGCTATCGAACCTCCAGAATTAGAAACACGTGTCGCGATATTAATGAAAAAAGCGGAAGACCATAAGATTCATTTAGCTGATGAAGTAGCATTCTTTATTGCTAAACGTTTACGTTCAAATGTGCGTGAATTAGAAGGGGCGCTTAACCGCGTTATTGCTAATGCTAATTTTACCGGTCGTCCAATTACCATTGATTTTGTTCGTGAAGCGTTAAGAGATTTACTTGCTTTACAAGAGAAGCTCGTCACTATTGATAATATTCAAAAAACAGTAGCAGAATATTATAAAATTAAAGTTGCTGATTTATTATCTAAACGCCGTTCACGTTCAGTGGCAAGACCACGCCAGCTAGCGATGGCGCTAGCAAAAGAATTAACAAATCATAGCTTGCCAGAAATAGGTGATGCTTTTGGTGGCCGTGATCATACGACAGTATTGCACGCTTGTAGAAAAATAGAACAACTGCGTGAAGAGAGCCACGATATAAAAGAAGATTATTCGAATTTAATTCGTACCCTTTCTTCTTAATAGTACGGTAAGTCGAAAAGAGAATATTATGAAATTTACCATTGATCGCAACCATCTTATCAAGCCATTACAGCAAGTATCAGGTGCTTTGGGTGGGCGTCCTACATTACCAATTTTAGGTAACATACTTTTAAAAGTCGAAAACAATACCTTATCTATGACAGCGACGGATCTAGAAGTCGAACTGGTTGCTCGAATCCATCTTGAGGGTGAATTCGAAGCTGGAAGTATTACTGTTCCGTCACGTAAGTTTTTAGATATTTGGCGTGGGCTGCCTGATAATGCCATTATTACGGTCGTTTTGGATAATGAGCGGTTGCAAATCCGTTCTGGACGAAGCCGTTTTTCATTAGCAACCTTACCAGCTGCTGATTTCCCAAATATTGAAGATTGGCAAAGTGAGGTTGAAATTACACTTTCACAAAATGAACTTCGTAAGCTTATAGAAAAAACTCAATTTTCAATGGCTAATCAAGATGTTCGATATTATCTCAATGGTATGCTATTTGAACTTGACGGTTCTACACTACGTTCTGTTGCCACCGATGGACACAGAATGGCAGTCTCTCAGACCACTCTTGATGCTGATGTTAATTCACAACAAGTGATTGTTCCACGTAAAGGGGTTCAAGAGTTAGTTCGCTTGTTAGATGCACCCGAAAATACAGTAACGTTACAAATTGGCCAATCGAATATACGTGCAGAAGTGAATAATTTTATTTTTACTTCAAAATTGGTTGATGGTCGTTTTCCTGATTATCGACGGGTTATGCCGCAAAGTACCACTAAGACATTAGAAGCTGGTTGCGATGAACTTCGACAAGCTTTTTCTCGTGCTGCCATTTTATCCAATGAAAAATTTCGTGGAGTAAGAGTTAATTTATACGGTAGTGAAATGCGTATTACTGCTAATAATCCAGAACAAGAAGAAGCCGAAGAATTATTGGATGTTAACTTTGAAGGCGAAGACTTAGAAATAGGTTTTAACGTGAGTTATGTCCTGGATGTGTTAGGAACATTACGTTGTGAAAAGGTAAGGGTTTCTATGTCTGATGCCAACGCAAGTGCGTTAATTGAGAATGTCGACGATGACAGCGCTATGTATGTTGTTATGCCAATTCGGTTATAGTTGAAAACGATAAATAGATGTCTTTAACCCGTTTAATGGTTCGACAATTTAGGAATATCGAAGCTTGTGATATAGACCTATCGGCAGGCTTCAATTTTATTATTGGCCCTAACGGTAGTGGGAAGACTAGCGTTCTTGAAGCGATATACATGCTTGGTCACGGACGATCTTTTAAGAGCTCGTTAACTGGCCGTGTAATTCAAAATGATCGGTCAGAATTGTTTATTCATGGAAAGTTACGTAATGCTGACCATTTTGAACTGCCTGTTGGTTTAAACAAACAGCGTGATGGTACAACAGAAGTTAAAATAGGTGGTCAATCAGGACAAAAGCTTGCACAACTAGCAAAAGTGCTGCCATTGCAACTGATCCATCCTGAAGGATTTGACTTATTAACGGAAGGTCCTAAACATCGTAGAGCATTTATGGATTGGGGTGTATTTCACACTGAGTCGAGTTTTTATGATGCATGGGGTAGATTAAAACGTTTAGCCAAACAGAGAAATGCGCTGTTGAAATCAGCAAGAAGTTATAAAGAGCTGAGCTATTGGGATCAAGAGTTAGCTCAACTTGCGGAAAAAATTGATAAATGGCGAAATGCTTATATCGATGAGTTAAAATGTGTTGCAGAAGCGATTTGTCGAGGTTTTTTACCAGAATTTGATATCAAATTAACGTATTATCGTGGTTGGGAAAAAAATACCTCTTATGCAGACATTCTCGAAAAAAACTTCGAGAGGGATCAACTACTTGGATATACCTTTAGTGGTCCGAATAAAGCAGATTTAAAAATTAAAGTGAATAACACACCGGTTGAAGATGTGTTATCGCGTGGTCAGTTAAAATTGATGGTATGTGCATTACGTGTTGCACAAGGTCAACATTTAACTCAAGTGACAGGAAAGCAATGTCTCTATTTGATAGATGATTTTGCCTCTGAATTAGATAGCCAACGTCGAGCAAGTTTAGCAACGTGTTTAAAACAGACGGGGGCACAAGTTTTTGTAAGTTCTATTACCGCCAGCCAAATCGAAGAAATGTACGACGAAAATGGCAGGATGTTTCATGTGGAACATGGCAAAATAGAGTGTATTGATAAGCGGGCTGATAGCCCTAATAGAGAGTAACTCATGGCAGAAAATTACGATTCATCGAGTATTAAAGTACTGAAAGGATTGGATGCTGTACGTAAGCGTCCTGGAATGTACATTGGCGACACGGATGACGGTACCGGTCTCCACCATATGGTTTTCGAAGTTGTTGATAACTCCATCGATGAAGCGTTGGCAGGACATTGTAATGATATTATCATTACCATCCATGAGGATAACTCTGTATCTGTTAGTGATGACGGTCGTGGTATTCCGACAGAAATTCACGAAGAAGAGGGAGTGTCTGCCGCAGAAGTTATCATGACAGTATTGCATGCTGGTGGTAAATTTGATGATAACTCCTATAAAGTATCAGGAGGCTTGCATGGTGTAGGTGTCTCGGTAGTGAACGCTTTGTCTAAGCAGGTTGATTTGACTATTTATCGTCAAGGAAAAGTTCACAAGCAAACATACTCTCATGGTGTGCCTCAATCGCCACTTGCTGTTACAGGTGATACTGACAAAACTGGTACGGTTATTCGTTTTTGGCCAAGTGAAGAAACGTTTACTAACGTTAAATTTCACTACGAAATTTTAGCCAAACGCTTACGAGAATTGTCGTTTCTTAACTCTGGTGTATCAATCAAATTGATTGATGAGCGAGAAGAAGACAAAATGGACCACTTCATGTACGAAGGCGGTACTAAAGCATTTGTTGATTACCTAAATACCAATAAAACGCCTATTATTCAGAAAGTATTTCATTTTGATTTTGAACGTGAAGACGGTATTACTGTTGAAGTAGCAATGCAGTGGAATGATGGTTACCAAGAGAATATTTTTTGTTATACCAACAATATTCCGCAAAAAGATGGTGGTACCCATTTAGCTGGTTTCCGTTCAGCATTAACTCGTACATTGAACAGCTTTATGGATAAGGAAGGCTTCTCTAAAAAAGCTAAAACAGCGACATCTGGTGATGATGCACGAGAAGGTTTAACTGCGGTTGTATCCGTTAAAGTGCCTGATCCTAAATTCTCTAGTCAAACAAAAGATAAGTTGGTTTCATCTGAAGTGAAATCAGCAGTGGAATCGGCTATGGGCGAAAAACTGTCTGAGTTCTTAATTGAGAACCCAGGTGAAGCTAAAATCGTTTGTGGCAAGATCATTGATGCGGCTCGTGCTCGTGATGCGGCTCGTAAAGCAAGAGAAATGACACGTCGTAAAGGTGCATTAGATCTTGCAGGTTTACCGGGTAAACTTGCTGATTGTCAGGAAAAAGATCCGGCTCTTTCTGAACTCTATATTGTGGAAGGGGACTCTGCTGGCGGTTCAGCCAAGCAGGGGCGTAATCGTAAGAACCAAGCAATACTACCACTTAAAGGTAAAATCCTTAACGTAGAAAAAGCACGTTTTGATAAAATGCTTTCTTCTCAAGAAGTTGCCACACTGATCACCGCTCTTGGTTGTGGTATTGGCCGTGACGAATATAATCCAGATAAACTGCGTTATCATAACATCATCATCATGACCGATGCCGACGTTGATGGTTCTCATATTCGTACGTTGTTGCTTACATTCTTCTACCGTCAAATGCCTGAGCTTATTGAGCGCGGTTATATTTATATCGCCCAACCACCTCTCTATAAAGTTAAGAAAGGTAAGCAAGAGCAGTATATTAAAGATGAAGATGCGATGGATCAGTATCAAGTTTCATTGGCTCTTGATAATGCAGAATTACACGTTAATAAAGATGCACCCGCGATTGTTGGTGAATCGTTAGAGCAATTAGTACAGCAGTACAATGCTGGTATGAAGCTTGTTGATCGTATGACTCGTCGTTATCCTCGTGCTCTTGTACATGAATTGGTTTATGTTCCTCGCCTAACAGTTGAAATGAGTCAAGATGCAAGCCAAGTTGAAGCGTGGGGTAAACGTTTAGTTGAACAACTAAAAGAAAAAGAAACTGGTGCGAGTCAATATAGTCTTGAAGTAGAAAGACACGAAGAACTGAATGTTTCTTTGGCTAAAATAGTCATTCGTACACATGGCGTGACACATGAATATGTGATTGGTTTAGATCTATTAGAAACCAAAGAATACGCTAAATTGGCGTCTTTATCTGAAGCATTAGAAGGGTTAATTGAAGCTGGTGCTTACATTAAGCGTGGTGAACGTACTTTAGAAGTAACCAGCTTTGCACAAGCTTTAGAGTGGTTGAAAAAAGAATCGCGTAGAGGTTTGAGCTTACAACGTTATAAAGGTCTAGGTGAGATGAACCCAGATCAACTTTGGGAAACAACCATGGATCCTGAAACTCGTCGTATGATGCAAGTTAAAATCGATGATGCTGTTGGAGCGGATCAACTATTTACTACCTTGATGGGTGATCAAGTTGAGCCTCGCCGTAACTTTATCGAAGATAATGCATTGAAAGTTGCTAACTTAGATGTGTAATTTTATTTGAGTGATAAAAAACACTGCTTTGGCAGTAATGCCGATCAGTTAAGATAATAATCGGCAGATCAGTTGAATGATCCTACCAACATGTAAAAATCCGATAGACCCTATTTATCGGATTTTTTTATGCACGTTTCTCAAGT
>NZ_JAWMPW010000020.1:0-67060 GCF_033101115.1 Vibrio sp. TH_r3 | reverse complement strand
GTTTTTAGAAGTTATTCTTTTCAAGATTAACTTTGCTTCAAAAAAGTTTCAGAAAGAACACGGACGCGGGGTGGAGCAGCTTGGTAGCTCGTCGGGCTCATAACCCGAAGGTCGTTGGTTCAAATCCAGCCCCCGCAACCAATTACAGATAGTTTGGCCATAAATTAATACTGTCAGCCAGATTCTCTTAGAAAGTAAAAACTCGGACGCGGGGTGGAGCAGCTTGGTAGCTCGTCGGGCTCATAACCCGAAGGTCGTTGGTTCAAATCCAGCCCCCGCAACCATTTTACTTATTTTGATAATTTTATATTCATGCATAGAATTATCATCTTAACTGCTCTTTTCTTTAATGCTGTGAAGTATTATCCCCCTCAAATTTAATTTAACTTGCGTATGCCAGTTTTTCCACTGCTAGATCTCAATAGCTGTGGCTCTTTCATGCCATAAAATGAAAATAATCTACAGACTTATCCACATTTTTTTATCTGTGGATAACCTAGTGAGTAAAAATAGAATCATCTGAAATTTGCCTATTTACTTATAAGATCTTCTAGGTTTTTTTTTTGTAACCTAAATGGCAATATTTATTAAATATATGTTTATAAAGGTTTTTTTGTTTTTCTATTCATCGCTGTATATATAAAAAAAGATCATTAAGTTAGAAATTATTGATCTTTGTCATTTATTAGTATTGTGTTTAACTTTTTAAATAGAAATGTTTTTGGTTAAGTAGATAAGTTTTTTCCACATTTGGAATTTTGTGGTTCATGTCAAAGAAAAGTTTGTATCGTCGTTAAGTTTAAGCGTCTCGTTTTAATCCTTTTTCAACGATTCTAATTAATCGCTGCGTTTTATTTTTTAATTTTATGTCCGAATTTTGATATGAGCGCATACCAGGTACTTGGGCGATTTGTTGTTCTAATGCCCAAGTTATGTGCTCATCTAACAACGTAGATAGTCCTAGCTTCTGCTCTAGAGCAGTAATTATTTCTTGTGAATATGGCGCATTGCCTAAAGCAATGGAGATATTTCTGAGCCATTGAATATGGCCTATTCTACGGATAGCGGAACCTTCAAGGTTTTTTAAAAACTCTTTTTCACTCCAAGTAAATAGAGTAAGTAGATCAGGATATTCGAAAAAAGAACGGCGATGAAAATCAGGTTGTTGGGTTAAGTCAGCATATCTATTCCATGGACAGACGAGTTGGCAATCATCACAACCATAAATTCTATTTCCCATTGCTTTTCTATATTCTAGTGGAATGATTCCATCATATTCTATAGTAAGGTATGAGATACATTTTCTGGCATCAACAACGCCGTCTTGAATAATTGCTTGCGTTGGACAAGAGGTGATACAAGCACTGCATTTACCACATTCATTGCTTACTATGTCGTCAACTGGCAATGGTATATCAACAAGAAGTTCACCTAAGAAAAACCAAGAGCCGGCCTCACGGTTGATAATTAATGAATGTTTTCCAGTCCATCCAATTCCTGCTTTTTCAGCTAGAGGTCTTTCTAGAATAGGCGCGGAATCTACAAAAGGTCGATAACCTAACGTTGCTACTTCTTGCTCGATCAATTTGCCTAGTTGATTTAATTTATTGCGGACTAATTTGTGATAATCACGACCTAATGAATATCGGCTAATATAGGCATGATTGGGTTGGCTTAAATTACTCGCGAATTGTGCTTCAGGCGGGAGATAATCCATGCGAACACTAATGACGCGAATGGTGCCAGGAAGCAACTCATTGGGGCGAGAGCGCATAGTACCATGGCGTGACATCCATTCCATCTCTCCATGATATCCCGATTTTAACCAGTTAAGCATTGCTTCTTCATGCTGAGATAAGTCAACATCACAAATTCCAACTTGTTGGAATCCAAGATCTTTACCCCATAATTTTATTTTTTGTGCTAATGCTTGGTAGTTCATAGAAATATAGTGGTAGATAAGAATTTAAGTCAGTAAGAAAGACGGATCTTACCTGAAATAATCGTGTAGAGCTATGAAAGTGACGTGATGAAAGTTGATTAGAGTGAGGGGGAGCGAATGGTTTTTCAAGCAGGTATTGTACCTTTATCCAACCCCGATTTACTATCGAGACTCTTTAACTCTTTATATAGTGGAGAATAATTGTTATATAAAGGGCACAAGTTTAAAACTGAGCATAATTTTAAACTAAAAATCGCAACGTAACACAGTAACAGACGCCAGATCCAATTTACCCAATAATATGATAATTGAGCTAATGTGTAATATGAATACAAAACAATTTAATTTAATGGATGAACAAGCAACCATCAATATGGGGCAAAAACTGGCGGGACTTTGTACTCAGCAGACGACTATTTATCTACATGGGGATTTAGGTGCGGGCAAAACGACATTCAGTCGGGGATTTGTAAAGGCTTTAGGGCACAAAGGTAACGTAAAAAGCCCTACATATACATTGGTTGAACCATATGAACTGGCAAATTGGCACGTCTACCACTTTGACTTATATCGCTTAGCTGATCCTGAAGAATTGGAGTACATGGGAATACGAGATTACTTTACTGCAGATGCCATATGCTTGGTGGAATGGCCAGAGAAAGGTGAGGGGCTATTACCTAAAGCTGATCTTGAGATTGAAATACGCTACATGAACGAACAAAGAACTGCTATTTTATCGGCTAATAGTGATTATGGGAATACGTTATTAAATAGTTTGGAGCTATCTTGATTGGTAAATATTTAAGAGCCTTTAGTGTGCTCTTTATTAATATTTTGATACTGTTTTCTATCAATAGTGTTAATGCTAATGAATTGGAAAGCTTACGTGTATGGCCATCGCCGGATGAGACAAGAGTCGTTATAGATCTTACATCAGAAGTGGATTATAGCTATTTTACTTTATCATCACCGAATAGATTGGTTATTGATTTAAAAAATACCGAGCTGAATGCTAAATTACCTATTGATGTAAATGATAGTAAAATACTCAGCAAAATTAGAAGTAGTGGTGCTCCAAGTAAAGGCACATACCGACTGGTTTTTGTGCTTAAAGAAAAAGTAACCGCAAAGCTATTTAAGCTTAAGCCGACCCCCGGCGGTCAGTATGGACATCGCTTGGTTGTTGATTTACCGCATTCAAGTAAATCTAGTGTCGAAACGCCGGTAATTAAAAACACGTCACCAACTACTTCTCCCAGTAAGGATGCTTCTCAATTTTCTGGTAATGCTGATATTGTCGTGGCCATTGATGCGGGACATGGCGGAGAAGACCCAGGTTCCATTGGACCAAGCAAAAAATATGAAAAACATGCGACATTGAGTATTTCACAAAAAATTGCCCAACAGCTGAATAGTGTCGCTGGAATAAAAGCAGTGTTGACAAGGAATGGTGATTACTTTGTTAATTTAAACAAGCGTTCTGATATTGCTAGAAGAAGTAAAGCGCATTTATTGGTATCGGTTCATGCAGATAGTTTTAGTTCTCCAAAACCGCGAGGTGGATCGGTTTTTGTTCTAAATACTCGCAGGGCCAATACGGAAATTTCACGTTGGGTAGAAAAGCACGAACAGCAATCTGAGTTATTAGGTGGCGCGGGTCAAGTACTAGCAAAAAACCAGGCAGATAAAAACGTAAGCCAAACATTACTTGATTTGCAATTTAGTCACTCACAGAAAGAAGGCTACAAAGTTGCTACCAATATTTTGGCTGAAATGGGTAAGATTATTCGCTTACATAAAAAACAACCAGTTCACGCTAGTTTGGCGGTGCTAAAATCTCCAGACATACCATCAGTTTTGGTTGAGACAGGGTTTATTTCTAACCCAACTGAAGAGAAGTTATTATTTCAGACTAGCCACCAAGATAAATTAGCTCGCGCTTTAACCAAAGCGATTGTGCAGTATTTTGAACAAAATCCACCTGAAGGGACCTTATTTGCCCAGAAAAAAACGGCCCATAAGCATAAAGTGGTTAAAGGGGATTCGTTATCTGTTATTGCACAAAGGTATGGTTTGACGACTCAAGCAATAATGAAAGCTAATAATCTAAAATCGTCAGGATTAAAAATTGGACAAGTCTTGGTTATACCCGCAAGTAATAGGCCTGTCGTTATTACCAAAACAAGTAACTTAGTCGAAACTGAATTCATTACACATACCGTTCAAGCTGGAGAGTATTTAGGTCTGATAGCGAATAAGTACAAGGTGTCTGTAGCAAGCATTAAAAAGCAAAACAAGTTGCAGCGGAACACATTATGGGTAGGACAAAAACTTAAAATTACCGTAAAACTAGAAGATGTTCCTATTCGTAAACACAAAGTTGCTCGTGGTGAGTTTTTAGGAAAAATAGCTGCGAAGTATGGTGTGACAATAGATAGTGTAAGGCGAGCGAACAAGCTACGCTCAGATAAATTAGCAGTGGGACAGATTCTGATAATACCAAATAAATGACTATAAAAATTTTACCCGCCAGATTGGCGAACCAAATAGCGGCAGGAGAAGTGGTCGAAAGACCTGCTTCGGTTGTTAAAGAATTAGTTGAAAACAGTATTGATTCAGGGGCAACTCGAATTGATATTGATATAGAAAAGGGTGGCAGTAAACTTATTCGGGTTCGAGATAATGGCAAAGGGATAGTCAAAGAAGAGTTATCGTTGGCATTGAGTCGTCATGCTACCTCTAAAATACATACTCTAGATGATTTAGAAGCAATAATGAGTTTGGGGTTTCGTGGTGAAGCTTTAGCCAGTATTAGTTCGGTATCTCGATTAACGCTGACCTCAAGAACGGCAACTCAGCAACAAGCTTGGTCCGCTTATAGCGAAGGCCGAGATATGGAGGTAAAGCTCCAACCAACCGCACACCCAATAGGAACAACGGTTGAAGTACTCGATTTATTCTTTAATACCCCAGCGAGACGTAAGTTCTTACGGACGGATAAAACCGAATTTACTCACATTGATGAACTGTTAAAACGTATCGCACTGAGTCGATTCGATGTCAGTATTAACTTGAAAAATAATGGTAAAGTTGTACGTCAATATCGCGCAGCCAACAACACTACTCAAATAGAAAAGAGGATAGCAGCGGCATGTGGGACGAATTTTGTTCGCCATATGCTAAGTATTGAATTAGAGCATACAGGTTTGCGTTTATACGGTTGGATTACCTCTCCACAAGGAGCGCGCCAGCAAAGTGACTTACAGTACTGTTATGTCAACGGACGAATGATGCGAGATAAATTAATCAATCATGCTATTCGTCAAAGTTATGCCAGCAGTCTGCGGCCTGATCAATTTGCTAGTTATGTTCTTTTCATTGAGATCGATCCGCATCAGGTTGACGTGAACGTGCATCCTGCCAAACATGAAGTCCGTTTTCATCAAAGCCGTTTGGTCCATGATTTTATTTATCAGGCACTTTCTGATGCGTTAGCTCAAAGTTCACATGTTAGTGAACCTAAAACCTCACAAGCCGCCTACCATACAACGCTAACGGAATCGGCTCAAACACATGCCCGAGAAGCGATTGATAATACGCCTGCTTATCCCGGAAGAGAAGATTATACAAAAAGTCCATTAGCTCAAAATGAGCAAGCTGAACAAAGTAATGGTTCTAAGACTGATTATTCATGGAACAATGTAAATCATGCTACTGGGAAAGAGTCGCGTGATAAGCCGACTACTCGAGGAACAGAGCTTAGAAAGTCGGATGCTAATCCGAGTCAACAAGAACTTAAGGCATATAAAGCGTTACTAGAGACTCCAGAATTGGACCGAATGAATAACATGGAAGTGTCATGCTCTCCGACTAGGATTCGAACCAATAATGTCAATTTAATCCGTTCTGTAGGTAAAGCATTTTCAATTGTTCGACAACAGTATATTTTGATGCAGTCTGATCACGGTGAAGTTCTTATCTCATTAGCACAAGCCGAATGGTATAGAATATTAGGTCAACTTCAGGCCGATAAATACCAACTCACTCCTCAACCATTGTTGATCCCGTTGTCGATTAAAATATCCCAGCAAGATTTAAGTGCTTTTCGTAAATATCAACAACTCTTGACTCAATTTGCTATACAATTTAAAGAGAAAAATAGAGAACAGATATTGGTAATGGCGGTTCCACAGCCTTTACGCCAACAAAATTTACAACTTATCATTCCGAAACTGTTATCTTATTTAGCAGTAGAAAAAAATGATATCGACAGTGGCTGTCTTGCTCGATGGTTTGCCGATAATATTACCCAAGTTAAAAGTGATTACGCTTTATCTGAGGGGATAAAATTAATATCAGAACTGGAACAGTTGTGGGAAGGACATTTACCTTTGCAAGACACCGCATTTATCCAAATAGTTCGCTTTGAACAGACTATCGAGATGTTTGAAAAAAGTAGCACTTTAAATGAATAAAAAATTACCACTGGCTCTTTTTTTAATGGGGCCCACGGCATCTGGTAAAACAGAGCTAGCAATTAAGCTAACACAACAGTATCCGATTGAAATTATTAGTGTCGATTCGGCGCTTATTTATCAAGGAATGGATATCGGTACGGCTAAACCAGATGAAACTGAATTAGCCATCGCTCCCCATCGACTTATTAATATTTTAGATCCTAGTGAGTCGTATTCTGCTGCCGACTTTAGACGTGATGCTTTAGCCGAAATGGCCGCTATCGTCGCGAAAGGTAAAATTCCTCTGCTTGTTGGGGGAACTATGCTTTATTATAAAGCTCTATTAGAAGGTCTGTCTCCTTTACCCGCTGCTGATGCAGAGATTCGGCAGCAAATAGAAGTAGAGGCAGAAGAGTTAGGATGGGAGGCTCTGCATAAGCAATTAGCGAAGGTAGATCCTGTATCAGCAAAAAGAATTCACCCAAATGACCCTCAAAGACTATCAAGGGCATTGGAAGTTTATAGAATTTCAGGTAAAACAATAACTGAGCTGACAAAAGTAAAAGGAGATCCTCTTCCTTATGATGTCAGGCAGTTTGCAATATCTCCCAAGGAAAGGGCAGAATTGCATCGTCGCATAGAAGTTAGATTTGAAAAAATGATCGACGCTGGATTTGAACAAGAGATGAAAGCACTCTATGCTCGAAAAGACCTACATGTAGATTTACCATCCATCAGATGTGTTGGTTATCGTCAAATGTGGGATTATTTGGACGGGAATTGCACGTTAGATGAAGCGATTTTTCGTGGTGTTTGTGCAACTCGTCAATTGGCCAAGCGACAAATCACCTGGTTACGCAGCTGGGATAATTTAACTTGGTTAGATAGCGAGAACATTAATAAAGCATTCGAGATTATCTCTAACGAAATAGTTTCAAATGAGTAATGCAGTGTATAATGTGACCGTTTTTGCGTAAAAGTTTTACTCGATGATATTTAAGGTTTAAAAACTTAACTAGACAAAAGTAAGACCTATTTGATTCATTTAGCTCAGAGGCAAAAACAGCACCAATAGCTAAATAATTACAACAAACTAATAAGGAAAATAAAAATGGCTAAGGGGCAATCTTTACAAGACCCGTTCTTAAACGCACTTCGTCGTGAACGTGTGCCGGTTTCAATTTACCTAGTGAATGGAATTAAACTTCAAGGTCAGATCGAATCTTTTGACCAATTTGTGATTTTGCTGAAAAACACAGTAAACCAAATGGTTTATAAGCATGCAATATCGACAGTTGTTCCTGCACGAGCAGTGACTCACCACACAAATACCGAGCGCCCACAAGGCGAACGTTCACAAGAGAAATCAGAAGATTAATAATTATTTAAAAATAAGGAGTTGGTTGCTTGTTTGACCGTTACGAAGCAGGTGAACAGGCTATCCTTGTTCATATTAACTTCACGCAGGAAGGTGAGTGGGAAGATCTTAGTGAATGTGAGTTGCTAGTATCTTCTGCAGGAGTCAATACACTACAAGTTATCACCGGTAGTAGACAAGCTCCGCACTCCAAATATTATGTTGGTGAGGGTAAGGCTCAAGAAATTGCACAGGCAGTGCAGTTAACTGGAGCTGAAATCGTGATTTTTAATCATGCCCTTTCACCTGCCCAAGAGAGAAACCTTGAACAGCTTTGTCAATGTCGAGTAATAGATCGCACTGGTCTAATACTTGACATCTTTGCTCAACGAGCCCGTACCCATGAAGGTAAAATGCAGGTTGAGTTGGCACAGCTTCGCCATCTTTCTACCCGACTGATTCGTGGTTGGACTCACCTTGAGAGACAGAAAGGTGGTATAGGTTTACGTGGGCCAGGTGAAACCCAATTAGAGACAGATAGACGCTTATTACGAGATAGAATCAAAGCAATATTGCGGCGTTTAGCTAAAGTTTCGAAGCAGCGTGAGCAAGGACGGCGTGCCAGAAACCGCGCGGAAATACCTACGATTTCACTTGTAGGATATACCAATGCGGGGAAGTCGACTTTATTTAATCAGATTACTGATGCAGATGTTTATGCCGCAGACCAATTGTTTGCCACATTAGACCCAACCTTGCGCAAAGTCGAATTAATGGATGTTGGACCAGCTATTTTAGCTGATACGGTTGGTTTTATCCGACATCTACCCCATGATCTAGTAGCAGCTTTTAAAGCAACGTTACAAGAAACACAAGAAGCTGACATTTTGTTACATGTTGTTGATGCTAGTGACGACCGTTTTCGTGAGAACATACATGCGGTTGATGTAGTATTAGAAGAGATTGATGCGAATGAAGTACCGTCTCTGATCGTCATGAACAAAATTGATAATCTCGAAGGCCAAAATCCTCGCATTGAGCGAGATGAGGAAGGAGTTCCTCAGCGTGTTTGGGTTTCTGCAATGGAAGGTAAAGGCATCGATCTATTATTTGAAGCATTGACAGAGCGTTTAGCAAGTCAAATGGTTCAATACCAATTACGAATTCCGCCACAGTATCAAGGACGAATTCGTAGTACGTTTTTTGCAATGAATAGTATTCAGAGTGAAGAATATGAAACAGATGGTAACTTATTGATCGATATCCGGATGCAAAAAGTAGATTGGTCTAGACTTGAGAAAAAAGAAGGGGCAGTACTCAGTGACTTTATCGTTCACTCAAGGACTGCTACAGTATAACGTCATATCATGATGGAGCTTTCTAATGGCGTGGAATGAGCCTGGAAATAACAATGGCAACAATAATGGCCGCGATAATGACCCTTGGGGTAATAAAGATGATCGTGGTAAGCAATCTGGTGGCCGAGATCAAGGTCCACCAGATTTAGATGAAGTGTTTAGCAAACTGAGCCAAAAATTAGGCGGAAAGTTTGGTAAAAAAGGTGGCATGCCTTCAATTGGTGGTGGTTCTGGTGGCGCGATAGGGTTTGGCCTTATTGCAGTCGTAGCTATCGCTATTTGGGTGTTTTCTGGATTTTACACCATAGGTGAAGCCGAAAGAGGTGTTGTATTACGCCTAGGTAAATATGACCACGTGGTTGAACCGGGTTTGAACTGGCGTCCACGATTCATCGACGAAGTTACACCAGTTAACGTACAAGCAATTAGAGCCTTACGTGCCTCTGGAACAATGTTAACTAAAGATGAAAACGTGGTTACGGTAGAAATGGGTGTGCAATATCGCGTTTCTGATCCGTATAAATATTTGTTCCGTGTGACTAGTGCCGATGATAGCTTACGTCAAGCAACTGATTCTGCTTTGCGTGCGGTTATTGGCGATTCATTAATGGACGCTATTTTAACTAGCGGTCGTCAACAAATTCGTGAAAATACACGAGAAACGCTAAACCGTATTATTGATAAGTACGATATGGGCTTAATCATTGTAGATGTAAACTTCCAGTCTGCTCGTCCACCAGAGCAAGTAAAAGATGCCTTTGATGACGCGATTGCAGCTCGAGAAGATGAAGAGCGTTTCATTCGTGAAGCCGAAGCTTATAAGAATGAAATACTTCCTAAAGCAACGGGTCGTGCTGAGCGTTTGAAAAAAGAAGCACAAGGCTATACTGAACGTACAATCAATGAAGCACTTGGTCAGGTTGCTCAATTTGAAAAATTACTTCCTGAATACAATGCCGCTCCTGAAGTAACACGTAACCGTTTGTATCTTGATACAATGGAAGACGTTTATACATCAACATCTAAAGTACTGATTGATTCTGAATCAAGTGGCAACTTGTTGTATTTACCGATGGATAAACTTGGGCAAACTTCACAAAGTTCAACTGCTAAACGTGAATCAACATCAACGTATGATGATTTAGATCTAGAACCACAACGTTCAGATGCTTCAGATCAAACAACAGATAGCCGTTCAACTAGCACACGTCAAGGGAGATACTAAGAATGCGTAAGTTAATAATCCCTGTAATTTTTGCTGCGCTGGCGTTAATGCTAATGTCACTGTTTGTTATTCCTGAGGGTGAACGCGGAATCGTTGTTCGTTTCGGTAGGATTTTAAAAGATAACAACGAAATTTCTCGTATCTACGAGCCAGGCTTGCATTTTAAGATGCCTCTGTTTGATACGGTTAAAAAGCTAGATGCAAAAATCCTTACTATGGATGGACGCTCTGATCGCTTTGTTACTGCTGAGAAAAAAGACGTTATCATTGATACTTATGTTAAGTGGCGTATAGAAGATTTCGGTCAATACTATCTAGCGACGGGCGGTGGTAATCTACTTACTGCAAAAGCGCTTCTAGAACGTAAAGTGACAGATATTCTTCGTTCGGAAATTGGTTCGCGAGAAATCAAGCAAATTGTATCTGGCCCACGTAGCGATTTAATCGCTGCTGAAGTTGGTGAAGGGTCTGAGCCTGTTCCTGTTTCTGCTTTGGAAGCACTGGAAGTAGACGGTGAACGAGATATGATTATGGCTGAAGTATTGGCTGATACACGTCCAAGTGCGCGAAACGACTTAGGTGTTTATATTGTTGACTTCAGAATGAAGAAAATTAATCTTCCAGATGAAATCAGCGAATCGATATACCGTCGTATGCGTGCAGAACGTGAATCGGTTGCTCGTAAACACCGTTCACAAGGTAGAGAGAAAGCTGAGATTATTCGAGCACAAGCTGAGTTAGAAGTTGCAACAGTGCTAGCTGAAGCAGATAAAACAGCACGAGTAACACGTGGTTCAGCAGATGCGGAAGCTGCTTCTATTTATTCTGGAGCTTATAGTAAAGATCCTGAATTTTATAGCTTCATGCGTTCTCTAAGTGCGTACAAAAAATCCTTTGCAGATAAGAGCGATATATTGGTTCTAGATCCTAAAAGTGATTTCTTCAAATACATGAATGATTCAAACGGTGTGATAAAAGAGTAAGCTCTTTTTTAGAATCCAATTGATTTTATGTATCAACAAGGCTCCTACCCAAGGGAGCCTTTTTGTTGTGCACTCTTTACTTGGTAAAGGTTATAAAGATGGGTAATTCAATATGGTTAGCGATAGGTCTAGTTCTCATTGTAGAGGGGCTTGGACCACTTATAAGTCCAAAAGGTTGGCGATCGATGGTGGCTCAATTAGGTGAACAGCCAGACAACAAGCTACGTAGGATTGGCGGGTGTCTAGTGGTTGCAGGGATGGTAATTGCCATCTCGTTAGCAAAGTTTCAATAGTTAAAGTCGATTAGAGATATCGTCTCTGCGAGGCTATTTATTAGCGGACGATTAATCTACAACAGACAATAACTTGCGATTAAATAGTAATCACTGCTTGCATAGCACTTTGTGATCTGTATAATACCGCCCACTGGCTTAAGTCAGTTGTGAACCAATGAGCATTGAGGAGTAGGGTTTCTAATTAGAAATTACCTAGTAACGTATACTCAGCTTATGTTCGCAGTTAATAAAATACTAGTCTAAGTGCTAGTTCAAATTTAGCTGACAATGTTTCCTAATCTTGGAAACTACGGTTTCACATGAATCAATCGGCATTCACCTAGTTAGATAGGTTTGAGTGGCGATATTGTTTGTGTAATTTATTTATTATTGGAGCTCTGTCTCATGCAGAACCAACGTATTCGTATCCGTCTTAAAGCGTTTGATTATAAACTAATCGATCAGTCTACAGCGGAAATCGTAGAAACAGCAAAACGTACCGGCGCGCAGGTTCGTGGTCCTATTCCACTACCTACACGTAAAGAGCGTTTCACTATTCTAGTCTCTCCACACGTTAACAAAGATGCGCGTGACCAGTATGAAATTCGTACTCACAAGCGTCTGATCGACATCGTTGAGCCAACTGATAAGACTGTAGACGCATTAATGCGTTTAGATCTTGCAGCTGGTGTTGATGTTCAAATCAGCTTAGGTTAAGGGAGATTAGTAGAATGATTGGTCTAGTCGGACGTAAAGTGGGTATGACCCGCGTATTTACCGAAGAAGGCGTTTCTATCCCAGTTACAGTTGTTGAAGTAGAAGCTAACCGTGTTGCTCAAGTAAAAACTCTTGAAAACGACGGCTATGCAGCTATCCAAATTACTGCTGGTGCTAAGAAAGCTAACCGTGTATCAAAACCAGAAGCAGGTCACTTCGCGAAAGCAGGTGTTGAAGCTGGACGCGGTCTTTGGGAATTCCGTTTAGAAAACGGAGAAGAGTTTGAAATTGGCGCTGAGCTAAATGTAGAACTATTCAATGAAATTAAAAAAGTAGACGTTACTGGTACATCTAAAGGTAAAGGCTTCCAAGGCGCAATTAAGCGTTGGAACTTCAGTACCCAAGATATGACTCACGGTAACTCTTTGTCTCACCGCGCACCGGGTTCAATTGGCCAATGTCAAACTCCAGGTCGTGTGTTTAAAGGCAAAAAAATGGCAGGTCACATGGGTGCTGAGCGTGTTACGACTCAAAACCTTGAGATCGTACGTGTTGACGCTGAGCGCAATCTGCTCCTTATTAAAGGTGCAGTACCAGGCTCAACAGGTGGCAACGTGATCGTAAAACCAGCTGTTAAAGCATAACGTCTAGGAGTAAGTAATGGAATTGATAGTTAAAGGTGCTGATGCACTAACTGTTTCCGAGACTACCTTCGGACGTGAGTTTAATGAATCTCTAGTACATCAAGTAGTTGTTGCTTATGCAGCAGGTGCTCGTCAAGGTACTCGTGCTCAAAAAACTCGTTCTGAAGTATCTGGCGGCGGTGCTAAGCCTTGGCGTCAAAAAGGTACTGGCCGTGCACGTGCCGGTACAATTCGTAGCCCAATCTGGCGTACAGGTGGTGTTACTTTTGCTGCGAAACCACAAGATCACAGCCAAAAAGTTAACAAGAAAATGTACCGTGGTGCTATGAAAAGCATTCTTTCTGAGCTTGTTCGTCAAGAGCGTTTAATCGTTGTTGATAACTTCTCAGTAGAAGCACCAAAAACTAAAGAGCTAGTAGCTAAGCTTGAAGAACTTGAGCTTAATGATGTTCTAATCGTAACTGGCGAAGTAGATGAAAATCTATTCTTAGCTGCTCGTAACCTTTATAAAGTTGATGCACGTGATGTTACTGCGATTGATCCAGTAAGTCTGATTGCATTTGACAAGGTTCTTATAACTGCTGAAGCAGTTAAGCAAGTTGAGGAGATGCTGGCATGATTAACGAAGAGCGTCTACTAAAAGTTCTACGTGCTCCACATATCTCTGAAAAAGCAACGATGGCTGCAGAGAAAGCGAACACTATCGTTTTCAAAGTAGCAAAAGATGCAACTAAAAAAGAGATCAAAGCAGCTGTAGAAAAGCTATTTGAAGTTGAAGTTAAGACTGTAAATACTCTTATTCTTAAGGGTAAGACCAAGCGTCAAGGTCAACGTGAAGGCCGTCGTTCAGACGTGAAAAAAGCCTACGTTACTTTGAAAGAAGGTCAAGATCTTGACTTCGTTGGCGGTGCGGAATAACAGGAGTAGTTTAGAATGGCTATTGTTAAATGTAAGCCGACTTCCCCTGGTCGTCGTCACGTAGTTAAAGTTGTTAACGCTGACCTACACAAGGGTAAGCCATACGCGCCACTTTTAGAGAAAAACTCTAAAAACGGTGGTCGTAACAACAACGGTCGTATTACTGTACGTCACATCGGTGGTGGTCATAAACATCATTACCGTTTGATTGACTTCAAACGTACTAAAGACGGTATCCCAGCGAAAGTTGAGCGTATCGAATACGATCCAAACCGTAGCGCAAACATTGCTCTAGTTCTGTACGCAGACGGTGAGCGTCGCTACATCATTGCACCAAAAGGCATCCAAGCGGGTGACCAATTACAATCTGGTGTTGATGCGCCTATTAAAGCAGGTAACACTCTGCCAATGCGCAACATCCCAGTAGGTTCTACTGTTCACTGTGTTGAACTAAAACCTGGTAAAGGTGCACAAATTGCTCGTTCTGCAGGTGCATACGCACAAATCGTCGCTCGCGACGGTGCATATGTAACTCTACGCCTACGTTCAGGTGAAATGCGCAAAGTACTTTCTGAAGGCCGTGCAACGGTTGGTGAAGTTGGTAACTCTGAGCATATGCTACGTGAACTTGGTAAAGCTGGTGCTAGTCGCTGGCGTGGTGTTCGCCCAACCGTTCGCGGTGTGGTAATGAACCCAGTCGATCACCCACATGGTGGTGGTGAAGGCCGTACTTCTGGTGGCCGTCATCCTGTATCACCTTGGGGTATGCCTACTAAAGGCTTTAAGACTCGTAAGAACAAGCGCACTGACAAGTACATTGTACGTCGTCGTAATAAATAATCTATAAAGAGGAATCGCCATGCCACGTTCTCTCAAGAAAGGTCCTTTTATTGACCTACACTTGCTGAAGAAGGTAGAGAAAGCGGTGGAAAGCGGAGACAAAAAGCCTATTAAGACTTGGTCCCGTCGCTCAATGATCATACCAACTATGATCGGTTTGACCATCGCTGTCCATAATGGTCGTCAGCACGTTCCAGTATTTGTAACTGATGAAATGATCGGTCACAAACTGGGTGAATTTGCACCTACTCGTACTTATCGCGGCCACGCTGCTGATAAGAAAGCGAAAAAGAAATAAGGAGTAGATAATGGAAGCTTTAGCTAAACATAACTTTGCTCGTATTTCGCCTCAAAAGGCTCGCTTAGTTGCAGACCAAATTCGCGGAAAATCTGTTGACCAAGCTTTAGAAATTCTAACATTCAGCAACAAAAAAGCGGCTGTATTGATTAAGAAAGTTCTAGAGTCAGCAATCGCAAATGCGGAACACAACGAAGGTGCGGACATTGACGATCTTAATGTCGCAAAAATCTTCGTAGATGAAGGCCCTATCATGAAGCGTATTATGCCTCGTGCTAAAGGTCGTGCCGATCGTATCTTGAAGCGTTCAAGCCACATCACTGTTGTTGTAGCAGAGCGCTAGAGACTAGGAGAGTAAGCAATGGGTCAGAAAGTACATCCAAATGGTATTCGTCTTGGCATCGTTAAGCCTTGGAATGCTACATGGTTTGCTAATACCAAAGAGTTCGCTGACAACCTAGACGGCGACTTCAAGGTACGTCAGTTCCTAACTAAGGAACTACAAAAAGCATCTTTATCACGTATCGTTATCGAACGTCCTGCTAAGAGCATCCGTGTGACTATTCACACCGCTCGTCCAGGCGTTGTTATCGGTAAAAAAGGTGAAGACGTTGAGAAGCTACGCGCAGCAGTAGCTAAAATTGCAGGTGTACCGGCGCAAATTAATATTGCAGAAGTACGCAAGCCAGAGCTAGACGGTCAATTAGTGGCTGATAGCATCGCGTCTCAGCTAGAGCGTCGTGTAATGTTCCGTCGTGCTATGAAGCGCGCTGTACAAAACGCAATGCGCCTAGGTGCGAAGGGTATCAAGGTTGAAGTAAGCGGTCGTTTAGGCGGCGCTGAAATCGCGCGTACTGAATGGTACCGTGAAGGCCGTGTGCCACTACATACACTACGTGCTGATATTGATTACGCAACTTCTTCGGCTCACACCCAATACGGTGTGATTGGTATTAAAGTTTGGATTTTCAAAGGTGAAATTCTAGGCGGAATGCCAGCTGCTAACGCAGTAGAGCCAAAGGCTGACAAGCCTAAGAAGCAGCGTAAAGGCCGTAAATAAGGAGACGACTGATGTTACAACCTAAACGTACTAAATTCCGTAAGGTTCAGACTGGTCGCAACCGTGGTCTAGCTAAAGGTACTGATGTAAGCTTCGGCACATACGGTCTGAAAGCAGTCGGCCGTGGTCGATTAACTGCTCGTCAGATCGAAGCAGCACGTCGTGCGATGACGCGTCACGTTAAGCGTCAAGGTCAAATCTGGATTCGTATTTTTCCAGACAAACCTATCACTGAAAAACCGCTTGAAGTTCGTCAAGGTAAAGGTAAGGGTAACGTAGAATATTGGGTTGCCCAAATCCAACCTGGAAAAGTAATGTACGAAATGGGCGGTGTACCTGAAGAGTTGGCACGTGAAGCGTTCCGCCTAGCGGCTCGTAAACTGCCAATCAAAACAACATTTGTAACTAAGCAGGTGATGTGATGAAAGCACAAGATCTACGCGAAAAAAACGCTGAAGAGCTTAATGCAGAGCTACTAGAATTGCTTCGCGAACAGTTTAACTTGCGTATGCAAGCAGCAACTGGTCAGCTACAGCAAACTCATACTCTGAAAGCTGTACGTCGTGATATCGCACGTGTGAAAACTGTTTTGACTGAGAAGGCAGGCGCATAATGAGCGACAAAATCCGTACTATGCAAGGCCGTGTAGTTAGCGACAAGATGGACAAGTCTATTACTGTTGCTATCGAGCGTATGGTGAAACACCCAATTTACGGCAAGTTCGTAAAACGCACGACCAAACTGCACGCACATGATGAAAACAACGAGTGTGGCCTAGGCGATACTGTTGAAATTTCAGAATGTCGTCCACTGTCTAAGACTAAGTCTTGGACTTTGGTTAAAGTTTTAGAAAAAGCGAAAACAATTTAATTTTCGTATATTTCTTTAACTAATATAGCGGCTCCAAATTATTTTTGGGGCCGCTTGTTTTTTGTCTACCCAATTGCAAAAAAGGGTGGTACAATTCGCAGCCCTTGTAAAAGGGGCAGCCCGACCCGAGAGGGTCTAGTATTAATTTTTAGCGGAGCACTAACATGATCCAAATGCAAAGTACACTCGACGCTGCGGACAACTCCGGCGCTCGTAGAGTAATGTGTATTAAGGTTCTGGGTGGCTCTCACCGCCGTTATGCACATATCGGAGACGTCATCAAAGTTACTGTTAAGGAAGCAATTCCTCGCGGTAAAGTAAAAAAAGGTGATGTTCTGAAGGCGGTGGTAGTTCGCACCCGTAAAGGCGTACGTCGCCCTGACGGTTCTGTCATTCGCTTCGACCGTAATGCTTGTGTATTGTTAAACGACACTACTGAGCAACCAGTCGGTACACGTATCTTTGGTCCAGTGACTCGTGAACTTCGCAATGCGAAATTTATGAAAATAGTCTCTCTGGCACCAGAAGTTCTGTAAGGAGCGGCAACAAAATGGCAGCTAAAATCCGTCGTAATGACGAAGTAATCGTTCTTGCTGGTAAAGACAAAGGCAAGAAAGGTAAAGTAACTAAGGTTCTAACTACTGGTAAAGTAATTGTTGAAGGAATCAACCTTGTTAAGAAGCACCAAAAGCCGGTTCCGGCTCTAGGTCAACAAGGTGGCATCGTTGAACAAGAAGCAGCTATTGATGCTTCTAACGTTGCAGTCTTTAACGCTACAACTGGTAAAGCAGACCGTATCGGTTTCCGTATTGAAGATGGTAAGAAAGTTCGTTTCTTTAAATCTAATGACGAAATCGTTTCTAACTAATAGAAGTAATTTGGAGTTCTACTATGGCGAAACTGCATGATTACTACAAGTCGTCTGTAGTCGCTGAATTGACCAAAGAATTCAGCTACTCAAGCGTCATGCAAGTCCCTAGGATTGATAAAATCACCCTAAATATGGGCGTTGGTGAAGCAATCAACGATAAAAAACTGCTGGAAAACGCAGCTTCTGATATGGCGATCATTTCTGGTCAAAAGCCACTTATCACTAAAGCGCGTAAATCTGTTGCAGGTTTTAAAATTCGTGAAGGCTACCCAATTGGTTGTAAAGTAACCTTGCGTGGCGAACGTATGTGGGATTTTTTCGAGCGTTTGATTTCTATCGCTCTTCCACGTGTACGTGATTTCCGTGGTGTTAGCGCTAAGTCTTTTGACGGACGCGGTAACTACAGCATGGGCGTTCGCGAGCAAATCATCTTTCCGGAAATCGACTACGATAAAGTCGATCGTGTGCGCGGTCTTGATATTACTATCACGACAACCGCTGCAAGCGACGAGGAAGGCCGTGCTCTGCTGGCTGCCTTTAACTTCCCATTCCGCAAGTAAGGTGAAGGGTTACTGTTATGGCTAAACAATCAATGAAGGCACGTGAAGTAAAACGTGCAAAGCTTGTAGCTAAGTTTGCTGAAAAGCGTTCTGAGCTAAAAGTTATTATCAGCGATATTAACGCATCTGAAGAAGATCGTTGGAATGCAGTTCTTAAATTGCAGTCTCTTCCACGTGATTCGAGTGCATCTCGTCAGCGCAACCGTTGCAACCAAACTGGTCGCCCACACGGTTACCTACGTAAGTTCGGTCTTAGTCGCATCAAGGTTCGTGAAGCTTGTATGAAAGGCGAGATTCCTGGACTTCGTAAGGCTAGCTGGTAATTGCCACTTAATCATTTGGAGTAAATATTATGAGCATGCAAGATCCGATTTCGGATATGCTGACCCGCATTCGTAACGGTCAATCAGCAAATAAAGTTGCTGTTAAAATGCCTTCTTCAAAGCTTAAAGTTGCAATTGCTACTTTATTAAAAGCTGAAGGTTATATTGTTGACTTCGCTGTTGAAGGCGAAGTGAAACCAGAGCTAGAAGTTACTCTTAAGTACTTCCAAGCTAACCCTGTAATTGAGCAAATCCAACGTGTTTCACGTCCTGGTCTGCGCGTCTATAAAAATAAAGACTCGCTACCATCTGTGATGGGCGGTTTGGGTATTGCTGTAGTGTCCACTTCCAAGGGTCTTATGACCGACCGTGCTGCTCGCAAGGCAGGTCTTGGTGGTGAAATTCTCTGCTACGTAGCTTAATAGGAGTAGATCATGTCTCGTGTCGCAAAAGCACCAGTCTCTATTCCAGCAGGCGTAGAGGTGAAATTGAACGGCCAAGAAATCACTGTAAAAGGTGGTAAGGGTGAACTATCTCGCGTTATTAATAACGCAGTAGTAGTCGCACAGGAAGACGGCAACTTAACTTTCAACCCAGTTGAAGGTGTGTTTAAAGCGAATGCACAAGCAGGTACTGCTCGTGCACTAGTAAATAACATGGTTGTTGGTGTTACTGCAGGCTTTACTAAGAAGTTAGTTCTTAAAGGTGTCGGTTATCGTGCTGCTGTTAAAGGCAACAACGTAAACCTAACTCTTGGCTTCTCACACCCTGTAGAGCATGCTCTACCTGAAGGTATTAAGGCTGAATGTCCAAGCCAAACTGAAATCGTTCTAACGGGTTGTGATAAACAACTTGTTGGCCAAGTTGCAGCTGACATTCGTTCTTACCGTGAACCTGAGCCTTATAAAGGTAAAGGTGTTCGTTACGCAGATGAATATGTGCGTACTAAAGAAGCTAAGAAGAAGTAAGGTAACACTATGGATAAGAAAGCATCTCGCATCCGTCGTGCTACACGTGCACGTCGTAAGATTGCAGAACTTCGCGTAACTCGCTTAGTTGTACACCGTACTCCACGTCATGTGTATGCGCAGGTAATTGCCGCGAATGGCTCTGAGGTTATTGCCTCAGCTTCTACTGTAGAGAAGTCAATCCGTGAGCAAGTGAAGAATACTGGTAACGTAGACGCCGCTAAAGCAGTAGGTAAAGCTATTGCAGAGCGTGCTATCGAAAAAGGCATCTCTGGTGTTGCATTCGATCGTTCTGGTTTCCAATACCACGGCAGAGTGGCGGCGCTAGCAGATTCTGCTCGCGAAGCTGGTCTTAAATTCTAAGGTAGGGTTTGGAAGATGGCTAAAGAACAACAACAAGCTCAAGCTACAGATTTTAACGAAAAGTTAATCGCTGTTAACCGTGTTTCAAAAACGGTTAAAGGTGGTAGAATCTTTAGCTTTACTGCACTAACAGTAGTTGGTGACGGTAATGGTCGTGTTGGTTTCGGTTACGGCAAAGCTCGTGAAGTACCAGCTGCGATTCAAAAAGCAATGGAAAAAGCACGTCGTAATATGGTTACGATCGCGCTAAACGACGGCACATTACACCACGCGGTGAAAGGTCGTCATACTGGCTCTAAAGTTTACATGCAGCCAGCAGCAGAAGGTACAGGTATCATCGCCGGTGGTGCGATGCGTGCAGTACTAGAAGTTGTTGGCGTTCACAACGTTCTTGCGAAAGCATACGGTTCTACGAACCCGATCAACGTTGTACGCGCGACTATTGATGGTTTGAGCGGCATGAAGTCACCAGAAATGGTTGCAGCCAAACGTGGTCTAACTGTTGAATCTATTTCGGAGTAAGAACACGATGGCAACTATTAAAGTAACTCAAACTAAAAGCTCAATTGGTCGTTTACCTAAGCACAAACTGTGCTTGAAAGGTTTAGGCCTTCGTCGCATCAACCATACGGTTGAACTTGAAGACACTCCATCTATTCGTGGAATGGTCAACAAAGTTCGCTATATGGTTAAAGTTGAGGAGTAATCAGAATGCGTTTGAATACTCTACAACCGGCTGCGGGTTCTAAGCCTTCTAAGAAGCGCGTAGGTCGTGGTATCGGTTCAGGCCTTGGTAAAACAGGTGGCCGTGGTCACAAAGGTCAAAAGTCACGTTCTGGCGGCACTGTTCGTCCAGGTTTTGAAGGCGGTCAAATGCCTTTGAAACAACGTCTACCAAAATTCGGTTTCACTTCTCGTAAGAGCTTAGTGAGTGCTGAAGTTCGTCTAGGTGAACTAGCGAAAGTAACGGGTGATGTTGTAGATTTAAACAGTCTTAAAGCGGCTAACGTTGTCACTAAGAACATCCAGTTTGTTAAAGTTGTTCTTTCTGGTGAATTAAGCAAAGCGGTAACTGTTAAAGGTCTACGCGTGACTAAAGGCGCTAAAGCTGCTATCGAAGCTGCAGGCGGTAAAATCGAGGAATAATCTCGAAGGTTGAGGTACAGATGGCTAAGAAACCAGGACAAGATTTTCGTAGTACTCAGAGCGGCTTAGCTGAACTGAAGTCGCGCTTACTATTCGTAGTAATAGCGTTATTAGTATTCAGAGCCGGTTCTTTTGTACCGCTACCTGGAATTGACGCAACTGTACTTGCCGATTTGTTCGAACAGCAAAAGGGTACTATCGTAGAGATGTTTAACATGTTCTCCGGTGGTGCTTTAGAGCGTGCATCTATATTAGCACTGGGTATCATGCCGTATATTTCGGCATCAATTGTTATCCAGTTGCTAACTGTAGTACATCCAGCGTTAGCTGAACTCAAAAAAGAGGGTGAAGCAGGGCGTCGTAAGATTAGCCAATATACACGCTATGGCACGCTTGTTTTAGCTACATTCCAAGCTTTAGGTATAGCAACAGGCCTACCAAACATGGTCGACAATCTGGTCGTTATCGACCAAACCATGTTTACCCTGATTGCAACTGTAAGTTTAGTAACTGGTACCATGTTTTTAATGTGGTTAGGTGAACAAATTACTGAGCGCGGAATTGGTAACGGTATTTCGTTAATTATTTTTTCGGGTATCGTCGCTGGATTGCCTTCGGCAATTGGACAAACAATCGAGCAAGCGCGTCAAGGTGAATTGCACGTACTTCTTCTGTTGTTTATTGCAGTATTATCTTTCGCTGTGATTTATTTCGTTGTTTTCATGGAGCGTGGTCAACGTCGTATCGTCGTTAATTATGCAAAACGTCAACAAGGTCGTAAAGTTTTCGCAGCGCAGAGTACACACTTGCCACTTAAGATAAACATGGCTGGTGTTATACCTGCAATATTTGCATCGAGCATCATTTTGTTCCCAGGAACATTAGCTCAATGGTTAGGTCAAAACGGTGAAAGCTCAACCTTCGGTTGGTTAACTGATGTGTCGCTAGCTTTAAGCCCAGGTCAACCGTTATATGTAATGCTTTATGCATCAGCGATTATTTTCTTCTGTTTCTTCTATACGGCGTTAGTATTTAACCCGAGAGAAACAGCAGACAACTTGAAGAAGTCTGGCGCTTTCGTACCAGGCATCCGCCCAGGTGAGCAGACAGCGAAATATATCGATAAAGTAATGACTAGATTAACCCTAGCTGGTGCTCTATATATTACCTTTATCTGTCTGATTCCCGAGTTTATGATGGTCATGTGGAACGTACGTTTCTATTTTGGCGGTACATCACTACTAATTGTAGTTGTTGTCATCATGGACTTTATGGCACAGGTACAGACTCATCTGATGTCACAACAGTATGATTCTGTGTTGAAAAAAGCGAATCTTAAAGGTTACGGTCGCTAATTAGCGATTATAACTTTAGATTCCCATTTACGGAGTTTAGCAATGAAAGTTCGTGCTTCCGTTAAAAAAATCTGTCGAAACTGTAAAGTTATTAAGCGCAACGGTGTTGTGCGTGTGATTTGCAGCGAACCAAAGCATAAACAACGCCAAGGTTAATCTGACAGAAATTTTTACTTGAAATGTAAAGGTTGGTCGAGTATATTGCTCGGCCTACCTTTTGCGTGCAAAAGAAGTAGTAAACCGCAACGTATCCTCTACGGGCTTTGTTGCGGATAATTTCTTATATAAGTACTAGGAGTGAATAGTGGCCCGTATAGCTGGCATTAACATTCCTGATCAAAAGCATGCTGTAATCGCGCTTACTGCGATTTACGGCGTTGGTAAAACTCGCGCACAGGCTATTCTAGCTGGCGTAGGTATTGCTGAAAATGTCAAGATCAGTGAACTAACTGAAGAGCAGATTGATCAACTGCGTGATGGTGTCGCCAAGTACACTGTAGAAGGTGATCTACGTCGTGAAGTCTCGATGAACATCAAGCGTCTTATGGACCTTGGCTGTTATCGCGGTCTTCGTCATCGTCGCAGTCTACCACTACGTGGACAGCGTACTAAAACCAACGCTCGTACCCGTAAGGGTCCGCGCAAGCCGATCAAAAAATAATCGGATAAGGTAGAGAGTACAATGGCAAAACAACCAACACGCGCTCGTAAGCGCGTACGCAAGCAAGTAGCTGATGGCGTAGCGCACATTCATGCTTCTTTCAATAATACAATCGTTACGATTACCGACCGTCAAGGTAATGCATTAGCTTGGGCTACTGCTGGCGGGTCAGGTTTCCGTGGTTCTCGTAAGTCTACTCCGTTCGCCGCACAGGTTGCAGCAGAAAGAGCAGGCGAAGCGGCCAAAGAATATGGCCTTAAGAACTTGGAAGTTATGGTTAAGGGCCCAGGTCCTGGTCGTGAGTCAACTATCCGCGCGTTAAACGCAGCTGGATACCGCATCACTAACATTGTTGATGCAACTCCGATCCCTCATAACGGTTGTCGTCCACCTAAAAAACGTCGCGTATAACGTTACGTTTCTAGGAATATTGGAGAAGAATCATGGCAAGATATTTGGGTCCTAAGCTAAAGCTTAGCCGTCGCGAAGGTACTGACTTATTTCTTAAGTCTGGTGTCCGTGCGATAGATACCAAGTGTAAAATTGATAACGCACCAGGTGTGCACGGTGCTCGTAAAGGCCGTCTATCTGAATATGGCGTTCAGCTTCGTGAGAAGCAAAAAGTTCGTCGTATGTATGGCGTTCTAGAAAAACAATTCCGTAACTACTACAAAGATGCTGCACGCCTTAAAGGCAACACAGGTGAAAACCTGCTTCAGCTTCTTGAAGGTCGTCTTGATAACGTAGTTTACCGCATGGGCTTTGGCGCAACTCGCGCAGAAGCACGTCAATTAGTTAGCCACAAAGCTATTCTAGTTAACGGTAAAGTTGTAAACGTTCCTTCTTTCAAAGTTGCGGTTAACGATGTTGTTTCAATTCGTGAGAAAGCTAAACAGCAATCTCGCATAAAAGCAGCTATTGAAGTTGCTGAACAACGCGAAAAACCAACTTGGATTGAAGTCGATGGTGGCAAAATGGAAGGAACATTCAAGCGTATGCCTGAACGTTCAGATCTGTCAGCTGACATCAACGAACACTTGATCGTCGAACTTTACTCTAAGTAAGGTTAAACTAAAGAGAGGACACAATGCAGGGTTCTGTAACAGAATTTCTTAAGCCACGTCTTGTTGACATTGAACAGATCAACACGACACATGCGAAAGTAACTCTTGAGCCATTAGAGCGTGGCTTTGGCCATACTCTAGGTAATGCGCTTCGCCGTATATTACTATCTTCAATGCCGGGTTGTGCCGTGACTGAAGTAGAAATCGAAGGCGTTTTGCATGAGTACAGTACTAAAGAAGGCGTTCAAGAAGATGTTCTTGAAATTCTTTTAAACCTTAAAGGTTTGGCTGTACGCGTTGCCGAAGGCAAAGATGAAGTGTTTATTACACTGAACAAGTCAGGCTCAGGCCCTGTTGTTGCAGGTGACATCACCCACGATGGTGATGTAGAGATCGCTAACCCTGAGCACGTTATTTGTCACCTAACGGCTGACAACGCTGAAATCGCTATGCGTATTAAAGTGGAACGTGGTCGCGGTTATGTTCCGTCTTCTGCTCGTATTCATACCGAAGAAGATGAGCGTCCTATTGGTCGTCTGCTTGTTGACGCTACTTACAGTCCAGTCGATAAAATCGCCTATTCTGTAGAAGCTGCACGTGTAGAACAACGTACCGATTTGGATAAGCTTGTTATCGATATGGAAACGAATGGTACTCTAGAACCTGAGGAAGCTATCCGTCGTGCAGCTACAATCCTAGCTGAACAATTGGATGCGTTCGTAGATCTTCGTGATGTACGTGTACCTGAGGAGAAGGAAGAGAAGCCAGAATTCGATCCGATCCTACTGCGTCCTGTAGACGATCTTGAACTAACAGTTCGCTCTGCTAACTGTTTGAAAGCAGAAGCGATTCACTACATCGGTGATCTAGTACAGCGCACTGAGGTTGAGCTACTTAAAACGCCAAACCTTGGTAAAAAATCTCTTACAGAGATTAAAGACGTACTTGCTTCACGTGGTCTTTCTCTTGGTATGCGCCTAGAGAACTGGCCGCCAGCGTCAATCGCTGAAGATTAATCGATACTAGTTAGAAGGATTAGGTCATGCGCCATCGTAAGAGTGGTCGTCAACTCAACCGCAACAGCAGTCATCGCAAAGCGATGTTCAGCAACATGGCTAGCTCTCTTGTTCGTCACGAAGTTATTAAAACTACCGTGCCTAAAGCAAAAGAACTACGTCGCGTAATTGAGCCTTTGATTACATTAGCTAAGACAGACAGTGTTGCTAACCGTCGTCTAGCATTTGCTCGCACTCGTGATAACGAAGTTGTAGCAAAACTATTTAATGAACTAGGCCCGCGTTTCGCGAGTCGTCAGGGCGGATATACTCGCATTTTAAAATGTGGTTTCCGTACAGGTGATAAAGCTCCAATGGCATACATTGAGCTTGTAGATCGCCCAGAAGCTTCTGAAGAAGCGGCTGCTGAATAAGTTGTTAAAAAAAATAAAAAGCCGAGCGCAATGCTCGGCTTTTTACTTTCTACTATGGCTACTAAGACCTGATGAATATACGATTCGAAGGTGCCATTACTTATAGCACCTCTCTCCTATATATTTTCCAGTTTAAGCGCTTAATGCTTGTTTTAGATCCGCTATTATGTCATCAATATGTTCAATACCAACCGATAGCCGTATCATTTCAGGACTGACTCCTGCTTGTTTTTGTTCTGCTTCATCAAGTTGTCTATGGGTTGTTGACGCAGGATGACAAGCTAATGATTTAGCATCACCAATATTCACTAATCGTTTAAAAATTTGCAAGGCGTCGTAGAATCGTACACCAGCATCATAACCATCTTTTAAGCCAAATGAGAGAATCCCTGACGGTTTGCCATCCATGTACTTGTTGCTGAGTTGATAGTAAGGAGACTCCTCAAGACCAGCGTAACTAACCCAACTCACCTTTTCATGTTGTTGTAAAAATTGAGCAACTTTCAAAGCGTTTTGACAATGTCTTTCCATACGTAGTGATAATGTTTCTAGACCTTGCATAAGCATAAAGGCATTCATTGGTGAAAGCGCTGAACCAGTATTACGCAGTGGAACCGTTCTTGCTCGACCAATAAAGGCTGCAGGTCCAAATGCATCAGCATACACCACTCCATGATAAGAGGGTTCGGGTTCATTTAGTTGTGGAAAACGGCCTTTGTGCTCTGCCCACGGGAATTTACCAGAGTCGATAATGATTCCGCCTAGTGTTGTTCCGTGGCCGCCAACATACTTAGTTAATGAGTGAACGACGATATCGGCACCAAACTGGATAGGTTTACACACTGCTGGTGTTGCGACTGTGTTGTCAACAATGACTGGAACCCCTTGGGCATGCGCTAGTTCAGAAAGCCTTTCTAAATCAATAATGTTGCCCGCGGGGTTGCCGATCGATTCGCAGTACACTGCCTTGGTATTGTCATCAATCAATTCGGCTATGCTTTCAGGTTTATCATCTTTAGCAAAACGCACTTCAATACCCATGTTGGGTAACATATGAGCAAACAACGTATAGGTACCACCATATAGCTGGGGTGTGGAAACAATGTTATCGCCAATTTTTGCGAGTGTTAAAATAGAGTAATGAATTGCTGAACTTCCAGAACTTACCGCTAAACCCGCGATACCACCCTCAAGTGCTGCCATACGTTTTTCAAGCACATCGTTAGTTGGATTCATTATACGTGTGTATATATTGCCCGGAACGTCTAAATTAAACAGATCGGCGCCATGTTGTGCATTGTCGAATTCATATGCGACGGTTTGATAAATTGGGGTTGCAACAGATTTTGTTGTAGGGTCAGTGTCATAACCAAAATGGATGGATAATGTTTCATCTCTCATTTTATGCTCTCTTCGTTCTTCCTTGATATAGGGATAACAGAATCGCATAAATAGAAAGTAATAAACAAGTGATTAGATAGAGGATTGATATTTTGTGTGAGCTAAATTCGCCTAGTAGACGAATTTAGCTTATTTATGCTAAGACCAGAGAGAGCTTAATGATCCTAGGAGTTCAGTTGATGCACCTTGCTCGGTTAGGTATTCAAGTAGAACTGGCGCGTATTCTGTTATCATCGACGCATCTAAGCCGAGTTTATTAAAGATATCAGTAACAGCACTCATACTGTCTGCCATACCAAGTAAACTGGTTGCAGAGCTGGTTAAGCTGCTCATTCCTGGAATTAAGTTATTAAGTTCCGACGATTCGCTGCTTGATAATGAATTTGATGCTAGTGCTAGAAGTGCACCTGCTCCGCCTGTTGCCTGTTCGGTTGATACATCTAATTGACTTGTTAGTGCACTAATTATTGATGATTCATCCTGTTGGGTGGCCTCTTCTAGAAGACCAGATGCGAAGGATTTTGCTGCATCAGTATCGACTTTGGTATCAGAATCGGAACCTAAGCCGAATAGAGCATGGCTTGGCATTGATAGTAGTAGTGTTGCTGCTAGCGTGATTAGTTTAATTTTATTCACGTTGTTTCTCCATAAAAAATTATTATATCAATAATTTGAAGTGCACTAGTATAGCTGTGTAGCAACAAAAAAGTTATTAGAAAGATGAGTTATATATAAGACTTTTGGACAATCTATTGTAAAAAAGACTAGTGGGTAGGCTTTAGTATTTGCTTAGTGAGTTATTGTTAGTGGAAAAATTGAAGTTTCGATGGTTTGGATGAAAAAATATTAGTTAGCGATAAAAATACCGCTAACTAATCATAATCTAAATAACTTACAGTATAGCAAGTAATTCCACTTCGAATACTAATGCAGCATAAGGAGGGATTGCTGCACCTGCACCGCGTTCGCCGTAAGCAAGATCTTGTGGGATGTATAGTTTCCACTTAGAGCCGACAGGCATAAGTTGTAATGCTTCTACCCAACCTTGGATAACACCTGTTACAGGGAATTCAGCAGGTTGACCACGTGAAACTGAGCTGTCAAAAACCGTACCATCAGTTAATTGACCGTGATAGTGAACGCGAACTTGTTTGTCTGAAGAAGGGATATCACCAGTTCCTTGCGTAATAACTTCGTATTGTAGACCTGATTCAAGAACGGTTACTTCTGAACGAAGAGCATTGTCTTTTAGAAACGCTTCACCGTCAGCAGCAGCGGCTTTAGATAATTCAGCACGAGCAGCTTCAGCACGTGTATGAATTTCTTGAAGTGCAGCGTTAATTTCGTCAACTTCAATTTCTGGCATATCACCAGTAAGTGATGTTGCAATGCCTTTAGCAATTGCATCAACATTAAGACCTTCTAAGCCACTTCCAGCAAGTTGTTGACCCATTTGCAAACCAATACCGTAGCTTGCTTTTTGTTCTACTGTTTCCAATTTGATGTCAGACATCTCTTCTCTCTTAATTATGTTTGAGGTAAATAAGTCCGACAGGATACCAGTAATAGCCTACATAAGAAACTATCGAACGGCATGCGATTAATGACTATCTTGTATTGGTTGAAAAATCTATAATTGAATAATCGAAATTGATTTTTATGTTGTTAATAATCATTATATTGTTGTGTTGAAACGTATAGGGAGCCAGTTCAATGAATCGTCGAAATAGGAACAAAAATAAAACTAGCCTGTTTGATCGAATTCAAAAAAAGGTCACTCAATTTAGCACTAATTCTGGGGCTGCAGATTCAGCAGACATTGATTCAGATAATATAGAGCAATCTCAACCGCATTCACGAATCAAATTCTGGGCTAACTTGCCTAAGTTTCATCAACGAGCATTGATGATCTTGTCTCCTATCGTACTGGTTCTTATCTTATTGCCAACCCCAAATATGTCCCCTTCAACTACTCAATCCTCAGTGGTTGAGGTTGATTCGACTCGTAAAGAGGTTGCGATAGAAACCGTGTCATTGAGTGAAGAAGGAAATAATAAGCCAAGAGTGACTAAAACAGAGCAATGGCAAGAGTACGTGGTACAAAGTGGCGATACGTTAGCCAAAGTTTTTCGAGCAAATAACCTACCTATGGCAGATCTAAACGCGTTAGTGGATATAGAAGGATTAGACAAGCCATTAAGTAAAATTCGCGAAGGCCAACTGATTCGTTTTAAGTTGGCGTCTGAAGGACATTTAGATATTTTACAGTTAGAAAAATCAGGGACATCAGTTATGTTTTTCCGGTTATCTGATGGTGGATATGGCAGAAGTAAATAGTTTAATAGTTGTTTACTTTCTCAATCTCATATCGACATGGGGAATTCCATCTTCAAGATAAGACTCGCTATATGGTTTAAATCCATGTTGCTGGTAAAAATTCAGTAAATATTCTTGAGCTTGAATGTCAATGTCTTGTTCTGGCCATAAAATATGGCATTCTTCTAGCGCTCGTTTCACTAACATGTGGCCTAAATTTTTCTTTCTAGCGCTTACCTTGACTGCGATTCGACCAATTGAAGCATTGCTGAAATGCAGGCCAGGTTTCATTAATCTAGCTACAGCGACTATTTCATTATCTTCATAACCTATTAGCTGATATACACCTGTGAGCAAGTCTATGCCGTCTAGATCTGGATAAGCACAGTTTTGTTCAACGATAAACACATCAACTCTAATCTTTAGAATTTCATATAACTGTTTGGTACTTAATTGTTCTAAAGGGACTCGTTGCCAAGTTATCATATGGAGCTCTCTGAATGATTAGATAATAAAATGTTTTAGTTTGTTAGATTGAGCAGGTTTTGAAAAATCAAAACCTGCTCAGCTCTCGGTGTTACTTGTAAAACAATAGTGGCTTTATAGGACCATGGTTATTTTTGTAAATTAATACGGTACACAGCAAAGCCCACATCATCTGTCGCTACTCTTTCCATTGGGTACTGACCTTTTTGTTGCACAAATTCGGTCGCTTTTTCTGTTGGTGATGTTTCAAAGCGAATATCCAATGTTTGCTCGCTCACTATTGGAGCAAAAGACCAATTGTTGTCAGCACTTGGTGTTACTTCACCTTTTTCTTTGCTTACTTCACTAATATAAGCGGCTAGAATACTACGGTTTTCGTCTGGAGAGTCAAACGCAACAAACTCTGCCCCAGTTCCAGCGAATTTGGCACCATATGCTCGGTAATTGTTACTGGCAATGATAAACTCTTTTGACATGTCTACGGCTTTACCTTGATAAGTTAGGTTTACAATCCGTTGAGAGTTAGGGTTAATTACTTTACAGCTGCCGTCATATTTTGCTGGTTGAGTGAGGTCGACTTGATAATTTACGCCATCAATGACATCAAAGTTATATGTGCGGAAATCATCCCAGTTAATTAATGATTGTGGTGCTGAGCTAGTTGCATCTATTTGGTTGAATTGTCCAGCAGAACATTCCAACCACTCTTTTACTTCTTTGCCAGTCACTTTAAGTGCTACTAATGTATTTGGATACAAATATAAATCCGCAGCATTCCGGAATGTTAATTGGCCAGATTCAACTTCGGTATAACCAGACGGATCATTCTTACGTCCGCCGGCTTTAAAGGGTGCAGCAGCAGATAATACTGGAAGACCATCTAAATCTGGGTCGCCTTGAATAAATTTTTCTACGTAGGCTTTTTGTGCTGCATTGACGATTTGAATAGTTGGGTCGTCTTGTACGAGTGCCAAATAACTGTACATTACATCATTAGCCTGACCAATAGGTTGATTAACAAATTCGAGAGTAGCAGAGTGATCCGCTTCTAGTACTTTTACGATTGATTCATCATTGGCAGCAAGAGATGTTTTTGCTTTATTGTCGTAAATTGCACGAGCTTCAGATTGGCTATCTACAACGTTCCATTCACCCTTATTCTTATCGAAGTTAAGCTCAAGGTCCATTATCCCAACATGGCTGCCCCAACGACCCGGCATGACGGCACTAACACCGTTAACCGTTCCTTTATTATTATCTACGCCTTGAATTCCATCAAATCCTTTACCTGGAAATACTGAATGGGAGTGTCCGAATGCAATAGCATCAATGCCTTCCACTTCCGATAAGTAGATTACGGAGTTTTCTGCCCCTTTTTTGTAAGGGTCTTTAGATATACCAGAGTGCGGAATTGCTACGATTACATCTGCACCTTGTGCTTTCATTTCAGGAACAAATTTTTCAGCAGTTTGTTTAATATCTTTGGCAATAACTTTACCGCTGAGATTTTTTTTATCCCAAGTTAGTATTTGTGGTGGGGTAAAACCAATGTAACCAATGCGAATTGAGCGCGGGAATCCATCTGAATCCTTGAAGGAATACTCTTTGATTATGTATGGAGTGAAGTAGTTTTGACCAGTTGAGCTATCATAAACATTTGCATTTATATACGGAAAATTTGCGTCGTTTACTGATTCGGCAAGAAAATCTAAGCCGTAATTAAATTCGTGATTACCAAGGTTACCTACCTCATAACCTAGTTGGTTCATTGCTTTGTATACAGGATGGATTTCACTCGGAATAATGCCTTTTGAAGCCATATAATCCGCCATTGGGCTGCCTTGAATAAGGTCACCATTATCGACAAGAACGCTATTTTTGACTTCGTTTCTTGCTTGTCTAACGAGTGTTGCTGCACGCGACAAACCAATTTTTTCAGAGGCCTTACCTTTATAATAATCAAAGGCATAAGCGTTGCCATGAATATCAGTTGTTTCTATTATTCGTAGGTTAATTGTTTGTGCATAAGTAGAACCGGACAAAGTTAATATGCCAGATAAGACCGCAAGAGAGAGTGGTTTAATGCTCATCGAATAACTCCATTTCGTATTGAATTTGGGATGCAGGTGTATAGTCTAGTTGGTAAGGTCTATTAGACTGTATAGCTGATCCATCGGTGATATGTCGAACTTATCAGATTTTTATGAAACATTTGTTGTAACTAGCTCACAAAATGTGACATTGGTTGGATAAATGTTGTATTTTTGTATGCATTATCTCTTTTTCAACTATTTTGATTCAATTTAAATCGGGATGAAATGATTTGAATAAGACTTATGCAGTACCTAAAATCAAGAGGTAGGAAATGAATTCGTAGTGGCACTAAACAATTTGGTTTACGGTATTTTTTACTTCAGTTTGGATGGTGAACTTGTGGTTTAGTAAATTAACCAATTGATCAAAATATTTCATATTAGGTTTGTTGCCTAATAATTTACACAACTCGTTGCCAACCGGACTTAACCGATAATAAAGCAACCTGCTACCTTTGCCTGTTGGTTGCAATGAAATTATTTTCCCTTGGTAGTTCAGTGTTAATGCTGGATCGAATTCGATTTCGCCTGATTCTAATTCAGTACCAATGACTAGACCTAATTCAACTAATAGTAGAATACTCGAATAGGGTAAGTGATAACTACCAAGATTTATAGTTTCTTCAATATCACGTTTGGTCAGTGAAAATAATCCGGTTTGAGTTCTATATCCGATAAGTAGTTTCTTATTACTATCGCCATGACCAAAACTACAAGATAATGAAGCCGCTTTTTGCAAGAACTGTGCTTCTTTGGGCGTCATATCTTTTAGTACCTTGAGTGCTTTGACAGAAGTTGAACCAGGATTAGTGACTTCCAGTTTAAGTATTTGAGCCCACAATTTTTGCATTGAAGTGTTGTGAATGTCTTGTGCCATATCAAAAAATCGATTTAGCCAATCTTGATCAGGATCGCCCGCAGCTTCATCGTTGCAAAAGGTGTGTGAATATTGAATTATTTTTTCTAGATTTTTTTGTCTCTGTTCTCTTCTTTGTCTATCTCTGTTTAGCGCTCTTTCTAAAGTGGACTTTTCTGATTTAGTCGACGTTAACCTTGCATCTAACCCATAGGTTTCTGCAATGCTTTTTACTCTGCTGCCACTATCTTTGATGTAGGTGGATTTTTTATTGGAATGACTGTCAGGATCAGATTGGTCTTGAGTAATCGTCACGGGTGCTTTGTGTCCAGCCATGCCAAGTCGTCCTATTTAAATATAATCATCAAAAATGTAACGTTTTATTGAGAGTTATGCTACTGATTTAATCATTGTAGGTGGTTTTTGTTAACTATCATCATTAGCCTTGAAATTGTCTTATTTTTGATTAATAACCGAAACCAATGGAATTGACGATACGGTTTTATTCGTTTTATTAGGTTACTCTGCTATGATTTGATAATTAAATGTTAAATTTGTTAAATAATTGGAGGCTGCAATGGCGCAACCACACAATAATAAGTTTAAAAACAACAATAAGTTTAAAAGGCAACTATCTACTACGTTACTGTTTATGGTCTATATTGCTGTTTTGGCTTATTTATCCAACTTTTTAGTATAAAGTGCCTGAGAGTTATAGATCATCGTATGCTTCTAGAGAGACTCCATCAATAACGTAACCAACTTCGGCAAGTTCGTGGTTAACGGTTTCTGTTCTCAATGTTCCTACAATATAAACGACATCCCATAGCTCTTGAATTGGCGCACCCTCTTTAAAACGAACATAGATTAGTTGATTTGGTGGTGGGGGTGGAACATGAATACAAGCCCCTAAAAATGGTACTAATAAAACTCTGTGACCATTTTATCATCCCCTTCCAACGGAATAACAAACCCCGGGATTTTAACCAGACTTCCATTAAGTTCTTGTCTAACACTACCTAAGGTTGATTGTGCTGGCGCATCTTGAGTATGATCTAATTGTAGAGGCATCCCTACACTGTCGACTAAGTTTCTTTCGCTTTCTGGGATTAGGTCAATCCACTCTAATTGCAGTATGTCAGATTGTTCTACCTGAGATGTATCTGTATTTGAATTTGCTTGGATGGGTAATGAAAAGATACCCAAGCAACAGGCTATTAACATTAATTTAGACATTTTTTCCGCCATATTTATATCCTGATGGTCATGCCATCAGATAGTGATTTTCGATATGCACTCAATGCAGGAATAAAACCAATAATGATTCCAGCTAGTTGAACGAGTGCGAGTAGCATCCATTCGTGACTGCTCAATAATGATAACTCAATATTTATACCATACATTTGTTGAATAATAGGTTGAGCAATTGCAAGCAAAGAATATAACCCAAGTGTACCAGCAAGTATCCCAATAAACGTTAATGCACTAGCTTCACTGACTAATAAGATAAAGATGTGTTTTGGTCTTGCTCCCATCGCTCGTAAGATAGCCATTTCACGACGTCGTTCCTGTAAGCTGGTGAGCAAACTACTAAGCATCCCTAGTAATCCAGCAACTACAACAAAACCAGATACCGCCATTAATGCTTTTTCAGCTATCGACATCATTCCCCAAAGTTCTTGAAGAGCGATACCCGGTAAAATAGCGCTCAATGGCTCTTTTTTATAGGTGTTTATCTGTCTTTGTAAAGCAAAGGTATAAATTTTAGATTTTAGTCCAAGTAGAATAGCCGTAATCTGCTTTGGTTGAAAAGATTGTTTTTGTAAAAATTCAGCATCAGGTGTGTTACCTAAGTTGGCTCCCGATTCCCAACCTACATGTATTGCTTCTATCGCTTCTAAGGAAACATGAACCGTCTTATCCACCGGAGTACCCGTTGGCTCGAAGATACCGACGACTTTGAAAGGAAGATTTTCATGCCGGCTAAATGCTACATCGCTGATACCATGTGCGATGATAATTTCTGAGCCTATTTTGTAACCAAGTGCTTTTGCTACATCTGATCCTAGTACAGTTTCAAATAGATGATTGAACGGTCTCCCTTGTTGTAGGGTTAGTGGTTGCTTTCTACCATACCGAAAGTGTTTAAAATAATCTTGGTTAGTCCCCATTACTCTAAACCCTTTATGAGAGTCCCCTAAAGAAATCGGTATTGCCCAGTCTACAGAGCGTTGTTGGCTTAATTCTTCGAAGCTTTTCCAATCAATATTTGCTGTGGCATTGCCTATTCGAAATACAGAGTAGAGCAATAAGTTAACTGAACCAGAACGAGCTCCAACAATTAGATCTGTACTTGATATGGTGTTGGCAAAACTACTTTTTGCTTGAGTTCGAATTCTTTCTACACCCATTAATAAAATAACCGAAATTGCCACAGTCAATATAGTGAGTAATGCGGTTGCTTTTCTGTTAGCTAGGCTTTTCCATGCTAGTTGCGCCATGGTTTTCATTTCGCCTCCTTAGCTATCATTTGTGCTTGTTTGTTCAATTGATTGAGATGAATACTGGTATCAAACAAAGATTCTAAAGTTGGGTCATGACTAACAAAAATAAGGGTTGAATTAGCTTGTTTAGCTTCTTCCATTAATAATTCGATAAATGCACTGCGATTATCAAAATCTAAAGCAGAAGTAGGCTCATCCGCTATTAATAGTTCAGGTTGACCGATAAGAGCTCTTGCAGCGGCAACTCGTTGTTGTTGACCAATACTAAGTTCAATGATTGGTTTGTGGAGTAGATTTGTATCTAAATGCAAGCGATCTAATAAGTGAATCGCTTTTGCTTTTAGATCACCCGCTACATTTTTTTTTCGAATTTTAGAAAAATGGCAAGGTAAAATCACATTGTCAATCACAGATAAATAAGGCAATAGGTTAAACTGTTGAAAAATATAACCTATGTGATCCGCTCTAAATTTATCCCGCTGATTCTGCTTTAGTTGTGAGATATCGGTTGCAAGTATTTGAACTTTGCCTTGTTGAGGAGACATAATTCCGGTTAATAGTCCAAGCAGTGTCGACTTTCCGCTACCACTCGGACCTTTTATAAATACGTGCTCATTTTGATTTATCTCTAGCAAATCGAATTTGAGAGTAGGGGTCTCTTGCTCTGCCCAACTGAACTCAATATCAGACAAAGAAACTACTTTTTTGACTGTGTCCATGGCCTATATCCAATGTGAAAGTAGTGACTACTTACTTCTTCTTTATTAAAAGTAAGTAGTCACAAAGGTTTTCTATAAAATTTTAACTTGAAGTTTATTCATCTAAAGCTTGATTACCAACACATTAGTCAATTAAATCTTATTAACTTCAAGTGTGTCTGATAAGACATATAAACCTAGAACGAGATTACATAATCATCTTCATTAAGCTCTAATGCTTTTTGGTCAGTATCAGTCAACAGATTTACTGCGATGTTGTCAGTTGAAGGGAAATGTGTAAACCAAGTTGTTTCAATGTTTTGTAATTTGCTCATATCATTACACTCGAAATGGTATTCAACAGTGAATTCACTATGAGTTGAACCTTCGTGATCATGGTCATCGTGGTCGGCGTGTTCTTCATGATCATGGTCATCATGATCGGCGTGCTCTTCATGATCATGGTCATCATGATCGGCGTGCTCTTCATGATCATGGTCATCATGGTCGGCGTGTTCTTCATGATCATGGTCATCATGATCGGCGTGTTCTTCATGATCATGGTCATCATGATCGGCGTGCTCTTCATGATCATGGTCATCGTGATCGGCGTGTTCTTCATGATTATGGTCATCGTGATCGGCGTGCTCTTCATGATCATGGTCATCATGATCCAGTGTACTTGTCACACTAGTATGCTCAATTTGACAACCAGCTTGTTGAGATATGCGTAAAAGTTGACTGGAGTCGGCTAAAGTCTGTTTTGCTTTGTCGAACATTAAATGTTGTTGTTCATTAGTTGGTGCATGTTCAAACCCGACGACATCGGCTCCAGGTGCTGTAATTTCTACCAATAATTCATCGCCGTCTTGGGCAATATTAAACTCAACATGGCCATGAACATGGGCGCTATGCTGTCGGAAACCTTCCTCTGCTTGGCTAGATGCCGCTAGAATAAGAGTGGTTAGTAAAGAATATTTTATTACACGTTGCATAAGGTAAACCTCAATTTAAAAAATTAATATCTAAGTAAAAAGTAGTAATTGATTCGATATTTTTGGTGGTGAACGTGCTTTTTTGTTTGGTAATGGTTTGAATAATTCGGCAATTATCTTAGGTTTATGTTCAATTGGTTTTTGGCGTATGAGAGGTAATATCGTAAAAGGCGAAGTTATGCCATGTAATGCTTGTGCAAAAAGTTGACAATGGTGATGCTCATGATGAGATGAATCGATGTCGACCATATGATCGAGAAACGCAAAACCGGTCCAAAGCACAAGTACTAGGACGATTGAAGGTAGCCATTGTATCGAGGAGCGATTTGTATCGATTGGCATGAAGTCTTGTTTGCGTTCAGATGAATGTTTAGTCGTTAATGTAATAATATAACAATTATTCTGCAAGGTAATTGTGTGTAAGAAAATGCTTTACAGGGAAACTATATCTTAGATGAATTGATTATCATTCAATCCATAAGCTTTATTTTAACAATGAACGCTCTTAACTGGCTATTCTTGAGCTGGCTAAAGCCCAATAATGGTGAAATGCACAGTGTTGATGCACTGCAACTTATTTTTTATATTCGCATTCACTTCTAAAGTGTTACTTTTTTAGACAAAAAAGAGGTTATCTTCATTGTTATCTAAGAGGTGAATACTTTTTTAACTGAAGTTTTTTATGTTTTTAGTTGTGGCTTGAATTTTGCATTTACTTGCTGAAATAAAGAATAATTAAAAGAGAATAAGGCCATTATGTCGAGAGTATTTTCTATTTATCGTCCAGTTCAAGTTGCCCGTTTTGTCAAAACCCTTTTTAAGGGTGAATTTATTATAGAAGGTATTGGTATGTTCTATTTTGATAGTGGAAAAGTATTGCTTCCAGACTTATCTGAGAAGGCTAAGCTATCGATAATGAGAGAGGTGAATGACACTATCGATAACCTGACAATGGCTACCGCATAAAAAGAACGTTAGTTTGTCTTCGCCTGTTATATAGTAAAAATGGCATAACAGGCGGTAAAAATTTCACTGTCTACAGTAATGAATTTACAAAATAGACGGTTTATAAAATAAACAGTTATAGATTTGGAGGGAAACAAATACCTGTTCCACCTAGCCCACAATATCCTTCAGGATTTTTTGCTAAATATTGCTGGTGGTATTCTTCAGCAAAATAATAGTCTTCAAAAGCGGAGATGTCGGTAGTAATAGTGCCTTTATGTTCGGCTGTTAATGCGGCTTGATAGATCGCTCTGCTCTCTTTTATATTGTCTAATTGTGCTTTATTAAAATAATAGATAGCGGATCGATATTGTGTGCCAATATCATTACCTTGTCGCATTCCTTGGGTTGGGTCGTGATTTTCCCAAAAATGGTTCAGCAATTGAGATAACGTTATTTTACTAGGGTTAAAAATAACGCGTACTACTTCGGTATGGCCTGTATTGCCAGTACAAACTTCTTCATAAGTTGGATTTTTGGTATAGCCACCGCTATATCCCACTGATGTTGATTCGACTCCATCTAGTGACCAAAATAATCTCTCCGCTCCCCAAAAGCAGCCTAAACCAAATATAATTTCTTGTTGGCTATCAGTTGGTGCAGCCAATAAATCTGTTCCATTTACAAAGTGAGGTTTATTGAGTGATATTGCTACCTTGCGACCTTTAATTGCCGTTTCTTCTGTAATCTTAGTGTGTTCAGCTGACATTATTTTATCCATATTTTGTGCGTTACAAGATGTGTTTTTTGCATTAGAAAAGCAGTATAGAAGAAGGAATGTTAATTTCCTTATATCAAAATAGGATAAAAACAAATTAATACATATAACCTATCTATGTCTAATGTTAACGACATTTATTGGTATATATGACTTCCACTATATCGTAACTTTGTGCTCATAAGTTACGTCTATTTATTTTTCGAAGCGAACTCTATCCGTTTGGTTATAACTGAATTGATATTGTTTTTATCATAGTGGTAGCATCTTTAAAACACTTTGCTATAACCTTGTCTCGTTATCGGGTAAGCTTTGTGCAACAAGATTCGCGTAATGGTAACGTGAGTTATTTAGGTTATTTGTTCAAGATTATTTTTTAATAGTCGTTTCTTTAATGGTTATAGGTAAGAGTTAGGCTGTGTACCAATATGTCGAAATAATGAAAAAAAATATCTGTATTTTATTGCTATTTCTATCATGTAGTATGGAAACTTGGGCAAGTATGTCATTGAAAGTAGAAGGGTTGAAAGGTGCACTTAGTGACAATGTGGACGTTTATCTGTCGGCTATTCCTGAAGAGGATTATGCAACGTCATTGCGTTTTCAATCTCGGCTGCGAGATAATATCAAAACGGCACTCAAGGCATTAGGATACTACCAACCTACTATTGATTTTATTATTTCAGAGGATGAAGAAACCCTGACGGTCAATATTGCCGCAGGCGACCCCGTTCTTATTGAGATTGTTGATATTCAGTTGACCGGCGAAGCCAAGGATGATGATGAATTTTTAGCTTTAATCAATCAATCTGGCTTGAAGCAACAGGCGATATTGAATCATAGCCAATATGATGGACTTAAATCGGCAATTCGAAACTTGGCTTTGTCCAAGGGATATTTTGATGGCGACTATACCAAAACAACATTAGAAGTCGTTCCTGAATTGCATCAGGCTTTTGTTCATTTGCATTATAACAGTGGTGCTAGATACCGATTTGGAAAAACTGAAATTATTGGTAGTCAAATCGAAGAAGAAAAAGTTCGATCTCTTATTCCTTATAAACAGGGTGACCCTTACTTGGCCTCAGATGTTGGTCTATTTAATCAGAATTTGTCTAATACCGAGTGGTTCTCCTCTGTTTTCGTTAAACCCGATATGCAACACGTTCAGTCAGATCAAGTATTACCTATGGTGGCATCATTGGCACCACAGTCACAGAATCAAATAGAAACTGGGATTGGTTATTCAACCGATGTTGGGATTCGAGGTACGTTAAAGTGGAATAAACCATGGGTGAACAGGTACGGACATAGCTTTGATTCCAGTTTGTCGCTTTCAGAACCAGAACAAACGATCGTTGCAGGTTACACCATTCCATTAGAAGACGTCTTGAATGAATATTATCGACTTCAATATGGTATGAAATATGAAGATAACCTCGATACCGATAGTTTAGAGGCGAATGCGGTAATAGAAAGGCATTGGCAGCTCGATAATGGTTGGCATAGAAATGTTTTTTTAAGATATCTTCATGAAGACTTTACCCAAGGATCTCAAGATGATGATATAAAAATGATCATCCCTGGGATTAGTTTTTCTAGAACTAAAACATCAGGTGGGGCGATGCCTACATCGGGCAATAAATATTCTGTTAGTTTTGAAGTTTCAGATAAAAACATTGTTTCTAGAGCGCGTATGTTTAGAATTCAGACCCGATCTTCGTGGATTAATAGCCTTGGTAGTAATCATAGAGGTATTGCTCGGATCGATTTATCAGCCAATATCGTCGACAATATTTTAGACGTTCCTCCTTCGATTCGTTTTTTTGCTGGTGGCGATAATAGTTTACGTGGATACGACTATGAATCGATTTCTCCTACCGATGATACTGGTGCTTTAATTGGGGCTAAGTATATGGCAACCAGTTCATTAGAGTATCAATACCGACTGGTTGGGGATTGGTGGTTGGCCACCTTTGTTGACGCTGGTGACGCTTGGACCTCAACAGTTGATATAAAACTGGGAACGGGATTTGGTGTTCGTTGGGCCTCTCCGGTTGGCCCTGTTCGGCTCGACTTTGCTTGGGGGCTAGCTCTAGAAAGTAGCGATCAATTTCGAATTCATTTTGCTTTAGGGCCTGAATTATGAGTCGTTTAGTTAAGTGGCTGCTAAGAACAGTACTGGCCTTATTTGTATTAATATTATTGATATTAACACTTTTAGTTGCAGGCCTTTCGACCAATAGTGGCTTAAACACAGTTATTTGGAGCCTAGAGAAAGTATTGCCAGAGTTGCAAATAGCCGACTCTAAAGGATCTTTTTTCCCGCAGTTTTCTCTTTATGATGTTAAATACAAAAATGAAGACTTGAATCTTACTGTTGAAAGCAAAGCGCTTACATTAGGAATTACACCGAAATGTTTTTTAACGCCTTCTGTGTGTGTTGAGCTAATTCAAATTGACGGACTTGATGTGGTTTTTTCAGAGCTTCCTCCCTCAAACACAGAAGAACCGGAACCACCTTCTGAGCCTTTAACGGAAGTTCAAGTACCTTTTCCTATTTATATTAATGAGTTAAAACTTACGAATATCAATCTGAATGTGCTTGGTAATGTCGTCGACTGGAAAACATTTTCTAGCAAAATAGCTATGGTTGACAGCACATTAACGCTTTATCCTACTTTGTTTGAGCAGGTCAATGTAGAGTTGACATCCACGAATGAGAGTAACCCGTCTTCAAAAGAGCAGAGCACAGCGACTGAGAAGCAAGTTAAGCAAGATATCGTATTGCCTGATATTCTTGTTCCTCTAGAAATTGATATACAACAGTTTGATTTGAAAAGTTTTACCTTAAAAGGAGAGACGCCTGTTGTTGTTAATCACTTAGGATTATCGGCTAATGTACATCAGTACAACGTTAATATTGACCAATTAGTTTTAGATGTACCTCAAGCTGATGTAGAACTCAGTTCAAAGGTTGATCTGAAAGATAATTATCCTCTAACTCTTGATGCGAAAGCACAGGTAAAACAAACAGAGTTGAAAGGACAAAAATTACAGCTTTCAGCGACAGGTAGCGTGGCAGATCTACAACTAGATTCAACTCTTTCTGGGGTCATTGAATTAGCGATTAATGGACAATTAGAACCGTTAAAATCAAATTTACCTTTTGATTTTGCACTGTCTAATGGTGCGATGCAGTGGCCACTTACTGGGCAGGCAGATTACGTTGTTGATGTTGAGCAAATAAAAGTTGCCGGTTCATTAGATGGTTACCACCTAAATATTGCAACGGTTGTTGATGGCGAATCTATTCCTGAATTAGATCTTGCTATTAAAGGCGATGGTAACTTAAACGAAATCACGCTGGAATCGTTATTAATTAAAACGTTAGGTGGTGAAGTTTCCGGTCAAGTCATAGCCAATTGGCAAAGCCCAATTAACTGGCAAGCGACGCTAGGCTTGAAGGATATTCAACCCGGTATGGAATGGGAACAAGCTGAAGGAATCATTAATGGCTCATTATCAACCACTGGTAAGTTATTAGACTCTGGTGGTTGGTTGGTTGATTTACCTTTGTTAGATATTAATGGAAACCTAAGAGATTACCCATTAGATATAGAAGGGCAGTTGTCGGCCAGTGATCCGTCCGGTAAAGGGGATATAAAGATAGAAACAGAAGGACTAGGCATAAATCATGGTCCTAATGGTATTCTAATTTCCGGAAAACTAGATGAAGCCCTAGCGATAGACACGTTGGTAAATATTCCTGATATTGAAAAATCCATTGAAGGTGTAAAAGGGAGTATTAGTGGAACAGTTTCTTTACGAGGCAGTCTCGATATACCTCAAGTTATTACAGATATATCTGCAACCGAAATTGAATATTTAGATTTGGTGGACGTGGCCAACTTGAAGCTCTCGAGTAATTTGAAACCATTACCTTCTCCTGATGGCAATCTTGATATCGAGGTTAGAGAGGTACTTTACCAAGGTAAAAAAATCGATAATGTTGAATTGTCCCTTTCTGGTACACAAACCGATCATCAATTGAGTTTAGATTTGTTATCGGACTTATTATCCACCGATATTCGTATTCAAGGTGGCTTACAGCAAGAGCCGGAATTGGCTTGGAAAGGCGTGTTAGAGAATGCTAATCTTTCAACTCAACAAGGAACATGGCGAATTGATCATCAAGTTGATTTGGGCTTTATTGTGGATAGCCAATTGCTCAATGTCCAAGCTCACTGTTGGTTACAATCAAACTCAAAAATTTGTTTAACCGAAGATTTGAGTGCAGGTCAATCTGGTGATGCCCATTTAGCTGTAGAAAACTTTTCATTTAATCAACTGGATATGTTTATCCCTCCAAATATTGACGTAGATGGTGAAGTCGCCCTCACTGCTTCTGCTAGCTGGTCACCCAATGAAAGCCCTAACGCTGATGTTACCATTCAACTTCCTCAAGGGAACGTGCTGTATTCTGCTGACCAACCTTTAATTGTTGGCTGGGAGTCCATTGCTGTTAATGCGCAATTACATAATGATAAATTACTGGCCGATTGGCAGCTAGATATAACGGATAACGGTGATATTAAAGGGAACATTACTGTTGAAGATGTGCAATCGATTGAGGAGGCTCTGGATGCACAATTGATTTTAGATAATATCAATTTGGATATGATTCAACCTTTACTGGGAGAATACAGTAAGGTGAATGCCGATATTCATTCCGATATTAAAGTGTCGGGACCGGTTAAGCATCCTAGTGTTAATGGTCAATTTACGGTAGATAACATTATTGCTCAAGGTGATATTACACCAGTAGAAGTTTTACTCGGTAAACTTCAAGTTGATTTTTCTGGTTATGATGCATTACTTGATGCCGATATAGAAACCGCTGATGGGGTGTTGAAAATTGACGGTGATGCTAATTGGCGTGATTTGCAAGCTTGGAATAGTAAAGTACGTGTTTTTGCAGAAGAGCTTAATGTTGAGCTACCTCCAATGGTCGATATTAAAGTTAAGCCCGATATGACGATAATTGTTAATCCTCAATTGGCTAAAATAGAAGGTGACATCTATTTGCCATGGGGTGAAATTGTAGTAGAAGAGTTGCCACCAAGTGCTGTGTCTGTTTCTTCTGATGAAGTGATTTTAGATAAGAATTTAGAGCCGATAGAAGCTGAAAACCCGATACCAATGGCGATAGAAACAGATGTGAATATTCATATTGGTGATGAGTTTACGTTAGCTGCTTTTGGATTAGAAGGTGAGTTAGTCGGTCAGTTAAATGTAACAGAAAAGGATAAAGGCCCTTTTATTGTTGGAGAAATTGAAATTGTTAATGGGACTTATCGATCTTTTGGTCAAGATTTGATTATCGAAGAAGGTAAAGTCCTAATGAACGGGCCCGCAGATCAACCTTATTTAGCTATCGAAGCGGTGCGGAATCCAGACAATACACAAGATGACGTGGTGGCAGGCATTCGTGTTACCGGACCTGCTAATGAACCGTCGATAGAGGTCTACTCTGAACCATCTATGCCTCAACAAAATGCACTTTCTTACTTGTTAAGAGGCCAAGATCTAGATGCATCTTCTGGCGGTAATGGTATGACAACTGCATTGATAGGATTGAGTATTGCTAAGAGTGGGCGTTTGGTTGGACAGATAGGAGAAACATTTGGCGTATCAGACTTACAGCTAGATACAGCCGGTTCTGGAGATGACTCTCAAGTAACGGTAAGTGGTTATATTACTCCAGAGCTTCAACTGAAATATGGCGTGGGTATTTTTGATTCTTTTGGTGAGTTTACCGTTAGGTATAAGTTGTTGACAGATCTATATTTAGAAGCAGTATCTGGAGTTGATAGTGCTGTGGATCTGTTATATCAATTTGAATTTGATTAGTTTTAGCTGTTTTGTTTAAAGCTATCTTAATGGTAGAAAGTTAAATAATAGAAAGCCGTTCATTTTATTATGAACGGCTTTGACGTATAAATACCCTATATAAAACGGTCGTGCAGAAAAGTAAAAAGTACGCGACTACCTATTAAGATAGGTGCGTCAACAGATTATTCGTTCGGATATTTCGCAATAAACTCTTCTACTTTCTCTACCATAGCTTTAGAACCAACAAAGAAAGGCACGCGTTCATGTAATTCAGTTGGTTTTAATTCCATAATTCGTTGTTTTCCATCTGAAGCTATCCCACCCGCTTGTTCAATTAAAAAGGCCATTGGATTACATTCATACAAAAGACGAAGTTTACCATTCGGATGGCTCTCTGTGCTTGGGTATAGATAAATCCCGCCTTTCAATAAGTTTCGATGGAAGTCAGCAACAAGAGATCCAATGTACCGAGAGGTATAAGGACGATTATCTTCTGGAACACTTTCTTGGCAATATTTAATGTATTTTTTTACGCCTAAAGGAAAACGAATATAGTTTCCTTCATTAATTGAGTAAATATTCCCTGTTTCTGGTGTTACCAATTTCTCATGAGACAAACAAAATGAACCAATAGAAGGGTCATATGTGAAGCCATGAACACCATTACCGGTTGTATAAACCAACATGGTTGATGAACCATAAATTACATATCCAGCAGCGACTTGTTTCTCTCCTGGTTGCAAGAAATCCTCTTGTGTTGGAGGGGTTCCGACTGGAGAAACTCGACGGTAAATAGAAAAAATCGTACCAACAGATACGTTAACATCTATGTTACTTGAACCATCCAATGGATCCATTAACAAAACATATTTAGCATTTTTGTTGAGCTCTTTATTAAATGCAACAGTTTCATCTTCTTCTTCACTGGCTACCCCACAAACTTGATCTCGGGCTTCTAGTGCTGCTTTGAATTTATCGTTTGCGTATAAATCTAATTTTTGTTGCTCTTCACCTTGTATATTTTCAGCGCCAACCGAACCGGTAATATCAACGAGTCCTGCCTTGTTAATCTCACGGTTTACGATTTTTGCAGCAAGACGGATAGAAGCTAATAATGAAGATAGCTCGCCACTTGCGTGAGGGAAGTCATGTTGTTTCTCTACGATAAATTCGCCCAGCGTGCGAAATTCAGACATGTTATATCCTTTACGTTTTCTGATTATTTAGGAGACTTTTTAGTTACAATGGCTTATAGCTTTAGTCATTATTAGTAACAGTGTCAATTGTATGACAAAAAACTTTTTATGAGTAATGAAGTAACTCAATGATATGTAAATTGTTTTTTATTTCCATCACAGAAATTTTGTAAAAATGTTTCATGATTACTTATTTATGAGACATTATTCACTGTTTTGTATTAAGCCGCGATGACGATTGACATTAAAAAATAAATCAGCAGTTAGTGTATTAGCTTATTTATGTATTGATGAACAGGCGAATAGATCGGGAACGGTTAAATGAAAAATCAAGAAAGCGGTTAATGGCTAATAACAATAATCAGCAATGAATAAATTTAGGATACATAGTTAATGCACATTCATATATTGGGAATTTGTGGGACTTTTATGGGCGGAGCGGCTGTATTAGCTCGACAATTGGGACATAAAGTGACGGGTAGTGATACTAATGTTTACCCGCCAATGAGTACCTTGCTTGAGTCTCAAGGTATTGAGATTATAAAAGGATTTGACCCAGAACAGTTAGAACCTCGACCTGATTTAGTGGTTATTGGTAATGCACTTAGCCGTGGTAATCCATGTGTCGAATATCTATTAAATAATAATCTTAAATACACATCGGGGCCCCAATGGTTACACGAGTTTTTACTCCATGAACGATGGGTCCTCGCCGTATCTGGAACGCATGGTAAAACCACAACCTCAAGTATGTTGACATGGATTTTAGAAGATTGTGGTTATGAACCGGGCTTTTTAGTCGGTGGCGTGTTAGGAAACTTTGGTGTTTCTGCCCGTCTTGGCAACAGCCCCTTTTTTGTTGTCGAAGCTGATGAATACGACAGTGCTTTTTTTGATAAGCGTTCTAAGTTTGTTCATTATCATCCAAGAACGTTAGTGCTCAATAATCTTGAATTTGATCATGCGGACATTTTTGATGATCTTGAAGCCATTAAAAAACAATTCCATCATTTAGTTCGTACTGTACCTAGCAATGGACGTATTTTTTCACCTAAATTTGATAATGCGGTGCAAGATGTTTTACAACGTGGCTGTTGGAGTGAACAAGAGTTCATTGGTGACCAGTCTTGTGATTGGTCGGTAGAAAAAACCAATAAAGATGGCAGTGCATTTGATGTGTTTTTACATAATAAATTAGCTGGTACGGTGAGTTGGGATTTGGTGGGTGATCATAATGTAAATAATGCATTAATGGCGATTTCAGCAGCAAGACATGTGGGCGTAACGGTTGATTTAGCTTGTGAATCCTTGTCTCGATTTATCAATACCAAAAGACGGTTAGAATTAAAAGGTGAAATAGCAGGGGTAACACTGTATGACGACTTTGCTCATCATCCTACTGCGATAAGATTAACCTTAGATGGCTTGCGTAATAAAGTGGGAGATAAAAAAATCATCGCCGTTTTAGAACCAAGATCGGCGACGATGAAAATGGGCGTTCATAAAGCGACATTAGCTGATTCATTATCATTGGCCGATTCGGTGTATTTATTTCAGCCTAAGAATATAGATTGGTCAGTAGAGGATGTTGCTAAGTTGTGTTTACAAGATAACCAATCAAATAACGCACCACAGAAGAGTTTTGTTAGTGATGACATTGATTTGTTTGTGTCTGAGATTCTTAAGGAAGCCTCACACGGGGATCAAATTGTGGTCATGAGTAACGGTGGGTTTGAAGGTATACACGATAAAATCATAAATGGTTTAACATTAATGCAATAAGCCTTATTAACTGTATGACGTTTATAATAATTTTGCGTCGTGAATAATGTGATGAAAATAAATAGAGAATGTTCATGAGTACAAAAAAAACAATTACATTGGCATTTACTGGTGCGTCCGGTGCTCCATATGGGTTGCGCCTACTAGAATGTTTACTCGCAGCTGATTATACCGTGTACTTGCTAATTTCATCCGCAGCTCGAGTGGTATTAGCGACAGAGCATGGTTTAAAGTTACCTAGTGGTCCAGATGCTGCAAAACAAGCATTGGTGAAGCATTTAAAATGTAAACCAGAATTATTAGTAGTATGCGGTAAAGAAGATTGGTTTTCTCCTGTTGCGTCAGGAAGTGCAGCGCCTAAGAAAATGATTGTTTGTCCTTGCTCTGTCGGTACGGTGGCAGCAATAGCTCATGGTATGTCGGATAACTTAATTGAACGAGCTGCCGATGTTGTTATGAAAGAGCGAGGTCAGCTTTTATTGGTTGTCAGAGAGACGCCATTCTCTACTCTACATTTAGGTAATATGCATAAATTATCCCAAATGGGTGTGACCATTATGCCCGCTGCACCGGGCTTTTATCATCAACCAACCAGCATTGATGATCTGGTTGATTTTATGGTAGCAAGAATATTAGACCATCTTGAAATAGAGCAAAAATTGGTTGCGCGTTGGGGATACGATAATCGATAAGTAAATGATCCATTGAATTTTGTAGGTTTTATTTTACTTTTTTTGTCGTTTTTTGCTTGCTAGCAAACTTTTGGCTTTGCGGTTACAATCACTACCGACTCATCGGGGTGCTCATAGTTATTGGCTTTCTTCAATCAAAAACTATTGGGCTGAGATTAAGTTTTCTTAGAACCCGTACACCTGAACCAGATAATACTGGCGTAGGAATTGAGCTAGGATTTATCGACATCCTCCCTCAACCCTGTGCCGCTCATAGACATGGAGAGCGCCCAGTGAAATACACAATTTCAACTTTAGCAATAACCCTTTCATTTTCTACTTTCGCCGCTGATAAATTAACCGTTTATACTTACGATTCGTTTGCTTCCGATTGGGGGCCAGGGCCTAAAATCGAAAAAGCGTTTGAAGTACAGTGTGACTGTGATTTAGAGTTTATTGCCTTAGATGATGGTGTTTCAATTTTAAATCGTCTTCGCTTAGAAGACACTAATAGCAAAGCAGATGTTATTTTAGGTTTAGATACTAACTTGATGGCTGAAGCAAAAAGTACTGGGTTGTTAGCTGAACACCGTGTTGATACCTCTGCAACTATTTTACCTAATGGTTGGTCTGATAATACCTTTGTTCCTTTCGATTTTGGTTACTTTGCTTTTGTCTACAACAAAGAAACCTTAAAAAATCCACCAACCAGCCTAAAAGAATTGGTTGAAAAACGTGATGACTTGAAGGTTATTTATCAAGATCCGCGAACATCGACTCCGGGCCAAGGTTTAATGTTATGGATGAAATCCGTATATGGAGATGAATCTAGCGAAGCATGGAGTTTACTGGCTAAAAAGACGGTTACAGTCACTAAAGGTTGGTCAGAAGCTTACTCTATGTTTTTAGAGGGAGAATCGGATTTAGTCTTGTCTTATACCACATCACCTGCCTATCACTTGATTGCAGAAAATGACGATAAATATGCTGCCGCTAACTTTAGTGAAGGACACTACATGCAAACGGAAGTCGCAGCTAAAGTGAAAAGTTCTCGTCACCCTAAACTGGCCGATCAGTTTATGAATTTCATTTTAAGTGATGAATTCCAAACGGTAATGCCAACAGGAAACTGGATGTACCCTGTTACGAATGTCTCCTTACCAGAAGGGTTTGAAACTCTTACTACCCCACAACAATCTTTGTCTTATACTCCCGATGAAGTGGCAAAAATGCGTAAAACATGGATCCGTGAATGGCAGTCTGCGTTAGTGAAATAACCCTATGAACCAAGCGCCGAAATTAGGACTGATTATTGCGGTATGTATTGCTTTATTTGTGCTTTCGGCGTTAGGAGCGTTAATCTCCTACGCTCCTAATCTCAATCTAAGTCAAATTGTCTCTGATCCTTACTATCTACATGTAACCAAGTTTAGTTTTTATCAAGCGTTATTGTCGACCGTGTTCAGTGTCGGGTTAGCTATTCCTGTTGCTCATGCTCTGTCACGACGACAGTTTATGGGTAAATCACTGTTGCTTAAATTATTTTCTTGTACCTTGGTTTTACCAGTATTAGTTGGTGTTTTTGGTCTACTAGCTATTTATGGCAATAATGGATTATTAGCCAAGCTGTTTGATTGGTTTGACAACGAATTACCTTTCTCAATTTATGGATTAAACGGTATTTTACTGGCGCATATCTTCTTTAATTTACCTTACGCTAGCCGTTTATTATTACTGTCTTTAGAGGGGGTACCTATAGAGCAACATAAACTCTGTGCTCATCTCGGTATGGGCCACTGGTATAAGTTTAAATGGGTTGAATGGCCAAGGTTGCGTCAACAACTTCCTCATGTTTGTGGTTTGGTTTTTATGCTCTGTTTTACCAGTTTTGCGACGGTAATGGCATTAGGTGGAGGGCCTAAGTCAACCACCATCGAACTCGCAATATATCAGGCGATAAAGTTTGATTTCGATTTACAAGCAGGTGCATTGTTGGCGATATGGCAAATGTTGTTATGCGGGGGTGTGTCTTTAGTAATACAAAAAGTAAGTAAAAAAAATAGATTGTCGATTGAAGCCATTTTTCAGCTAATTCCACTCACTGATGACAGAAAAATATCTCAATGTTGGGACGTTTTGTGGGTTCTGTTATCTGTATTGATTGTCTTACCCCCATTATTGATGGTGGTGATTAGTGGTATTAATTCAAAACTATGGCAAGTACTACAAGATAGTCAGTTTTGGCAAGCGGTTGAAGCATCATTGAGCATTGCGAGCCTTGCCAGTGTGTCAGCTGTTTTTATAGGGATCTGCATATTGCAAACCAGCCGAATATGGAGAATACAGGGCAGGCTAAATTTGGCGAACAGCATCGAGATGATGGGAACCATTATTTTGGTCACGCCTGGTTTAGTGATAAGTACAGGGTTATTTTTGTTGTTGAGAAAAACAACAGACGTTTACAGTCTCGCATTTTTTATTGTGGTAGCGGTGAATGCTTTAACCGCATTACCATATGTGATTAAAACGTTATCTGAACCTTTCTTTCAAATAGTACAACAGTACCAGCTGCTTACTATGAGTTTAGGGATGAAAGGATGGCGTCGTTTTTTATTGATTGAATGGCGAGCACTACGAAAGCCCATTGCACAAGCGTTTACTATCAGTTTTATGCTTTCCATTGGAGATCTAAGTGCTATAGCTTTATTTGGTAGTCAAGATTTTAAAACGTTACCGTTGTATTTGTTCCAACTGTTAGGCAGTTATCAAATGGAAGCTGCTGCGGTTGTCTCGCTTGTTCTTCTTTTATTGAGTGTTGGCAGTTTCACGTTAGTAGAAAAGCTATTTGGGAGAGCACATGCTCAGAGTTGATGATATTCAATACCGCTATCATAAAGATATTTTTCAATTCGACTTATCGATAAACGATGAAAGTATTGTGGCGTTGATGGGCCCGAGTGGCGCGGGTAAGTCGACTTTATTGTCTTTAATTGCTGGCTTTATACAGCCAGAGAAAGGAGACATACAAGTGGATAGTAAATCGTTACTTAATATACCTCCTCATAAAAGACCTTTTTCCATGTTATTTCAAGAGCACAATTTATTTAGTCATTTAACGATTCGAGAAAATATTGGTTTAGGTTTACACCCGGGTTTAAAGCTAACAAACAAGCAAAAAATACAAGTGGTTTCGGCTGCAAAACAGGTTGGAATTGAAGAGTTACTAGATCGGACACCAGAAAAACTATCTGGTGGTCAGAAACAGCGTGTCGCATTGGCGCGTTGCTTTGTTCAACCACATTCAATTTGGCTGCTAGATGAACCCTTTTCTGCGTTAGATCCTATTTTAAGAAATGAAATGCTGTTTTTGGTTAAACAGCTTGCTGAAGAAAGAGGCATTACTGTTGTCATGGTGACGCATCATGTTAGCGATGCAAAAGCTATCGCTACTGATTTTATCTTTGTTGATGAATTAAAAGTGTTAGTGTATGACTCTATATCTTCATTAAGTCATAAGCATAACAATGAAAAACTGCGCACCTTTGTCCAATTAGGATGGTCTGATAAATCTAGCGTAGCATGACATTAAACTCACTATTGTCTCATACCTATCTATCTTGTTTTTTTGGTCGACCAATTATGGGCGGTTAGAATTTCTCAATCCGTTCACGTTCGTTTTTCTGGCTTTTTTCAAATAATAAACAGAATTGGTTGACTAAAATCATGTTTTTATCTTATTTAGGTTGACCAATTTTGTTGGTGATATATTTTACTTATTCATATTATCAGACAATAAACAATCTTTAAGGCTAAGTGAATATGTTAGATAAAGACGATCAACAAGAGAAAAAAGCGCCCATTTATCAAAATTCTCTACTGAAGAGCCGTATTGTTCATTTTGGTTTTGGTGCTTTTCATCGTTCCCATCAAGCTCTTTATACTAGCGAGTTACACAATTTGGTTGGTGGAGATTGGGGGATATGTGAAGTTGATTTATTTGGCCAAAAAAATATAGAGCAGCTACGCCAGCAAGACCATCGTTATCATGTATTAGAAAAGGGAGCAGAATCTAATACTTTAAAACTTTCCAGTTCAATTAATGAATCTCTGCATGCCAATCTTGATGGCCCAGCCGCCATTATAGCAAAATTGACAGAGCAACAGGTTGCGATCGTTTCTATGACGATTACTGAAAAAGGTTATTGTGCCGATTTTGTTAGTGGAAAATTAGACGTTAGCAATAGTTTGATCGAAAAAGATCTGGCTAATCCACATCAACCTTGCTCGGTGATAGGATATATAGTTGAAGGCTTAAGAATAAGAAAAGACCTAGGCATACAACCGTTTACCGTCATGTCTTGCGATAATATCAATAGTAATGGTCACGTAGCGAAAGCGGTGATTTTAGATTACGCTAACCTTATCGATCCGGCTTTAGGCCTTTGGATAGACCAACATGTTACCTTTCCATGCACCATGGTTGATCGCATTACACCTGCTGTCACAGCTGAAGATGAAAAAGACATCGCGACTATCTTAGGCTATAGCGATCCTTGCGCGGTTGTTTGTGAACCGTTTAGACAATGGGTGATTGAAGATGATTTTGTTAATGGAAAACCAGAGTGGGATAAAGTAGGCGCTCAGTTTGTAACCGATGTCGCGCCTTTTGAAGAGATGAAGTTACGCATGTTAAATGGTAGTCATTCATTTATGGCTTATATGGGCTATTTAGCGGGGTATGATTACATTTCTGAAGTTATTACTGACCAAAACTTTCGATCGGCTGTGTATGAATTAATGATGAATGAGCAAGCTGAATCTTTAAATACGCCACCAGATATCGATTTGAATGAGTACGCCAATAGGCTTATTGAACGTTTCTCTAACCCAAGCTTAAAGCATCGAACATGGCAAATAGCCATGGATGGTAGCCAGAAAGTACCGCCTAGATTTTGTGAATCAATCTCTATTTTGAAAGCCAAACATAAATCAACTAAATGGTTGAGTTTAGGTATTGCTGCGTGGATGAAATATGTTGGCCGTTGTGACGACCTTGGTAGAACTATCGACGTTGTTGACCCGTTAGTAAAACAATTTGACATTATTTATAAAAAATACCCAGAGAGTCGAGATATTGGGCTTAATCTACTGGCAATAACATCTATTTTTGGTGTGGAGTTAATTAAAGATGAGCAGTTTGTAACATCGGTTCTCAAAAAATATGATTTGTTGAACGCTAACGGGGCTAAAAAAACAATTAAACTGTTGTTGTCTGATTAATATAATCTTACTAAGTTATTGATGTTTTTGCATTATTGATGCTATTTATCTTTATACGAACTGCTTTTATTCATAGATCTTATCTTAATTTATAAAGCTATTTGTATCGGTAAAAAGTGACTTGGTTTTTTGGTATTAAAAATAAGTGAGTGACACATGAATTATGAAGGAAAAGTACTAACTTTTACTCAAAATAGAGTTTGGAGAACATATACAGGAGGACGAACCTTAGACCAAATTGCCAATGTCGATGTTGCTAAAGATAATCACTTTCCTGAAGATTGGGTCGGTTCTACAACACAAGCAACCAACAAAGGAAGAGAGCATATTTCTGAAGGTGTCTCGTCTGTTATTATTAATGATGAAGTGGTTAAGTTTGATTGCTTAATTGATTCTAATCCACACTATTTTTTGGGCGCTCATCATGTAGATAAATTCGGTAACAATCCTATGTTGCTGGTTAAGTATTTAGATTCATCCGTTAGATTGCATTTTCAGGTTCATCCTACGGCCGAATTTGCTCAGGAAAATTTGAATTCTCCTTGTGGTAAAGCCGAAGCTTACTATGTGCTGCAAGCTCGAGAGGAGGTTGCTCAACCATATATTTATTTAGGTTTTCAACATCCACCAGAAAGAGACAAGTTAAAATCAATGATCGAAGCACAGGATATTGATGCGATTAGCGGTTGCTTTGAGAAAATAGAGGTAAAACCAGGAGATAGTTTTTATATTCCTGGTGGTGTTCCTCACGCGATTGGGGAAGGGCTACTTATTATTGAAATCATGGAACCTTCTGATCTTGCTGTGCGTTTTGAATTTGAAAAATCAGGTTATGTTATGCCTGAAGAAGCACGATTTATGAGTCGCGATCTGGATTTTTGCTTAGATGTATTTAACTTTGAACAGGTATCTAAACAAGACGTTTACCAAAGATACCAACAAACACCGTTACTGTTGACTCAGTATAATGAGCAATCACATAAAGAATCACTGGTTGATTCTAGAGCAACCAAAAGCTTTCGTGTATGTAAATCGGTGATTAAAGGTGTGGTGGAAAAATCGGAACCAGATTTCTATATTGGTTTAATCGTCAACGGTGAATGTACGATTACTTGTGGTGGTGAACAAACACGTTTAACTCGATTTGATAAATTTTTCTGCCCACATGGTATCGACTCTATTACTGTAGAAGCGAGCGATGGCGTAGAAATTTTAGAATGTTATCCTCCACTTGCTGAGTAATACTTTATAGCTGTTATGCTGATGATGTATTCTTGTTCGCTTCCTGATCTTCATTACCTCTATTATTGATAAAACAACAACGCTAATCTGAGTACACCGTAAGGCATCTCAGAATAGCGTTTAATAACTTATCGTGAGACGGTTAATCACAAATTTTCTTCTGCAAATTCCGCCAAGCGACTTCTTACTACCCCATTTAAATGCACATTGGCGCTTCCTTCAAAGTTTTTAAAGCGTTCCACCATATAAGTAAGCCCAGAGGTTACAGGTGTTAAATAAGGTGAATCGATCTGTGCTAGGTTACCGGAGCAAACGATTTTGGTTCCTTCTCCACAACGCGTGATAATGGTTTTAATTTGTGAAGCGGTTAGATTTTGGCATTCATCTAGCAAAACAAAGGCGTTTTGAATAGAACGACCGCGCATAAAGTTGATTGATTTAAATTGAATATTTGCTTTCTCGCAAATATATTTGAGAGAACCCTCACTACAATGATCGTGTTTGTGTAATGCTTCAAGAGTGTCGGTAACAGCGGCTAACCAAGGCAGCATTTTCTCTTCCTCTGTTCCTGGTAAAAAACCTATAGATTCTCCAATATCGGGTGTGTTGCGAGTAACGATTATTTTATCAAATTGAAATTTTTCGATAGAAAGTTCCAGTGCAGCAGCCATTGCGAGCAAGGTTTTACCGCTACCTGCTGCGCCAGTTAAGATAACAAGGTCGATTTCTGGGTCCATTAAAGCGTCAAATGCCATTGCTTGATAGACATTTTTCGGTGTAATATCCCACACTTTTCTATGCATTATCCTTTCTCTACTGAGATCCTTTATTGCGACTTTGTCATCTTTTATTGATTCTACTCGCCCTGCAAAATCTGTTTCTTCATCGATCAAATATTGGTTTATGTAGGTTGGTTGTAACGCCGCTTTATCGATTGAATGATAAGTACGGCCTTCAACGTTATAACTATCGACATTTTCTAAATTTTGCCAAAAGTTACCTGTGTAATTATAAAAACCTTTGGTTAAGTATTGCACATCATCGATTAATTGGTCAGAACGGTAATCTTCAACAAAACGGACTCCAGCTCCTTTCGCTCGCAAGCGCATGTTGATATCTTTGGTTACTAATACAACATCTCGTGATGACTTTTTATTTTGGAGAGATAATACGGCGTTTAATATACGATTATCACCTGCTTTATCGGCGAATGCCTTAACGGTTTCTTGTAAGCCAAAATCGGCCAGAATAGCAATACTTCCTGTTGCGCTGATCTCTTTTGAACATGGAATGCCTTCGGAAATTTGTTCTGGGGTTGCATCGCGAAATATATCTTCTAAAGCGCGAATAGCGACTCGAGCATCGCGTGCTACGTCTCGTTTGCTGTCTTTAATTCTGTCCAATTCTTCGAGGACAGTCATGGGAATAATTACGTCGTGTTCTTGAAAGGAATAGATTGCGAAAGGTTCATGCAGAAGAATATTGGTATCTAAAACAAAAATTTTCCTATCGGTATCGCCCATAAGCGTCTCCTTTACCGCGTATTGCGGTTAGCTTAATTAACATATTTGTTACTAATAATTGATTCTGTTCGTTAGTGACAAACCAGTTTTGGCCAAAATTTATCCAATTCGATGCGCCGATATTGATGGTACATCCATTATAAGTATATGTAATAAATGTGAACTTGGTATTTAGATTTCTCATAGATATATGACGGTTTTATGTAAATATCTATTCGATTTGATAATTGTCAGTTTATTCTCTTTTAGTCGTGACCTGCATCACGGCTTGAAGTAATATTGGCGACCTTAAAAATTCTCGACTTTTCTTTGCAGATAAAATGCAGAATCGTTGTTTTTATCAGCCTATAATATGTACAGGTAGGCATTACAGAATAGATAGACCAGAATCGATACACTTAAATCGGTCTACTCCAATATAGAGGTAATCAAGTATATGGCATTTGCTTTGGGTCAACGCTGGATAAGTGATACAGAAAGCGATTTGGGTTTAGGTACCATCGTAGAACAAGACGCAAGAACCGTAACATTGATGTTTGCTGCGTCAGAAGAAAACCGAGTCTACGCCCAAAAAGACGCCCCAATAACACGAGTTATTTTCCATGTTGGAGATACAATTGAAAGCCAAGAAGGTTGGTCTCTTTTCGTCGAAGAAGTACGAGAAGATAAGGGTTTGCTTACCTATGTAGGTACTAGACAAGATAATCAAGAAAGCGAGATTGCGCTTCGTGAGATTTTTCTGAGTAATCAAATTCGCTTTAATAAACCACAAGATAAGTTATTTGCTGGTCAAATAGATCGTATGGATAATTTTGTCTTGCGTTATAACGCGTTACACAACCAATATCAGCAGCATAAAAGCCCAATGCGTGGTCTTTGTGGCATGCGAGCTGGGCTTATTCCACATCAGTTATTTATTGCCCACGAAGTCGGACGTAGGCATGCGCCTCGTGTTTTATTGGCCGATGAAGTAGGGCTAGGTAAAACCATTGAAGCCGGGATGATTATTCATCAACAAGTTTTATCAGGTCGAGCTGAACGAGTGTTGATTGTTGTACCGGAGACATTGCAGCATCAGTGGTTGGTCGAGATGATGCGCCGTTTTAATTTGCATTTTTCTATCTTTGATGAAGAACGCTGTATAGAAGCTTGTTTTGAGGCGTCTAATCCTTTCGACACAGCTCAGTATGTACTGTGTTCGTTAGGTTTTCTAACTAAAAATCAAAAGCGCTTTGAGCAGATTGTGGATGGTAATTGGGATCTTTTAGTTGTGGACGAAGCACACCACTTGGAATGGAGTGTTGATGCGCCTAGCCGTGAGTACCAAGTGGTAGAAGGTTTAGCTAATAATACCGAGTCTGTATTGTTATTAACCGCCACGCCTGAGCAATTAGGACATGAGAGTCATTTTGCGCGTTTGCGTTTGTTAGATCCAGATCGTTTTTATGATTATCAAGCGTTTGTGCAAGAAGAAAAACAGTATGAGCCGGTTGCCGATGCGGTGAGTAATTTATTTTCAGGTGTAACACTGGAAAATAGCGCTAAAAACCAAATAACAGAGTTGCTTTCGGAGCAGGATGTAGAACCTTTATTTAGAATTATTGAATCCGATGCTTCTGAACAAGACAAAGCTAATGCTCGTCATGAGTTAATTGAAAATCTAATGGATCGTCATGGAACAGGACGAGTTCTGTTTAGAAATACCCGCTCTGCAATCAAAGGATTTCCACAAAGGAATGTCCATCTTCTACCGATGGAAATGCCGGATCAATATGCGCGCGCGATCCGTGTTTCCAATATGTTAGATAAAGATTTATTGCCTGAAGCCCAAGCAATGAGAAAGCTTTATCCAGAAGAAATTTTTCAGGAACTAGAAGGTGGATCATGGTGGCAATTTGATTCACGTGTTAATTGGTTGATTGATAAAGTAAAAGAAAAACGTTCAGAAAAAATATTGGTAATAGCCTCAAGATCGACCACAGCATTGCAATTAGAACAAGCGTTGAGAGAACGTGAAGGGATTCGTGCAACGGTATTTCATGAAGGAATGTCGATTATTGAGCGAGATAAAGCTGCGGCGTATTTTGCTCAAGAAGAAGGGGGAGCTCAGGTACTTATTTGTTCTGAAATTGGTTCAGAAGGACGCAACTTCCAATTTGCAAATCAGTTAGTTATGTTTGATTTACCGTTTAATCCAGATTTGCTAGAACAACGTATTGGTCGCCTTGATAGGATTGGTCAGTTACGTGATATTGATATTTTTGTTCCGTACTTAGAAGGTTCCTCACAAGGTATTCTTGCTCGTTGGTTTGAAGAAGGGTTACAAGCTTTTTCCGAGACTTGTCCAACAGGAAGAGCGGTTTATGATCAATATTCAGATGATTTGATCGATTTATTGGCTGGTGGAAAAGAGCACGATTTAGAGCAACTCATAGAGGAGTCAAATAAGTTAAATCGAACTCTTAAAGCGCAACTGGAGAGCGGACGAGATCGCTTATTAGAAATGCATTCTAATGGCGGTGAGCAAGCATTAGAATTAGTAGAAAAGATCGCTAGCACTGATGGAGACACTAATTTGGTCTCTTTTGCGTTGAGCTTGTTTGACACGATTGGTTTAAACCAAGATGACAAAGGTGATAAAGCGTTGGTTGTGACACCATCGGAGCACATGATGGTACCGAGTTATCCGGGGCTTCCATACGATGGTGCAACCATAACATTTGATCGTGAAACGGCACTTTCTCGTGAAGATATGAACTTTATGAGTTGGGAACACCCTATGATTCAAGGAGGGATTGATCTCTTGTTGAGTGAAGGAGTAGGAGCAACAGCGGTATCTTTGCTAAAGAATAAAGCGTTACCAGTGGGAACCATGTTGCTGGAGCTGATTTATTTAGTGGATGCCCAAGCACCTAAACGCAGTGGTATTAGTGGGTATTTGCCTAAAACTCCAATTCGTTTAATGATGGATGGCAAAGGCAATGATCTTTCTGAGCAAGTTGAATTTGACAGTTTTAATCGTCAATTGAGCCCAGTAAATCGTCATCTGGCTAATAAGCTTGTATCAAGTGTTCAGGCGGATATTCACAAGCTGATTGAAGCGGGTGAGAAGTGTATTGATAGTAAATTGAATGCAGTACGGGAGAAAGCGCAAAACGAAATGTCGAGTTCGCTAAACGCAGAATTAGAGCGGTTACAAGCGCTAAAGGCCGTGAACCCAAATATTCGTGATGAAGAGCTACAAGCCATCGAGAATCAAATCCAACAACTCACGGGTTATATTTCTCAGGCGCAAATCCAATTGGATTCATTACGACTTATTGTTGTTTCACATAATTAATACTCAGTATATTCATGATGTAGTCAACAAACCGTAAGCAAAGTATTGAGAGTGCTTGCGGTTTATTTACTTCTCTATTTTAATAAGATAATCATTACCTATGATCGACTATTCTCCTTCACAGCAACCCATTGAAATAACATTCCAAGATGAACATGTTTTGGTGGCAAATAAACCTGCCGGACTGTTGTCTGTTCCCGGAAGACTAGCACAACATTACGATAGTTTATGGAGCCGGTTGGTGGTGGATTATCCTGATATTCAAGTCGTTCATCGTTTGGATATGGCAACATCAGGTTTAATGCTGTTTGCCTTGACCAAACAAGCTGAACGACACATTAAAAAGCAGTTTCAATATCGTTTAACGCATAAGATTTACTATGCAAGAGTATGGGGACAGGTAGAGCAAGATGAAGGTTGCGTAGATTTACCGCTTATTTGTGATTGGCCAAATCGACCGAGACAAAAAGTCTGTTACGAACATGGTAAGCCATCTCAAACTAACTATCAGGTGGTTGAAAGAGAGAAAGAAACCACGCTGGTTCGTCTATTACCCATTTCAGGCCGTTCGCATCAACTTCGAGTTCATATGATGGAACTTGGTCATCCGATCGTTGGCGATGAATTTTATGCACACCCAGCAGCGAAAGGGTATTCAGACCGATTGCAACTTCATTCAACGGAGTTGAGTTACTATCATCCAAGCAATAATGAATTAACCAGTGCTTTTGTGGCGTGTGATTTTTATCAAGCCGCGCAAGAACAAATTTGGCAGCATTTTAGTGCGACTAAAATACTGCCCGATTATAAGCTATTAACCAGCAGTTAATCTCGTGGTTAGCTAGCCCTGAGGCTTGACGACTAAAACGTTAATTGGTGAGTTTTGAACGACTTTACTTGCCACTGAACCTAATACGACTTTATCAACTTTAGAGCGTTTATGGCTAGGCATAACAATCAAATCTGCGCCCAATTTACTTGCGTACTCTAAAATCGTAGCGTAAGGTTTTCCTTCTGCTACGTGGGTTTTATAAACGATATCTTCATCTATATGTTCTATGGCAAATTTTTGCAGTTGATGTTTTACGTCCTGCTTCATTTTATTGGCAGCATCTTTTGGGAAGTAAGTAGCAACCATCGACATATGAATTCCAGGAAGAACGGTTAATAAGTGCACCTCTGCATTGGATGTCTTCGCGTGCCATACCGCGAGCTCAATTGCTCTATCAGAAAAGCCTTTATCATTTAAGTCGACAGGAACAAGGATTTGTTTATACATTTCGTTATCTCTACAATTAGGAAGGGAGTTACCCCAAGTTATCCCTATTCATTACGTTACGATCTTAACAACAAGAGCAGCAGAAAATAATTCAGCTTAAATCGTTTGTTAATATCGTATGTACTTCGCATAGTACGATATAAACCATACTATGCGATTAGACGTACTATGCGCTCAGTTCATCCTTACGAGCACGGCGTTTCTGGTTAAAGCCTAGACCAAACAATATCAGTAAAGCAGGGACAAAAACCCATTCTTTCATTGGTCTATCCGCTTGTAAGATTACCGATTGTATTTCCCAGTCGAAGTCGATACCGGCGGCTTCTGCTGGGCTACCAAATTCAATCATATCAACGATCATCTTGTTATCTTTTTCAATTAACATTAAACCCATTGATGCAATGCGTTCCTCTGAACCTTTTGCGTCATCTTCAAATGGTAATATTACGGTTTTCTCAGTCGCTTTACCTTCTAGGGTCTCACCAGCAACTCTTAACTCAAGTGATTGTCCCACAGCGAGATTTTCGGTTACTTGAGCTATCTCAACTCCAGGGTAATGATCTTTCGCTGGATAAATCATATCCCACCAAAACCCCGGTCTGAAGAAGGTAAAGGTTAACACGAGAAGGAGCAGTGTTTCCCACCACTTATTCTTAGTGAACCACCATCCTTGAGTCGCAGCGGAAAAAATAAGCATCGCTGTGATTGAAGACATTATTGTGAGGAATAAGTGCCACCATGTATCCACACCCATAAGTAATAATTGGGTATTGAATATAAACATAAACGGCAATATTGCGGTTCGAATGTCATAGGTAAAACCTTGAATACCCGTTCGAATAGGATCGGACTTTGCGATAGCTGCTGCAGCAAATGCTGCCAGACCAACCGGAGGAGTATCATCGGCAAGAATACCAAAATAGAACACAAACAAGTGAACAGCAATCAAGGGAATAATCAGTCCATGTGCCGCCCCAAGTGTCACAATAACCGGAGCCATAAGGGTAGACACAACGATATAGTTAGCCGTTGTTGGAAGGCCCATACCTAAAACTAAACTAATAACAGCAGTGAATAACAACATTAAAATAATGCTACCGCCTGAGATAAACTCAACAAAGTCGGTCATTACTAAACCGATGCCTGTTAAAGTTACTACGCCAACTACTGTGCCGGCCGCTGCTGTTGCTACACCAATACCTATCATGTTGCGAGCACCAGAGACCAAACTTTCGGAAAGGTCGATAAAGCCTTCTTTAATACTTTGCTTAATATCCCCTTCTTTAGCAAATAAGGTCATAAGAGGTCGTTGTGTTAATAAAATAAAGATCATAAACACCGTTGCCCAGAAAGCCGATAAGCCGGGAGAAAAACGTTCTACCGTTAAACACCATACCAACACAACAATCGGTAATAAGAAGTGCAATCCGGATTTAATTGTCGGTCCCGCTTCTGGTACTTCGAGTAGTTCTTCGTCTATCGACATAAGAGCATGTTCTCTATAGCGAGCGGAAATACTCACTAAGCCAACATAAGCCATGAGCAATACAACAGTGACAATAGGAGTGGCAGCTTCACCAAATACGTCTTTTGTCCAACCTACACCATAATAAACTGCAGCACTGATAATGCATAAACCTAGGATAGTTCCAACAAAAGAGAGCATGCTATGTAACAGTTTTGGTGTGTGGCGACGTGGTAACCCAGTCATACCCGCTTTACACGCTTCTAAGTGAACAATGTACAGTAAAGCAATGTAAGAAATCAGCGCAGGTAAAAGAGCCGCTCTAATGACTTCTACATATGAGATACCAACGTATTCAACCATGAGAAAAGCAGCAGCGCCCATAATTGGAGGTGTTAATTGCCCATTAGTAGAAGCTGCAACCTCTACTGCACCGGCTTTTGTCCCTGGGAATCCGACTCTTTTCATCAAAGGAATAGTGAAGGTTCCGGTTGTCACTACGTTTGCTATTGAAGAACCGGATACTAGGCCTGATAACCCCGAAGCCACAACCGCAGCTTTTGCCGGGCCACCGCGCATATGACCAAGTAAAGAGAAAGCGACTTTTATAAAGTAAGCACCTGCACCTGCTCGATCAAGCATCGCTCCAAACAGAACGAATAAAAAGACAAAAGAAGTAGAAACACCTAACGCAACTCCAAATACACCTTCTGTGGTTAACCACAGGTGAGACATTGCTTTGTTTAAGCTCGCTCCTTTGTGGGCAATAACGTCTGGCATATGTGGACCAGCAAAGGTGTAAAGTAAAAAAACAGCGGCAACGACCATGAGTGGTGGACCTAAGGCGCGTCGAGTGGCTTCCAATAGCAATACCATGCCAATGACCGCTGCAACAATATCAAAAGTGGTTGGTGCACCAGAACGTTCGGCAAGTTGCGCATAAAACAGGTAGATGTAGCACGCTGCAAAGCTTCCTGCTAATGCTAATATCCAGTCGATTAACGGGACTCTATCTCTAGGAGAATTAGTTAGTGCTGGATAAGCAGTAAATGCTAAGAAAATGGCAAACGTCAAATGAATAGAGCGAGCTTCCGTGTCATTCAATACACCAAAATTAAAAATAAACGGTAGTGGGGATGCGTACCAAAGTTGAAAGAGTGACCAGCAAAGTGGTACAAGCCATAAAATACGTCCTGGAAAACCTTTTGGGTTTCGAGCACCGGTATCGACTTGAGCCACCATTTCTTGCACATCTGGAGACGGTTTTGTTGCCTGCGTCATGTACTTTTTCCTTATAGTGACGGTCTATTGTTACAGATCAAAACTAGAATGATGGACAGTGAATCAAAAAATTCAACCAAGTTAGTTTGATCAAGTGTAGCAAAGTAATTGATTAAAAAAATGAGTGCCTAGTAATACATTCAGCACTAAAACGAATAAGGAGGCTATCGCCTCCTTAATTTTTAATTGGCTTATAAAAAACTATTTAAGGAGGCCAATTTCTTTATAGTATTTTTCCGCTCCAGGATGGAGGGGAATAGAAATGCCTGCTTGCACCATTTGTTCTTTTTTAAGCTGGGCAAAGGCAGGGTGTAAACGCTTAAATGTGTCAAAATTTTCAAACACAGCTTTGGTTACATTATAGGCGATATCGTCTGACACGTTAGTTGTGGTAACCATTGTCGCGGCTACACCAAAGCTATTAATGTCACTCTCTGTCCCACGATAAGTTCCGGCAGGTAGATTTGTGTACGCATAGTACGGATGCTCAGAAACAATTTTATCGATTTCTGGACCTGTAGCAGAAACCAGTTTTGCATCGCAAGATGTTGTTGCTTCTTTGATAGAACCATTCGGGTGGCCAACCATGTAAATAAAGGCATCAATTTTATTGTCACATAAGGCTTGTGAACGTTCTGAACCTTTTAGTTCTGAGGCAAGTTTAAAGCTGTCTCGAGTCCAACCAAATGCGTCCATAACCACGCTCATAGTTGAACGATCTCCTGAACCAGGGTTACCAATGTTAACGCGCTTACCGTTTAAGTCTGCGACATTGTTAATATCAGAGTCAGCACGCGCAATAATATTAAACGGCTCAGTATGTAGAGAGAATATGGCCCGTAATTGTTTAAATTCATTTTGGAATTTGTCAGTACCATTATAGCCATTATATTGAGCATCAGATTGAACGATACCGAAATCAAGTTCGCCTGCTTTCATCGTATTGATGTTATAAATAGATCCACCGGTTGATTCAACAGAACAGCGAATGTTATGCGTTTTTCTACCTTTGTTAACTAACTTACAGATTGCTCCACCTGTAGGGTAATAAACACCAGTCACTGAACCAGTACCAATCGTAATGAATGACTGTGCATTTGCAGCGTGTACGCCTAATACAGTAATGGCAATAGCGCCAAATTGAATAAGTTTTTTAAATGCCATGCATGTTCCTTTTTTATTCATTATAGTCCCTGTAGTTAGCGCTAACTTACTGGCTATTTACAGATTTTTCCTTTTGGAAAAGGCATTTTTTCAAGATATATCTCGAAAAAGCGCGCGTATAATACCAAAAAAACAGATCTAATTATAATAATCCTTATTAATACAAAACATTCAAGATGCAAGGAGACTGGCGGTGAGTCGAATTTTTTATTTAATATTTAAAAATCAATTGCTTATTTTATCTTTACTATTGTTACGGGTACAGTAGCCCATTTTTCAAAATGATGAAAAATAATAAAATGATAAATACGATATAAAATCTAGGCAACAAAATAGCCTAAGTAAGATTTTTACAGGGTCTCTAAAAGATTCTATCCTGAGTATTCAAACAAAGAGCAAACGGAATTAAATAACTGCTTAGTTGTGACGGTAATAGTTGGGGTAATAAATATCGTATCATCACCAGCCACTACACCAAGAATTCCTTCTGACTTTCCTAGTGAATCTAGTAATCTTGCGATCAGTTGCGCCGCTCCTGGTCCTGTATGAATGACGACAATAGCATTGTTATAGTCAATATCTAAAACAAGTTCACGCAACGGGCTAGATGTGGTGGGAACGCCTAGTTCAGCTGGTAAGCAGTACACCATTTCCATTTTTGCATTTCTGGTTCGAACTGCTCCAAACTTAGTGAGCATTCGAGACACCTTGGATTGGTTTATATTGTCAAAACCTTCAATCCGTAAAGCATCAACAATTTCGCCTTGAGAGCCGAATCTTTCTTCTTTCAAAATAGCTTTAAAGGCTTTTACTAAATTATCTTGTTTTTCTGTATTGCGCATGATGTTTATTCGTCTCATACCATTAGAGAAGGACATCTTCTCATATTTTTTCTATAAGCATCAAATAATCGCTTGATATTTGTTATTTTTATCATTGAATATTAAAACCAACAATAAACATATTGGCAACACTTAGTTAACAAGTGCTATATTGGGTAAGTTGAAGATTTCAATGCAACTTTTGTAGCACGTTGTCTGTGAATTGCGCGAAGTCGCAAAGCTGACGTTAATTAATTGTATTCGATTAGTGATTCCTTTAATTTCTGTATAGACCTTACTTTTAATAAAAATACGTGATTCAAAATTAAAAATTAACCTTATCAAGGAGAACTACTATGAAAGTAGCCGTTATTGGTGCCGCTGGTGGTATAGGCCAGGCTCTTGCCCTATTACTTAAAAACCGCCTTCCTGCTGGTACTGATTTAGCCCTATATGATATCGCGCCAGTTACACCTGGTGTTGCTGCAGATTTAAGCCATATTCCAACGCCTGTCTCTATAAAAGGTTATGCAGGTGAAGATCCAACGCCAGCGTTAGAAGGTGCTGATGTCGTACTTATTTCTGCAGGTGTTGCTCGTAAACCAGGTATGGACCGTGCCGATTTGTTTAATGTCAATGCTGGTATTGTTAAATCTTTAGCTGAAAAAATAGCTGTAACTTGTCCTAAAGCGCTAGTAGGTATTATCACTAACCCAGTGAATACAACCGTTGCTATTGCGGCTGATGTACTAAAAAAAGCAGGGGTTTATGATAAACGTCGTTTATTCGGTATAACGACTTTGGATGTTATTCGTTCTGAAACCTTTGTTGCTGCATTAAAAGATAAAGATCCTAGCGATGTTCGTGTCCCTGTTATTGGTGGTCACTCTGGCGTTACCATTTTACCTCTACTATCTCAGGTTGAAGGGGTTGAATTCACACAAGAAGAAGTGGCAGCATTAACAACTCGTATTCAAAATGCAGGAACAGAAGTTGTTGAAGCAAAAGCTGGCGGTGGTTCTGCTACCTTATCTATGGGGCAAGCTGCTTGTCGTTTTGGCCTAGCTCTAGTTAACGCTTTAAATGGCGACGAGAATGTTATTGAATGCGCGTACGTAGAAGGTGCTGGTGAACACACTCGTTTCTTTGCTCAACCTATTAAGTTAGGTAAAGAAGGAGTTGAAGAAGTATTAAGCTACGGTGAATTGAGTGTATTTGAACAACAAGCACTTGATGGAATGTTAGAGACATTAAATGGCGATATAACTATTGGTGAAGAATTCGCTAAATGAGGTGACGGCTTGTCGAAATGATTCGATGTAAATAGTCAGACGTTTTATAGTTGAGGGCAGCGTTTTTACGCTG